>JANLPT010000224.1:0-44610 GCA_031367405.1 Bryobacteraceae bacterium
GGTGGTTGAGGGCGGAGGCGGATTGGGCTTCCTGGATGAAGCGTTGTTTGCGGCTGGCGTTTGCGACGAGGTCGCTGCGGAGGACTTTGATGGCGACGAAGCGGTTGAGGCGGGTGTCGCGAGCTTTGTAGACTTCGCCCATGCCGCCGGAGCCTAGGGCGTCCAGGATCTGATAGTGGGTGAGGGTGCGGCCGGTCATGGGGTTTGGATTGGTTTGCAGTATAGCAGTTGGTGGCGACTCTGTTTATGGCTTTTGCGGGGTGGGTAGTTTCGTGGTCCAGATGTTGCCGGTTTCCTCGCCTAGGGGGAAGACGATTTTGTCGCGGGCGACGGCGGGGCGGGTCACGCCGGAATTACTGAAGGGCATCATGGAACGGCGAGCGCCGCGGAACATGCGGATCTCGAAGGCATCGCCGACCCGATGGCGGGTGACGGGGTCGATTTTGCAGGCCCAGATCATGGAATTGCCCAAGTTGGTTAAGACGCCGTTGGCGACTTCGAGAGCTGCGCCGATTGCTGCTGCCGCGGTGATTTCCGGCGAGCCGGTAGCAGCCGCAGTTCCGGCGATGGCGGCGGCCACGCCCGACGAGGCGTATTTCGTCAGGCACGCCCCGAAGAGATTGGTGTAGGTTTTTAACCCGCCCATAGCCGTGGACTCAGTTTACGCGAACTACGCCGCGAGTCCCCCGCCGGCAGCGCCACTTGAGGGTGTAGGATCGAAGTTGATGGAGTTAGCGATTCAGATTCAAATTGAAGAATTGCCCGACGGACTATTTCTGGCCACTTCCGAGGAATTGAATGGCTTGGTGGCGCAAGGCCGCACCGTAGCCGAGGCGCTGGACATCGCTCGGGATGTGGCCCGGAAGCTGATTGAGGCTAGACGCGAGCGCGACGGGGTACCTAATTTGCCGACCACTGCGGAGCGGCGAGATTACACCATCGTGGTTGCCGCGTGAAATCGGTCGGCTGGCTGGTTTCCGCTATCGCGAGATCGTCCGGAAACTAAGGGCGTGCGATTTTGAATTTGATCGTCAAGCCGCCGGCAGTCATGAAATCTGGTTCAACGCCCTGACGAATCGCTACACGACGATACCGAATCATCCTGGCGACATGCCCGAAGGCACGCTGCGCGCAATCTTGAAGCAAGCCTCCGTTAGTCCGGAGGATTTCTTGCGATCCTGACCACGCCCAACTGGACGCAGTGGTTTCGTTGCATTTGATCAGGCCCAGACGGACCATCGGCTTGCCGTTCTTGGTCAATCAGCATGGCTGGAATACATTACTAAACATCTACCTTGAGTCGGGTGTGAGCCGATCAAGATGGCGGTTGGGGTATCTCGACGCCATCTCCCGGCTACGGCTCCCGGCTACGGCGTGGCCGATGGCGCGAAGAAGTTGCTGATTAGAGTGCCTTGCTTGCGCAGCAAACCCCACGCCAGCCGGATCACGACTACGCATAGCACCACCGCCACCAGCGCCACAGCGGTGACGATCAGCGGGTGGGCCATGGTGAGCCAGAGTCCGGTGGCGACGACGGTGTCTTCGGCCAGGCTGACCACGACATTCGACACGGGTTCCGGACTTTGGTTGACGATCAGCCGCGTGCCCGTCTTCGTCGTGTGGCTCAGCAACGCCATGCCGCCGCCCAAAAGGAAGAAGATGACTTGCATCTTGGGGTCAGCCGGCGAGATCAGGCTGAAAGCCAGCAGCGCTCCGCCGATGGGGCGGATGAAGGTGTGGATGCCGTCCCAGATGGAGTCGAGCCAGGGGATTTTGTCGGCGAAGAATTCGCAGACGAAGCCGATGGCGGCCACGGCGAGGATCCAGGTGTGGGAGACGACGCTCAGGTTGGTGAGTTGGCTGGGGAGATGCCACCAATCGAAGCGGAGGGCGAGGCCGACGGCCAGGACGGTCGCATAGAGCCGCCAACCCGCCAGAAGCGAGAGGCTGGCGGCGATACCAAGTATTTCAAGCGCGGTCATACGTGCAGTATTACGCGAATCGCCGCGAAAGGGTTCCGTATACTGAAAGCTTGCGGATTCCTTTATTGGCGGCGGTGGTAGTTCTGGCGAACGTGGTGGGCAATTTCTCGATGAGTTGGGGGATGAAACACCGCTTGGTCGGCGAAGGGATGTTGAGCGCGCTGCTGAACCCATTCGTCATCCTCGGCATTGCCCTGCTGATTTTCTGGACCCTGACGCGCATCACGCTGCTGTCGTTGGCGGATCTAAGCTACGTGCTGCCGGTGACGTCGATTGGCTATGCGCTCAGCGCGCTCGCCGGCTGGCTGTTTCTGCACGAGTCGATCTCCGCGCCGCGCGCGATGGGAATTGCGCTCATTACTGCCGGTTCGATGTTGGTGGGGCGCACGGTTCCCAAGGGCGCGTTGTGACGTGGCTGCTGGTGGGGGGCGTGGTGGTGTCGACCGTGGGGGCCGATGTTCTGCAGAGCACCGAGATGAAGCGGCACGGCGCGATTGCGGATTTTCGGCCGGGGCGTCTCGCCCGCGTGTGGCTCGCGATGTTCGGCCGGCGGTACTTACTGGCGTCGATCGGATTCATGGCGTCGTCGTTCTTCTGTTTCTTGAAGCTGCTGGAAGTGGCCGACTTGAGCTTTGCCGTGCCGGCGACTGCCGCGAGTTTGGTGATTGAGACATTTGTGGCACGCTATTTTTTGGGCGAGCGGGTAGGGCGGGCGCGCTGGGCGGGCGCGGGGTTGGTAGCGGCGGGCGTCTGGTTGTTAGCCGCATGATGTTCTGGCTATTGGCGGCGGGCGCGGTAGCGACGATCGGCTATCATTCGGTGGCGTTGTGGGCCGCGCTACGGCAATTCGTGCGACGGCCCGCGGTGCCAACTTTCCCCGGGCCCGTGTCCATTCTGAAGCCGGTGCGGGGGCTGGATCCGGGGTTCTACGAAGCGATCCGCGGGCACGCCTTGCAGGAGTATGCGCCGGGCTTTGAAATGCTGTTTGGCGTCACCGATCCAGCGGACCCTTCGCTGGTGGAAATCGAGCGGCTGAAAGCCGAGTTCCCTGCCTTGCGCATCGAGTGGTTTCTGGTGCGGCGGCTGGCACCGAATGGCAAAGTGGCGGCGTTAGTGGAGATTGCCAAGCAGGCGCGGCATCCGCTTTGGCTGGTGAACGACAGCGACATTGCCGTCCCGCCCGGCTACCTGCGCGAAGTGACAGCGCCTTTGGCCTCGCCCGAAGTAGGAGTGGTGACTTGTCTCTATCGGGCACGGGCGGGAACCTGGGCCGGGCGGTGGGAGGCGTTGGGGATCGCCGTCGATTTTGCGGCCGGCGTATTGGTGGCTCCGCTGGTGGGCGTGAAGGAGTTCGGCTTGGGCTCGACGCTCGTATTCCGGGCACGGGACCTGGCGGCGATCGGTGGCTTTGAGACGCTGGAAAATTATCTGGCTGACGACTACCAGTTAGCCCGGCACATCACGCAGTTGGGCCAGCGGGTTGAGCTATCGCGAACCGTGGTGGAGACGACACTCGGGGAGGACACCTGGCGCGGCGTTTGGAAACATCAGTTGCGCTGGGCGCGGACGATTCGCGTATCGCGAGGCGACGGCTATTGGGGACTGCCCGTCACGCATGCGGGCATTTGGATATTGCTCTGTCTGGGTGGCGGGGCACCGTTTCTGGCTTTGGCCATCGCTCTGGCGCGGTGGGCGAGCGCTTATGCGACGGGGGTCTTGGTGCTCGAAAGCCGCGTGGCCCGGCGAGGCTGGGTACTCGCGCCGTTGTGGGATTGTTTCGCCTTCGCGGTGTGGTTAACGGGGGCGATATTTAACACCGTGGAGTGGCGTGGACAGCGTCTGGTATTGAATGCGGATGGTACCATGAGGACTAAATGAACAGGCGAATTGGGCTGCTTTTTCTAGTACTCTGCGCCGTGGGCGGGACGGCAATTTTGCGGGCGCAAAAAGCGCCGCCGAAGCAGGACGCGGGCCGGGCGAAGCGTTTTTTGGAGTCCGGGGAGCGCTTTGAGTCGGAAGGCAAGGACGCCGAGGCGGAAGCGGCCTATAGCGAAGCGGTGGCGCTGGGCGCGGCGAACCCCAACGCGTGGCGAGCCCGGGGCCGTTTGCGGATGATGCTAAACCGGCTGCCGGACGCGCTGGCCGACTTGGACCAGGCTCTCACCTTAAATCCGAACGACGCCGAAGCGTGGCTGTTGCGCGGCGACGTCAACGCGGCAATCGGCCAGCCGGCGAAGGCAGTGGCCGACTACACCCGGGCGATCGGCGGCGGCATGGAGAAGGCGCAAACTTACAATGCGCGTGGCGTGGAATATGTAAAATTGGGCCAACTTCAGAACGGCATTGACGACCTCACCAAAGGCATCAAGTTACGGCTGGATAATCCGTCACCTTACAAAGATCGTGGCGTGGCGTTGGCGCTACAGGGTAAGTACCGTGACGCGGTGGAAGATTATGACCGCGCAATCGCCTTGAAGCCGGACTACTGGGAAGCCACCATGGAGCGCGGTTATGCTTACGGGCAATTAGGTAATTTTGAAAAGTCGATTTCAGACCTGAGCGCCGTATTGAAGTTACGGCCGGAATCGGACAAAGCTTACACGCTGCGAGGCGCGGCCCAACAACGCTTAGGCCAGCACGCGGCGGCCGTGGCAGATTTTAGCGCCGCCATCCGGCTGGAGCCGAACAATAAGTTTACCTATCTGGCGCGGGCCACGAGCTTTGTGGAATTAAAAGAGCTGGACCGGGCGTTGGCCGACCGGACCGCAGCTTTGAAACTGGATCCGCGGGATGCGGAGTTGTATGTCATCCGCGGCGGCACTTACCACTTACTCGGCGACCACGAGAAGGGCCTGGCCGACCGCAGCGAGGCGATCCGGGTAAATCCGAATTACGCCGAAGCATTTTATGCGCGGGGTAGTGCGCACTATCTATTGGGAGATTTTGAGCGGGCACGGAATGACTTGAAGGAGGCTTTGCGGCTGAAGCCAGGATTGGCGGAAGCGCAGCCATTGCTCGAGATGGCAGAAAACCGGTTGGCGGCAGCGAAAGCGCCCGTGGTGCCGGCCCCTGCCGTCGTCGAGACACCGGCTCCGGCTGAGGTCGTGCCGGCTCCTGTGCCGCCGGTGAAGGTCGCCGTGGTCGCGCCCCCGAAGCCACCAGCGAATGCGCCAAGTGCCGTTGTACCCGGGACGGCCGCACTGAACGCTGAAGGTTACAACGCCTTGGGCCGCAAACTCATTCAAGAAGGCAGTTATCAGAAGGCCGTCGATGCGCTCACTGAGGCGCTTCAGCTCGATCCGAAACATGCCCAGGCATTGAATGCCCGGGGCTTCGCCTACATGCTGATGCGCCAGTATCCGAAAGCGCTCGCGGACTTGGATTTCGCGATTGAACTAAAGCCGCAATACGCCAATGCCTATCTGACGCGCGCGGGGCTCAAGGGCCGCATGGGCGACAAGAAAGGCGCGGACGAGGATCGCGCCAAAGTCGCGTCCTTGAGCCGTTAATTCAGCTTTTCGCCTTTTTCGAATCGGCTACCGGCCCCAGTACCGGTACCGGGACGACTCGCCGGTTCAAGAATTGGGGACTCGTCACAATCGTCTCCACCAGCGTATTAAAGCGATAATCCTTGGCCGCGGCTCGCGTCTCCATGAGTTCCACCGTCGTCTCGTCGGAGAGTTGCAGCGAACGGTTGAGCGCGTACGCGAGTAACTTACGGCTCAGGTTGGCGACGAATTCCTTCTGGCGATGTTCGCGGATGAATGTTTGCAGCCCCGGCACGCCCGTGCCCGTGTCGCCGCCGGGGTAGTTCACTAACGTGTCCACCAGGCGGCCGGCGAGGTCTTTCGTCCTGGCCGTCCCTACCGGACTGTAACCTTCGAACGCCAGCCCAAACGAATCGATGCGCGAGTGGCAGGACGAGCACATAGCGTTTTCGCGGTGCTTGGCCAGCATCGCGCGGACCGGCAACTCCGACGTCGCTTCATCGTTCGGCAACTCCGGAACCACGGCGGGCGGCGGTGGGACAATCTCGCCCAGTAACCGTTGCACCACCCAATTTCCGCGCTTCACCGGGCTCGTCCTCAGCCCCGGAGAGTTCTGCGTCAGAAACACCGCCATCGGCAACAAGCCGCCGCGCCCATGACGCGCCGCGTCATCCACGCGCACCCAGCTCTTGGCGTCGCCAGTTACAGCCGGCATGCCGTAATGTTTGGCCAGCACCGGATTGACAAAAGTGTAATTGCCATAAATAAGATCTAAGGCGGAGCGATTGGCATAAATCGCATCCTCAATCAGGCGGATAGGTTCCTGAAACATTGCTTCGCGCAATTCGTTGTTGAAGGTAGGAAAGCGCTCGCGATCCACCGAGTTATTTTTCTCAAACTGCCGGAAGGTGAGCCAGTTGCCGGTGAACTCGGTGGCCAATCCGCGGACGCGCGCGTCTTTCAACATGCGGCGGGTCTGCCCTAACAAAACGCCGGGCCGTTGCAGATCGCCGGCGGCGGCGTGCCCCAATAACTCCTCATCGGGAAGGCTGGCCCACAGAAAGTAACTCAACCGGCTGGCCAAAGCGTAACTGGATAGCGGCCGGCTGGCCACTTGGCTGACAGCCACCATCCGGCTGACGGGCACGGCGGCAATATTTTGTAGATAGAGAAAATCGGGCGACATCAGCACGCTCACCACGGCATCGCGGATCGCGTCTTCATGCGAGAGTTCTTTCTTGGTTCGCAGTAAGCGGTAAAAAGACAACAGATCGTCGCGCTCCGCCGCAGCCAGCGGACGCCGGTAAGCGCGAGTGGCGAACTTTACCAGCGCTTCGAGGTGCTTCGGCTCGGCCAATTGCCGCTCTTTTTCAATATTTCGCAGGGTGGCATCGATGCGCTCGTAGTGATCGCGAATCGCCACCGGAGCCACCGGATCCCTGGTAGGGTCAGCCGCCGCCTTCGCCAGATAAGCATCCCGCATGGCCAGAATCACTTCGGTATCGGTGATCGCGTGATTGGCCGGGCGTTCGGAGGCAGATTCGGCACCCTTACCTTGCACTTCGCCACTTTGGTTGAAGAAGTATTGCGTCCATGTCCGGTCAGTAAAGTTGGCGATGTAGTCGAATTCGTCCCACAGGCGATTGATTTCACGCTTGCCCTTTTCATCCAGGATCAGTTCCATCAGCGGCGTGTCATCGCGGAAGAAGCCCACCACGCTGTGATAGCCCGCGCTCAGCAGACGGCCTTTGTCTTCAGAATCATCCGGAAAATAACGGCCGCGCTCGGTGATGTAGAACTTATCGGGGAAAACGGCCGCGAAGCGGGCAAACGCCGCTTCGTATTGTGGACGCTGCGCTGCCGGCACGACGAGATCCAGATCCCCGGCGCGCGCTTTCGCGGAGAGGGCCGCCCAGCGGGGTGCCGCTTCCTGGTGCAGCCCGGGATAGCGCGGAATGGTGGGTACCGCCGGGGCCGGATCGGTGTCGTTGCGAAGACTCTGCGGGTCGCTCTCTCGCCGATGCGCCGCGTACTCGCGCAGTTTCCAGTTCAGCAGCGGCTGTGACCCGGCAGGTATGCCTGTCACTTTCGGCGCGGCGAATTGCATCGCCGTGTGGTCGCGAATTTTCACCACAAAATCCTGCATCGTGGTGCACTTCGCGACGAGGCCTTCCGGCGGCTGCGCCCCCTCTGGCGCGGGCAATGCCAACCACTGTTTTTGTAGCGTCAGCACCGGGCCCAACGCGCCTGATTCACCCAGCAGCTGCCAGATAGTCTGCAGATACTTGGGGCTCACCTTCGCCTCGGCGGCCAGCGTCACCAACGTCGCACCCGGCTTGCCCAACGCCACCCGATGCTTGAAACGCCAAGCCGCCTGGAAATAATCCGCATATTTGGTGGGCTGCCGGAAGTAGAAGCCGACAATGCGCTGAATGGAGTATTTTTCACGGTCGGTCTCGACTAACATCGGATGCGGCGAAAAATCAATGGTCTGGGGCGAGAGCACTAAGTGGTTAGCCACTTCGCGGGCAGCTTGCAGGTACTTATTCAACAAGGCGGAGGACATGGTGAGCGATTCGCCGGAATTGTCGAAACCGGCCGGATTGGCCGGGTCAACGGGAAACTCGCGCGTCACCTGCATATCGTGGCCAGTCAGGTCGCGGATGGAATAGTTATACTCGGCATTGTTTAACCGGCGCGCGGTAACCATACCCGGGTCGCCCGCTGATTTCCTGATTTCCGCCGTGCGCACGGCCTGGATGAAGTCGATCACCTGATGGCTCGCTTCGGTGGGAGGCGCAGCCATAGGTTTGGGAGGCATGTCTTTCGCCTCCAGCCGCTCCATCACCAGCGCCCAACGCGGATAGTCGCGGGTCACCGCGTCCAGGGCGGTATAGGCTTTCAAATCGAGCTGCGCGGCGGGCGTCGCGCCGCTATGGCATCCGGTACAGTGTTTGGCCAGAAAGGGCCGCACGTTTTGCTGGAACTGCTGGTCCAAAGGAAGTTTGGCGGCACCGGAAGCGGGTACCGCAGCGCTCGTCAACAGGGCGAGAATGGCTCGAAGTTGCATCTAGAAGGTTTTCCTTCCCCAAGAAGGGGCATAATTCCGAAAGGTATCAGCGAGTATGCCTGCCGGGCGGGGTGCAGGTTGATCCTCACTTGAAGTTTAGCTGAAGAACGCGGGGGCAATTCGAACGCTGGAGAGAAAAGGGGGGAATGTCGACATAGTGTGAGAGTGTTTGACGCGCGACGGCGTTATCCAAAGTAGGAGGGCGCTTGAATGCCCCCTAACCCGGAGGAATCGTTCCCATGCTTCGCCGGTGTCCCGCACGGAGGGCGCACGGGGGAGTAAGCCCCCGGGCCGGAGAGGCTGCAGAGCGCGGAGAGCACAGCGAGGCCGAGCAAAGTCCCCGCCTAGGCTAAGTACGAAAAAGTAACGCTCCCCGGCGGCGCGGTGTTCGAGAACTTACTTACGCCGGTCAGTGGCCAGGCCGGCGACCGGTCAGACGCTCAAGTGAGGCCGTTTCCGGTTCCCGTACGTCACGGCCAGCACCAACAGCAGACCGCCCAACGTCATGGCCGCCCCTAACTGCACCGATCTTGGCCGGTATTGAAACGAGATTTCGTGTTCGCCCGCCGGCACCGCCACCCCTCGTACCACGCCATACGCCGCCAGCAATTCCGCCGGCTTCCCGTCCACGGAGACCTGCCATCCTGGAAAGTGAGTGTCGCCCAGAATCAGCACTCCCGCGCAACCCATGCGTGCCGCCACCACCACCCGGGATGGTTCATAATTCCGGATCCTCGCCCGATCCTCCCCACAATTTTGGCCTGCAGGAGGGCGCACCGGTGCCGGTCCGGCTAATATTACCGCTTGGTGTACCTGCGCTTCGCTCATGCGATCCATCGCCGCTCGCAAGGCGCTCGCTTCCACCGGGAGAATGGTGTGGACGGTCCACACCCGGGGATGGTCGCCGGCCCGCCGGTACACATTCACCCCGGCGCGGCCCCGGAATACCAAAGCCTCGTTCGCATCGCGCGCCGTCTGCCCGACGAAGTGCGTGACGGCGAAAATCTCGCGGCCCGCCACCGAAAACCGGTCCATGGCGACGAGATTCTCGGTCAAGCTGGCCAAGTACCCGCCGTAGTGCGAAATCCCATGCCAATCGCCAAAATTGTAGGGGATGACTTTGTTGTCCACCTCCACCCGCACCGGTTCCGTCAATTGCCGCAAGTAAGCCGCGACGTCGTCATGTTCCTGGGTCTGCGAAAAGATCCGTTCACTATGCGGATGATTTACGTTCGGTAAATCATAGCCGCTGGAATTGCCCAGTTCCAGCAGGCTCAGGCCCAACACGCACGCGGCAAAATGCCGTGGGGTCAGTTGCCCTGTCCGGTGGCAGGTGAACAAGCCTGCCAGCAGCAGGGCCACTAACGCCGTCACCATCGCGCGTTCATCCGTAAATGACTCTTTGCCCCGCACCAAAGCAGTCACGAAAAAGACCGCCCCAATCAGCACTGCAAGCCACAGCAAACCACGGCGGCATGCGCAAATCCAGCGTTCGGCGAGCCTCAGCCGATCCACCCCCACCGCCGCCAGCGCCGCGATGGCAAAACCAAACAGCGCGATCGCCATACCCGGGGATCGTGCTTTATCCACCAGCGGTGCCCAGGCATACATCACCCCGTGTAACAGGCTGTGCGGACCCAACGACATCAACACGCCGAACAACCCCAATCCCAGCAGCCACCTGACCCGCCCATCCCTGCGCCACCCCGCTACCAGACCCAACATCGCCATCGTCAAACCCACCGCGCCCACAAAGGGCGAGAAGCTGCGATTCATGCCCGGCACCAGCATCCCCAGCAGCGAGATCGGGAAAAGGGAATAAAGCTCATGCACGTGGTAGGAAATCTTCGTCTTCCAGCCCGCCGCATCCGGCATCCCCACCCAGCGCCGCGCCAACGGACCATATTCGGCCGCCGGTACGGTCTGCAGTGCCGAAATTAACCCCAGTACCGAGACAAAAAGTAGGAATGGCCTAATATACTGGCGCCAATTCCGATTTTCGGCGAAAGCGATCCAACCCCACGTGGCCAAAGCGGCATAGGTGACGAAGGTCGGAATTTGGTGATGTCCGGCCAGCCAGGATAGGCCTAACCATAAGCCTGCCCAGGCGGCGTGGCGGTTCATGCGCTCCGGTTCATCGCGCACTTTCAATAAGTTGAGAAAGACGAGCGGCATCCAGATCGCGCCATTCACCATCTGCGGCCAGTCAATATTACCTACGGCCGCCCCGAAGGCGAACAAACAGCCCCCAAAAACGGCGGCGGCGCGTGAGCGGCATAGATAACGACAGAAAAAATAGCAATTGAGGGCGGCGAGCCAGTGATAAAAAATAAAATACCAGTGCAAATAGCCCAGACGCAGTTTGCCATCCCGCAACGGCGTCGAGAACAGCAGCCAGTTCGGAGGGTAGGCCGCGCCCGGCTGCATTTGTCCAACTAGCGGTTGGCCGCCCCACTGGTTGGGCTCCCACAGCGGCAGGCGGCCCGCGTGCCACTCCCGGGCCTGATAATTCCACCAGGGTAAGACTTGATAGGCCAAATCGGGCGAATCGAGCCACGTGTATTGGTCAGTCGCGATCAGCTTCCAGTAGAAACAGGACGTAATCAGCAGCAGCAGCGCCGGACCGAAACCGGCCACCAATGCGCGGTTCAAACCAACCTGGTGCTTTTCAACCACTGGCATGCTTGCTCATCTTAGCGCAACTGTCCTCGAATCTTCTAGTTAGCATTTGGCTGACCAATTGCACTGAGATGAGTCGGGAAGGACATGATCATGACAACCTTGTTTCGAAATGGCTTCGTTTTGTGGGGGGTGTTGTGGGCGCAAACCGGAGTTTGGGCGCAAAATCAGCCTTTCCCTGGCGACGCTCCTGTTTCGCAAAACGACGAGTCTCAAAATCCGGAAGCTCAGGATGTCCCTGGTCGCGGTGTGGCGCGCGTCAGCCTGATCAAGGGCGACGTGTCCGTGCGTCGTGGCGACTCGGGCGACTTGGTCGCCGCCGCCGTGAATGCCGCGCTGGTGGCACCGGATCGCGTTCTCACCGGACCCCTCTCTCGCATCGAACTCCAATTCGACGCCGCCAATCGCGTGCGTGTCTCCGCTGGTGCCGATTTTCGTCTGGCCGAAATTGAATATCGCCGCTATACGGTGGAGCTTGGTGCCGGCACCATCACTTGGCATGTGTCCAAGGGCTCTGCCGCCGACATCGACATCAATACGCCCTCCGTCAGTGTGCGTCCTACCCAGCCCGGTGACTACCGCATCACGGTGAATGCCGACGGCACCACCGAAGTGACGGCTCGCACGGGTGAAGCCGAAATCTACTCGCCGCGTGGCGTGGAGCGTGTTCGCCGTGGCAAAACCACGCTGGTGCGTGGCGACAAGGCCAATCCTGAATTCCAGACCATTGCGGAGCTCCGCGAAGACGAATGGGATCGTTTCAACCTGAGCCGCGATCGCGAGCTTGACCGTTCAGAGAGCCGTCAATACCTGGCCGATGACATTGTCGGAGCCGAGGAACTCGACCACAACGGAAGCTGGGTGGACTCCGCACCTTATGGGCGCGTTTGGCAGCCGCGCGTCGCCGCCGGCTGGTCGCCCTATAGCCAAGGCCGCTGGGTGTGGCTCGATTATTACGGTTGGAGCTGGGTGAGCTACGACCAATTCGGTTGGGCACCCTTCCATTACGGCAGTTGGTTCAATCAAGGCGGCAACTGGTGCTGGTACCCCGGTGCGCGGCAGAACCGCACCTGGTGGCGTCCGGCGATGGTGGCTTGGTTTGGCTTTGGCGGCATCAATGCCGGCGTCGGATTCGGTAACTTTGGTTGGGTGCCGCTCGCGCCGTTTGAACGTTTCAACCCCTGGTATGGCCGGGGCTTCTATGGCCACAACCGCACGAATATCTATAACAATATTCGCGTCGTGAACAATTACAACATCGTCAACAACTACCGCAATGCGCGGGTGGATGGCGCGGCGCGCGGGGTGGCCGCCGGGCAGTTTGGCCGCAATGGCGGCGGGCGCTACGACGGGGTAGGCGACGCCAACCTGCGCAACGCGGGATTGATGCGGGGCCAATTGCCGGCCTCGCCAGTTCGCGAGTCCTTGGCCTTTAACGATCGGCGCGTGGGTGACGCGGGTACCCGCGCCGGCTATGAGGGCACGTTCCACAATCGCCGTCCGGC
The DNA here is from genome assembly GCA_031367405.1 of Bryobacteraceae bacterium. GTDB lineage: Bacteria > Acidobacteriota > Terriglobia > Bryobacterales > Bryobacteraceae > JALHNI01. The sequence continues at coordinate 12,725 of JANLPT010000224.1, forward strand.
GGTGGCCCAGGAACGAATTCCGTTCGCCGACCAACAGCGCGGTGTCGAGCAAGGCACCCGCGCCTTTGGCAATGGTGTGCGTGGCGGCGGGGTGAGTGCGGGCGCGGGGAGCGTGGGCCGGGGCGCGAGCGATGTGGTTGGCGGTAGCGGTGGTGGCATGCGCGGCGATAATCCAGTCCGGGGCACGCGCGGCGATGCTGCCGCCGGCGATACGGCCATTCGCGGTGCCCGTTCTGACGCTCCCGTGCGTGGTGATTCGGGGATGCGTGACGGCCGGAACGACGGCCGCAACGACGGGCGGAATGACGGGCGCAATGATACCGGCTGGCGGCGGATAGGCGATCAGTCGACTGCCTCGGGTGGTGTTAGCGCTGGCGACGGCGTCCGTGGCGGCAATAACTCGGGTCAACGCTCCAATCAAACCGAAGGCAATGGCTGGCGCCGGTTCGGTGAGCCTTCCACCCGCCCCGATTCCAGTCGTGACTCCTCTGGAACGGGCCGCGAAGCGGTTCGCGGCGGTGGCTCCCCAAATGCCAGTGGCTCCCCCAATGCCGGTGGTTCCGGGCGGGAAGTCGACTCCTCCGTTCGCAGGGGAACGCCTTCTTCGGGTGCTGGTGCCGCAGGCTCCGGTGGCGGATGGCGTCGCTTTGGCGAGCCCACAGTGCCTGGCGAGCCTATGGTGCCTGATAATTCTTCCGGCTCGGGCGTGACACGCGGATCCGTCGGTGACACCGTTCGTGATTCGGGGCGTGAATATGGCCGGGGGAATTCCGGGCCTGCCTATGGAGGCAGCGCCGGCGATTCGGTTCGCGATACCGGCCGCAGCGGTGGCAACCCCGGGGACTACTCCCGGCAACGCTCAAACTCGCCCGCCGAACAGCCCAGAAACCCGGATTCCACCCGCGACGGCAACTCTGGCGGTTATCGTGACCGCTCCGGCTCCAGCAATCGCGGGGATTCCATCCGGGTAAATCCTCCCGTTTTGCGCGATCGCTCCGATTCGAGTTCGGGCCCAGGCTGGCGTTCAGGCTCCCAAGGTGGATCCTCGTCGCCCAGCCAGAATGGAGATATGGGACGCAGCCGGGGGAATAGCCGTGGCGACTCCGGGCAGAATAGCTCGCAGTACCGCTCCGTACCTTCGTCTGGTTCGTCTGGGGGTAATGCCCCCAACTCTAATTCGGGCGGCTTCGGCGGTATGCGCGGTGGCGGAAACGGCGGTGGCGGAAATAGCGGCGGAAACGGCTCAAATGGTGGAAATTCCGGCAGTTCCCGCGGTTCTGATGGAGGCGGCAGCCGCGGTGGCGGGGGGCGGCGAGCGAACTAGTACCTTTCGCGCCTCCACTCGGCTGTTAAGATCCTCCTCAGACTACACCCGGGCATTCCCCTCATTTGGGAGTAGGGGGTATACCCTACTTTGCGCCCCCGCTCTTTCTACTGTAACTCAGTGATTTTGCTAGGTCTTTTTTTGATCATTTGCTCTTGCCTCCGCGAAGAGAATTCGTTACACTTCACATAGGCAAAAGTTCCAGACCCATAGAACAATGGTTTTAGTACTGTTTGCGATGGTCAGGCAGCGAGGTTCTCGTTAGAAGAGCCCATGCCGGGAGGCGAAGCCTTCCAGATCATTTTGGCTTTGTTTGGTAAAGATAAGATAGAGTTCGGCCGATTACTTGGCTGGACGACAATTATGGTTCGTTTGGTCCCTTTTGAGGAGGAACAGGTCTCACATGAAATTTATTAACTTTAAAGTTGCTATTTTGGCCCTAGGCGTTTCAGCCATGGCTCAAGCGGCGTTTCTGACGTCGATTACTTCCGGCAGCACGACGGTGACCGTGAATGGCACGGGAGCGATCGCTGGCACCAACAATAACAACACCAACAATGCCGCCAATCCCGGCCAACTCACTAAGCTGAATGCCTTCGGGTTCGAACTGTATGACGTGTATGATGCCGTTCACGACAGCGGTGCCCAACTTGGTAGCGATACCTCAACCTTTGCCACCAATTACATTGGTGGAGCTGGTACTTCGCCTCCTTCTCCGAACTTCTCTACGACGTCGGCCACCTCGTTGGGCGGCGTGATCACGACTTCTGGAGTCTTTTCGGGTGTCTTCGGCAACGTTACGTGGACGAAGACCTACCAGTTCATCGCCGCCGATGTCCTTCGCGAAGTTTACACCGTGCAGAACAACGGAACCAGTACCCTCGCGAACTTCCGTGGCTTCGCCGCCTACGACGTCGATGCGTATTCGGGCGGCGGTCTGCCGCTCACAAACTCGACCAATAGCTTAGGTACCTTGAGCGGCTTCAACTACGCTCAGGCTCAATTCACTGGCCTGAATGCCGTCCTTGCCTCGAATAACGCGGGCTTGTCGATCGGCTTTATGCCGACCGTAAACATGACCGGCGCTTGTGTGAATGCGTTGATTTCAGGCAGCTCGGCTGGCTGCGTGACGACCCTGGTAAACGGTACAGCTGCTGATCGGGCTTTTGGCTATGCTTTCAATATCGCCTCACTCGGCATTGGTTCCTCGCAAAGTTTCACGGTCTATCAGCTCTTCGGCAATGGCTCATTCAACGTCTCGAATGCTTTGGCTGCTCTCCCCGGTGGCTCCAGTTCGAGCGGTGGCGATACCGGCGTTCCTGAGCCCGGTTCCATGTTCCTCATGGGCTCAGCCTGTCTCGCGCTGGGCATCGTGGCCCGCCGACGCGCCAAGCGTTAGTCACTTTTCCTCCTCCTTGGACCTTAGCGGCTCGAGCCTTCCGGCTCGAGCCGTTTTCCTTTTTGGGACGGTCTTGAGCTTCAGCCATCGATAAGAGGGAACCGCCCCAGTGCCCTCAAACCATCGGACCCCCATCGCGCCCTCTCTCCAAAACCAGTAAAATCGCCCCGCCTCCGCGCACTCAAAAGGACCATCCCACCACCGCCTCCACCGATTGGCGCATGATCGGACCTTGGCTCATGCTACCTTGAAGGTATAAAGGTATCTATTTCCAAGAACATGGCCGATAAAAAGCTGCAAGTCATCCCCCTCGGCGGCTTGGGTGACTTTGGTATGAACTGTCATGCCATCCGATACGGCGACGATATTATTGTCGTCGACGCCGGAATGATGTTTCCCGACTCCGACATGCTGGGCGTCGACATCGTCATTCCCGATTTCACCTATCTCCTCGATAATCGCAAGCACGTTCGCGGCTTGATTCTCACCCACGGTCACGAGGACCACATCGGTGCCACCCCGTTCCTCCTGGCCGAACTGAATATTCCCGTCTACTCAAGCCCCCTCACCCTGGCCATGGTCAGCCGGCGGCTCGAAGAGCACGACCTTAAGGACAAAGCTAAGCTGATCCCGGTGAAGCCCCGTCAAGTGATCGAACTGGGGCCGTTCAAAGTGGAGTTCATCAACGCCACGCACTCCATGCCGTGTTGCCTTGCTTTGGCGATCACCACGCCGCTGGGGGTCATCATCCACACCGGCGACTTCAAGGTCGACCCCTCGCCCATCGACAACGAAGCCTTCGATCTCCATACGCTCGCCGAATACGGCAAGCGGGGCGTGCTGCTGCTACTGTCCGATTCGACGAACGTCGAGCGCTCCGGCTACACCGAAAGCGAACGAGCGGTGCGCCCCAAGCTCGAATCAATTTTCAAGAACGCGGAAAAGCGTCTGATCATTTCTTGCTTTTCGAGCTCCGTACCGCGCATTCAGCAGATCTTTGAAATTGCTAAGCAGTTCGGCCGTAAAGTGGCCATCCTCGGCCGCAGCATGACCAGCACCACCGAGATCTGCCACTCGCTGGGCTTGATCGAAATTCCCGATGGCTTGCTGCTGCGTCCGCAGGACATCATGGAATCTGCGCCATCGAAGGTTTGCGTGCTCGTCTCCGGCACCCAAGGCGAGCCCATGTCGGCGCTGGCCCGCGTCGCTCTGGATACGCACCGTCATTTGAGCGTGGGCAAGGGCGACACGGTCGTGCTCAGTGCCCGCATCATCCCCGGCAACGAGAAGCCGATCTTCCGGATGCTGAACCATTTTGCGCGGCGCGGGGCGGAGACTATCTACGGCACCACCACGCCTCCGGTTCACGTGTCGGGCCACGCCAGCCAGGAGGAGCTCAAGCTCATCCTCAATCTGGTGCGCCCGCGCTTCTTTCTGCCCGTCCACGGCGAATACCGTCAGCTCTCGAAGCATGCCGCGCTCGCCGAGCATCTCCTGCAGCAGGGTCTCGAAAAGGCTTTCGTCATGGACTCGGGCGATGTGCTCGAAATCGACAAAAAAGGCGCGCGGCGCGGTGAAAGCATCACGCTGCGGCGCGTTTGTATTGACTCCGGTTCGCTGGACGATGTCGTGGAAGATGTCGTCATCCGCGAACGGAGGCACTTGGCCGAAGACGGTTTTGTGCTCCCTGTACTGGCCATCGACAAAGCCACCGGTAAGCTCGAAGGCCTGCCGGAAATTGTCAGCCGCGGCTTCATCTCGCTCGACGACGGTGCACCGTTGCTCGCCGAAGCCCGCAAGATTGTCCTCAAAACTTTCCAGGACTCGAAGCTCGAAGAGCGCAAAGACTGGGGCGTCATGCAAGAGAAGATTCGCAACGATCTGAAGCGCTTCCTGAGCAAAGAGACCCAGCGCCGCCCATTGATCGCGCCCGTCCGCATCGAGGTGTAGCATTCGCTGGTTTACGAGCCTCTTCGCTGCGGCCCCGGCCAGCTGTTACCGGCTGGCTGAGGTGGGCGGCCGCACTTGGCTCGTCTCACCCGCCGGCTTTCCGGTGGCGTGGCGCTACGACCCCGCTGGATTACAAGTCATCGACATCGGCGGCGACCTCTTCGACGACCAACTCGTCGCGGCCGTCGAGCGGGCGGCGCAGTTAGGCCGCCCGCGCAGCCTGCTCGCCGGCTATACCTGGCCCAGTTCCGATTGGAGCGTCCAACGCACCAAAGCCATCCGTCACGGGCCCGAAAGCGCGAGCAAGCAACAGTACGTGGCTTTTCTCAAAGAACGCTACTCTTATTCGATTGAGCGCGTAAATGAGCTGTACGGTCTCGAGTCCACCTCATTTACTGACCTCTTGACGGACAAGTTCACCAACTTCGATTCATCGCGACCCGCCGTGCTGGCCGACGATCGCCTCTTTCTCATCGAGGCTGCAGGGCGGTTGGCGGAATCCCTCACCGAAGCGCTCAAGCAAGCGCACCCCGCAGCACTGCTCTTCAGCGAACCCTTTTTCGTTGGCGGCGACGAGGCAGCGGCCGCCATGGCCAGTCACGTCGATGTGTTGGTCAGCCAGCGGCCCTTGCCCGCCGCCAAAGCGCAAGTTTTGTTGATGAACCCTCCGCAGCCGCTTCCCGCCAACGTCGTCGGCCTCGCGGGTGAAATTGGTTATCTCCAGCGGCTGCTGCCTATCCCACCAAAGTAGCGTGGCTGACTCGCGCGCCCCCCACGCTCCTCCGATGAATTAACTGGAGGTGAGCAATGCGGCTCTTAAGCAGCGTAAAACAACGGCTGGTTCCCACGGGCATCGCGCCCCGCGTGATTCAGTCCGGCCCATTTCGCGGATTGAAGATGGAACTCGATCTGCGCGGCCAAACCCAGGTCTATCTAGGGCTTTTTGAAAGGGAGGTGCATCCGTGGGTCACCGAACTTTCGCGGGGCATTCATACCGCCATCGACATCGGCTCGGCGCAAGGCGAGTACCTGCTGTATTTCCTCAGTCGTACCCCCGCCCAACAGGTACTCGGCTTTGAGCCGGACGAAACCTGCTGGCCCGCTCTGCGGCGGAATCTAGCCCTGAACGCGCTTACTGACGATCCGCGACTCTCGCTCTCGAACCAATTCATCAGCGCCAACAACGACCACCGTAACGTTTCGCTGGACGCGCTGCTGCCGCGTATTGGCGGTCCTTGCTTAATCAAGATGGATGTCGACGGCCAGGAAGCCAACATCCTGGCGGGCGCGTCCCAGTTCCTGGCCCAAGCTCAAGCCCGCTGGATTGTCGAAACGCATTCTGTCGAACTCGAGCGGGAGGTAATTGGCATCTTCCATGACGCCGGTTATCAAACCCGGATCGTCACCCAAGCTTGGTGGCGTCGCTTCGTACCCGAGCATCGCCCCGGCCCGCAGAATCGCTGGCTCGTGGCCACTCGCTCTCTCCAGTAGAAGCTACTGGCCCATGATGTCGTAAGTGGTCGTGCCTGATACGCGCACCTTTTCGTAAGCCGCTGTCCATTCGGCATGATATGGATGAGCGGTATAGGCTTTCAGCGTGTCCGCGCCACCGTTCTCCATCGCAAAGCAGGCCCCATACTGCCGCACCAGCCGGTTCACGGGGCCGGTGGCGGTGTTGACGTCCGGTTTGAATTGCTTACTGGTCTCCGCATCCGGCGCGAACTGGGACAAAGGCCGCCGAAGCTTGCCCACCCAAACCATTTTCACCATCGGCATCTTCTTGGGAAGGGCGTCGGTCGCCGCATAGAAAGCGGCCCAATCCGCCGGCGTGGCTTCCGGCTTCGCGGTGAAGGCGAAGCAATGCATCATGTTCTTTTCACCGGCGGCCAGGGTGCCGCTCAACAACATCAATGCCGCTAACGTGGAGATTAAACTATTGCTCATATCGCCAGTATAGATCGCGCCGAATGGGCGTTACCGCCGCATCCATCCGTTCCTTCGCAGCCGCTTCAAAGCGAGTATCCTAACGTTGTGCCAATTACCCGTGGGATAATCTTGCTCGGCCTGCTGGGCATGAGCGTGAATGCGCAGGAGGTGACCGGGACCATCGCTGGGACGGTGACCGACGCGACCGGCGCGGCGGTGCCCGGTGTCAGCGTCACCGTTACCGAGTCAGTGCGCCAGCAGATCCTTCGTAAATTGGTAACCAACGCCGACGGAGGTTACGTCGCCACGCTACTTCCGGTGGGAACCTACACGGTGCGCGCGGAGATCCGGGGTTTCCGTTCCGCCAACCAGACGGGCGTTGAGTTGCACGTCAGCGATAAATTGACGGTGAACTTTGCGATTGCCGTGGGCGACGCAGCCGAACAAGTCACTGTGGAAGCCTCGCCGGTGGCCGTGGATCTGCAATCGGCCACCTCGGCGGGGCTTATTTCCGGCACCGAAGTTACTGAGTTATCGCTCAACAATCGTAACTATGTGCAGTTGATCGCCCTGATGCCGGGAGTTACTTCGAACGCCGCCACCGACGAAATGTATATCGGAACCACGAACCCGACCGGCGGAACCAATACGATCCCGTTTTCGATCGGCGGCGGGCGCACCAGCGGCAATAACTTCATGGTAGATGGGGCCGACAACGTCGACCGCGGCTCGAACCTGACCCTGTTGAATTATCCCAGTGTCGATGCCATCGCCGAGTTCAAGGCCCTGCGCGGGCAGTACAGCGCCGAGTATGGCCGCGGCGCGTCGGGGATGATCAACGTCATCACTAAGTCTGGCGGGAGTAAGTTCCACGCGAGCGCTTATGAATTTTTCAAGAATGATCGATTGTCGGCCAATAATTTTTTCAACAACGCCCGCAAGATCGCGCGGCCACCGCTGCGGTATAACAACTTCGGCTATACCTTCAGCGGTCCGGTTCCGTTTTTGAGTTCGAAGGACGCCAGTAAGCATAAGACATTTTTCTTCTGGTCGCAAGAGTTCCGGCGGGTGATCACTTACTCGACGTTTCAGGCGCTAGCGCCGAACGATGACATGAAGCGAGGCGTGTTCAAGAATCCGGTCTGCGTTGATTTCACGGTTAACGTCTGCAATGCGACGGCCAGCCAGATCTTGAATATTAACCCGGAGGCGGCGGCCTATCTCAAGGGTATTTGGTCGAAGGTGCCCGCCGGAGATTCGCTCTTCAACCTATTCAGCGTGCAGAGCAATATCTACAATCACCGGCAGGAGTTAGTGAAGATCGATCATACGTTCACGCCGAGCCAGACTGTTTCACTGCGATATATTAAAGACACGATTCCTACCGAAGAGCCGGGCGGGCTATTTACGGGCAGTGCCTTACCCGGCGTGGCCCGCACCAAGACCGATTCACCGGGACAAGGATGGATGGTGCGCGCCACGTCCACCCTGACTCCGTCGCTGCTGAATGAGGCGGGCTGGTCGTTTTCTTTTGGAGCCATCGTGAGCCGCCCTACGGGGGCGATCAACGCCACGGCCTCACCCGATATTAAAGCGAACCTGCCCTTCGCGTCTACTCTGGGGCGGGTGCCCACGCTGAGTGTTGGCGGGCTCAGCAGCATTACTGGTTATGGCCCTTACGACGATTTCAATCGCAATCACAACATATTCGACAACCTCACCAAAGTCATGTCGAAACATACCTTAAAAGTGGGGGTGTCGTTGAATTTCTACCAGAAGACGGAGAACGCGGCCGGAAACAACGCCGGCGCGTTTAGCTTTGCCACCACGCCGCGACCGGCGGGAACTTCGACGGCAGAGCAGGGCTGGGCGAATTTTCTTTTAGGCAATGTCGCGACCTTCACGCAGGCCTCGCGCGACATTACGCCCGACATGCGCGCGCGCCAGGGGGAAGCTTACGTGCAGGATGACTACCGCGTCAAACGTAACTTCACCGTTAACCTGGGATTGCGCTACTCTCTGTTCCGGCAGCCTTACGATGCCAACCATTTACTGACTAACTTCGACCCCTCGCGCTGGGACGCCGCGAAAGCGCCGCTCATCAATGCCGCCAATGGGAACATCGTGCCGAATACGGGCGATCCGCTGAACGGGATTATTGTGAATGGGGATACTTCGCCCTACGGGGCCAAGATAGCGGGCGAGAAATACAATAACTTCGCGCCGCGCCTGGGCTTTGCCTGGGATCCATTCAAGAAAGGGAAGACGGCAATCCGCTCAGGATACGGCATTTCTTATGACTCGACATTAGTGGGCACTTTCGAACAGAATGTCTTCAACAATCCGCCGTTTGTGAATAACATCACGATCTCGAATACGAGGCTCGAGAATCCGGCGGTGGGGGTGCAAGTTATCTCGGCGGCACCCAAGACGCTGCGTGGCACGCCGTTGCCGGCGCAGACGCCCTACACGCAGCAATGGAGTTTCGATGCGCAGCAGGAAATTCGCAAAGGGCTGGTGATGACCGTGGGATATTACGGGTCGAAGTCGACGCACTTACTCGGCATTGTCGACCTCAACTCGGTGCGTCCCGGTGCCGGTGTGGCGGCGGGCATCCTCAGCGGTCCGGCGACCACGGCCACCACGCCATTGCTGAATGCATTACGGCCTTATCGCGGCTACGGGCCCATCAATAGCGTGCAGAACTGGTTTAATTCGAACTATCATTCGCTGCAAGTGTCAGCGCAACGAGCCTTCAGCCGACGGTCCTCTTTACGCTTATCCTACACTTACTCGAAAGCCCTGACCGACGCGGGCAGCGACCGCAGTAATGCGCCGCAAAACTTCTATAATCGCGCGGCCGACTATGCGCGCGCTCCGTTTGACCGCACCCAGGTACTGACGATTAGTTACATCTACCAACTGCCTTTCCGCACGGTATTACTCAAGGGTTGGCAGTTCTCAGGAATTGTCGCCGCCAACACGGGGCTGCCCTTGCGCGTCACATCCGGGTACGGGCTGGACTGGGCCGGGCTGGGCGTGCTGGGGACCAGCGCCGTCTCGCCGCGGCCAGACCGGGTGAGCGACCCTAACCTGAATGCGCCGCACACCGTCGCCAAGTGGTTTAATACCGAATCATTCGCTCCGGTGCCGGACGGCGAATTGCGGCCAGGCAACGCGGCCGCCACCACGGTCGCCGGGCCCGGTGCCGCCCGGCTCGACTTCTCCTTATTCCGGACGGTGCCCCTGCGTGAATTGGCGAAACTCCAAATCAGGGTGGAAGCCTTCAACGTCACGAACCACACGAATTACGGAGCCGTCTCGACTGCTGCGGGATCGACCACGTTTGGCCAGATCACGTCGGCGAGAGATCCGCGGCGTTTACAGCTCGGGATGAAGCTTATCTTTTAGCTTCGGTGATCGTTTCGTGCTGGCGATCCCAGAACAGTTTCTTGCCCTCGCGCAAGCTGCGGGTCGCCATCACGACGGCCACCGAATGGGCGAAGCCGGTTTCGATATTTCCGTTGGGCTTGGCACGGCTGCGCATGCACTTGAACCAATCGTCGGTATGCGCTTTCAAGTCGTCGCTCTGATGCACCGGCGCGGGGTCAGGCTTGCCGGGCAAGGTGACCGGAACTTTCGCCACATTTCCATTCAGGCGGACGCCTTGGTTCGTTCTCCATTCGCTGCGGGGTTCCGGCTCAAACCACCATTGCGGCGAGCCTTCGCCGCCGGGCGAATGGAGGGTGCCGCGCGTGCCGCGAATGATGGTGTGGTCGCCGAAAGCATTGCCGAACGTGGTGCTGTAGCTGTAGAGGACCTCTTTTTCCTGAAAAGTCGAGAGGCACTGGAAAGTGTCCGGGTTCTGCCGCGCGTCATGCCAGGCAAACACGCCGCCGTTGGCCACGATGTCATCGGGAATGAAAGTGTCGAGATAGAAATGCACCAGCCCCGCGCCGTGGCTGAACCATTGATCGGTGATGCCGCCGGAAAAATCTTTGAAGATGCGGAACTCGAAGTAGACGCGTGGATCGAAAGGACGGTCCGCGCGGCCCATCAGCCAACGCTTCCAGTCCGTATCTTTCTCCCGGATGTTGGCGATGTCGGCGTCGTTGGGCACATGCCAGCGAGGGCCGTTGAAATTCCAGCTCTGGCTCACCGATACGATCTTGCCGAGCTTACCTTCGCGAATCATTTCGCGGACGCGGTGCTGATAAGGGTCACTCAGCCATTGGGAGCCCATTTGTACGACGCGGCCGCTTTTCACCACCGCATCTCGGGCGAGCTTGGCGTCTTCCAGCGTGTTGGCCATGGGCTTCTCGCAGTAGCAGTCTTTGCCGGCTTGGACGACTTCGGCAAGCAGGCGGGCATGTTGATGGTCGCCGGTGCCGATCATGACGGCGTCCAGGTCCTGGCTGGCGAGCAGTTCTTCGGAATACTGGAAGGTCTTGGGCGGCTGGCCAAAGAGGCTGGCGGCGTGTCGGGCGGCGCGTTCGCGGTTGACGCTCCAGAGATCGCAAACACTGCGGAGGTCGAATTTCGGGTCAGTGGCGGCGGAGAGCTTTAGCATCTGGCGATGGCCATGCGCACGGTGTCCACAGCCGATCTGCGCGATCTGAATGCGGTCATTGGCACCGGGAATGCGACCGTAGGAGCGAGCGGTGAAGGGGAGTGCGGCGGCGAGGGCCAGGGTACGCCGGGAGAGCTGTTCGTTCATTTAGGTTCCTCGTCCTATGAACCACTTTGTCACATCGCGCGAAAGGGTTTTGGCCGACCGCCTGGCGTGAAGGATTCGCTCGTGTGAGCGGAGGAATTGGTGCGCCCGGAAAGATTCGAACTTCCGGCCTTCTGGTTCGTAGCCAGACGCTCTATCCAGCTGAGCTACGGGCGCACATACTTCCTGAGGGTACCATATCTCCCGAATGCGAATGGCGCATTCAGCAGTTGCCGCACCGCCACAATTATATATTTGGCATTTAGGCGAAAGGCCCGGGCCGGGCACTCGCTATCTTCAATGCCGCGGAGAGCATGGCGCTTGGCGGTGGACCCGTCCTTCAGGAGCAGCGCCAAGTCACCAGCGTCAAAGCCGGAAGTACGCGGCGACTTCGCGCCGGGGTGGGCGTGGCAAGCTATCGCACCATAAGGTGGGGGCGGTTCAAGGCCAAGGTGCTCTTCGGCGGTCTTGGCGAGGCGGCCGCGGCGAGGTTGATATGGATTCTCGGTCCCCGCATCTGGGGCGGCTCGGTCCCCGCAAAAGAGTTGAGAACTTTGGCGGGCGAAATCCACTTAATTGTATATAGCGGGGTGACCGATGCGGGAACCTCGTGATTTTCGGCCGCAGCAGCTCTACGGGGTGACGCAACGCGGCAATCAGGGCCAGTGGGTCTATCGGGACGATCAGGACTTTCAGGAAGGGCTTGGTTTGATGAGAAAATATGCGGCGCGGTACGGCGTCAATATTCACGGTTGGTGCTTGATGCATAATCATGGGCATTGGATTTTCGAGGCGTCTTCGGAGGATTCGATCTCGAAATGTGATGCGCGACGTGCAGGGTTGCTAGCTCCGCTGACCGTTGTTGGCCGCCGTTTGCGGAAGATGTTCTCGCCTTATCACCGGTCTGGACCGGTGAATTGGACGCCGCGTTTTGATGCGGTGTTTTTGGATGGGGCGGGGTTTCGCGAGTTTTTGCGATACGTCGAGAACAACCCGGTCCGGGCGCATTTGAAGAAGACAGCGACGGATTGGGCATGGTCGAGCGCGCGGGCGCATGTTGCGGGCGAACGAGGCCGATGCACCCATTCACCCCGGAGAAATCCTTGCTGACGAGCTCGAGGAGATCGGACTCTCAGCCAAGAAGCTGGCTGACTTCCCGAAGTGCCACCGAATCGGCTTAATCAGGTGCTCGCCGTGAAGCGCAACGTTGGGATGCCGGCTGCTTCGCACGCTCTGGCAGGAAGCCAATCGCCCGATGTCACCCAATGATAAACTGGCCTCACCGGCTTGTCTTCCCGTCTTCAACTTCAACTTTGCGGCATCCCGTTGCGCCATCCCGTGATCGCCGCGTCGGGCACTTTTGCCTACGGCACCGAACTCTCTACCATCATTGACCTGAACCAGCTGGGTGCCATTATCGTGAAAGGCTTAAGCCGCGAGCCGATGAATGGCAATGCCCCGCCCCGCCTCTGGGAAACCGAGAGTGGCATGATGAATTCGGTGGGCCTGCAGAACATCGGGGTGCGCGCTTTTGTGGCCCGCAAGCTGCCGCTGCTGCGGCAGTACCGGACACCCATCTTCGCCAATGTTTTCGGCAATGCGATTGAGGATTACGAAGAAGTGGTGCGCGTGCTGGAAGACGCCGAAGGCCTCGCTGGCTATGAGTTGAACGTCTCCTGCCCCAATACCAAACATGGCGGCGTCTTCTTCTCGAATGACCCTTTGTTGCTCGCCGGTGTCGTCAGCGCCGTGCGCCGCGTCTCCCAGCGCCCGATGATGGTGAAGCTTTCGCCCAACGTGGGGGCGATTGCCCCGCTCGCGAAAGTGGCCGAAGAGAATGGTGCCGACGCCATCAGTTTAGTGAATACATTTATCTCGCTGGCAATCGATGCCCGCACCCGCCGGCCCCGCATCGGTAATAATTTTGGCGGCCTCTCCGGACCCGCCATCAAACCCATCGCCCTCCGCATGGTGAACGAGGTTTACCGCGCCGTTAAAGTGCCCGTCGTCGGCCTGGGCGGCATCGCCACTGGCCTCGACGCAGCCGAATTCATGATCGCCGGAGCCACGGCCGTCCAAGTTGGCACCGCCAGCTTCTGGGACCCCACCTCGCCCATCCGCATCGCCCGCGAGCTGGAACAATTTCTGATCGAAGAGCGCATCACCCAAGTGACGGAACTTACCGGTTCGCTTGAACTTAATAGCTAAGGACGCAAATGAAACACAAAGTCACTACCCAACACGCCCCCGCCGCCATCGGCCCTTATTCACAAGCCATCGTACACGACGGCATCGCTTACTTAAGCGGCCAAATTCCGCTGGATCCGGCCACCGGTACAGTGGTGGAAGGCGACATTGAGGTGCAAACCGAGCGCGTCTTCAAAAACCTCACGGCCGTCCTGGTGGCCTGCGGCTCGTCGATGGACAAGGTTTTGAAGACCACGGTTTTCCTCAAGGACATGGCCGACTTCCCGAAGATGAATGAAGTGTATGCGAAGTATCTGGGCCAGAGCTTACCGGCGAGGTCCACAGTGCAAGCGGCGAAGCTTCCGCGCGACGTCATGGTGGAAATCGACTGCATCGCGATCGCACCGCTGCTGGCCGAATAGGCCACTATTGTTTGGGACCCGTTGGGTGACCCGGTTTAGCGTTTGGAAGGTGACTTCGGCTTGGCACCGCTTTTCAAGATCAGGTCGGTGAATAGCTCCACGGCCTTATCGATGGGCAGGAAATCTGCGGCGTCGATGGGGGTGAGTCCGGCTTTGTTTTTCTCGTCGAGGGGGGCGCCTTTTTCGGCTAGAAACCGGATGACTTCGCAAATGCGTTCCTGCGATTCGAGCCCGCCGTCTTTGGCCGTCCCGGTGATGGAGGCGTGCATCAGCGTGGCCCCGTCGCGCGTGACGACCTTGGTGTCCGGGTCAAACTCGTAGGCGAACCGGACCGCTGCCAGTTGCGCGCTGCCCACAGAGGCCATCAAGAATGAGCTGCCGTCGGCGGACTTCAACTTCGGATCGCTACCGGCGTCCAGCAGCGCCCGCATCGCCGGGATGTTGCCGACCCGGGCGGCGGCGAACAGGGGCGTTTGTCCCCCGGGGGGGCCGCGGAAGAAACCGCGCCCGCCGCCAGTGCTCTCGGCGGTGCGCGCGTCCTTGTTGGCGCCTTTGGCCAGCAACAGCTTCACCAGCGTTACGTCGCCCGCTTGGGCCGCCAGATGCAAGGGCGTGTTGCCGGTGCGGTCAGCGATGTTGGGGTCAGCGCCTGCGGCCAGAAGGGCGGCCGCCGCGTCTGAGCTACGGTGCGAGGAGGCAGTCAACAAGACTTTGGTTCCGTCGGGCAAGGCGGCATTGGCGTCGGCACCCGCCACGGTTAACGCTTTGATGGAGACGGCGTCGTTTTTCACGGCAGCGAAGAACAGCGGCGTGAAGCCGGCTTTGGACGTGGCCTTCACGTTGCCGCCCTTTTCAATTAGGAGTTGCACGACGCTCAAGTGCCCTTCGGCAGCTGCCCACATCAACGCGGTTTGCCCTTTGCGGGTATCGGCCAGGTTCGGGTCAGCCCCTGCGTCGAGCAAGGTGCGCACCGCGTCGATTCCGCCCGCGCCCGCCGCCAGCATCAACGCGGTCTCGCCGTTGGGGCGCGCGGCCTTCGCGTTCGCACCAGCCTTCAACAAAGTGGCAGCCATCGCGCCATCGCCGTTCGCGGCGGCCAGCGTCAAGGGCGACTCCCCGTATTCGCTGACTGTATTTACGTTCGCGCCCGCGGCGATCAGTTTCGCGGCCAGGTCGCGTTCGCCCAGATAGACGGCCCAGGCCAGCGCCGTGCCGCCGTCGGCCGCGATGGAGTTGACGTCAGCCTTCAAGCGCAACAGAGCGTCGGCGGCCGGCGTATCGCGGCGCTTCACCGCATCCAGCAGACGCAGGTCACCGGCCGTCATGGACAGCGCGGTTAGCAGAAATCCAGCCACGAAACGCATTGGTTTACAGCTGGGCCAAGCGGCCCGTACTGTCACCGAAATTGGTACACGGTACGCCCGTGGCATCGAAAAGGTTCAGGAAGAGATTGTTCAACGGCGTCTCCGTTGTGTAACGCAGATGCTGATTGCCTTTAAAGAATCGTTTGCCGGCCACCAGCGCGATGGGTAAGTCGTGGTGCGTATGAATATTTGCGTCGCCCAGACTGCTGCCGTAACAAATGACTAAGTTATCCAGCAGTGTGCCGCCCGCGCCATCCGGGGTCGACTTCATCTTTTCAATGTAAGCCGCCAGTGTCTTTACTAAGTGCGCGTCGATTTGCGCCACCTTATTGATCTTTTCAGGGTCGTTCATGTGGTGCGTCAGTGAATGGTGCCCGTCAGAAATGCCAATGGCGCGGTAGGCCCGGTTACTTCCGGCGCGGCCCAGCATAAAGGTAATAACGCGCGTCATGTCGGTTTGGTAGGCGATCGCCTGTAACTCGATCATCAACTGGGCGTGCTCTTCAAACGATTCCGGGGTGGAATCCGGCTTGGCCATCTCGGGCAGCTTCAACTCGGCGCTCTGCTTCTCGGCTTTTTCGATGCGGCGCTCGATGTCGCGAATCGAATCGAGATACTCGCTCAACTTTCGGCGGTCACGGGTGCCTAACTCGGTTTGTAGACGGTCAATGCTGCCGGCGACGTAATCCAGAATGCTGCGTTGCTTGCCTAACTGGGCGCGCCGCACGGCGGGGTCACTGCTGCCGCCGTCACCGAACAGCCGTTCAAAAACGATGCGCGGACTGGCTTCCACAGGCAAGGGGACGGTCGGCGTCTTCCACGATACGGTATTCGTGTAAGCGCAGCTGTAATTCTGGTCGCAGGCACCGGCGAGGCCGGGCGCTTCGAGCGACAACTCCAGCGAACTCAACTGGGTCTGCTTGCCCCATTCCCGCGCCGCGATCTGGTCGGCGGAAATGCCGCAGCCGATGTTGGTTTCTGAGCGCTTCGGATGCACGCCGGTGAGCCAGGTGGCACCCTCGCGCGCGTGGTCTCCGGGGCCGTCGCCCAAGGCCCGGCCCTGCACTTGGGCTAAGCCCGTCAGGACGGTGAGGTTTTCGCGATAGGGTTCGAGCGCCTTCATGGCCGGTGTGAATTCGAAGCCTGCGCCCACGGCCTTGGGCGTCCAACGGTCCATGATCATGCCGACCGGATGGTAGATGAAGGCCAGCCGCGCCGGCGGCGTGACGGCGGCACCGGCCAAAGCCGGCGTCATCGCGTCGAGCAATGGCAACGCCATCGCCGTCCCGCTGAGGCCCCGCAACATCGTGCGGCGGGATAGAGCTTTCTTGGTGATGATCATTGGTTTCTCCTCATCTTAAATGGTGCACTCTCGACAATGGCAGTGACTAAGGCGGACATTTTATACTCGCCGGCCGCAGCCTGGCGGGCAATGAGACGAACGGTTGGTCGATCACGGGCTTCGAGACCCCGGCCTAAGGCGTAAGTCAATAACTTTTCCACAATGGTTTGGACAAACTCATCGCGATGTTGCTCGAGTAACAGCTTTTTCAGGCCACCCGGGCCGTCGAACTCGCTGCCGTCCGGTAACTTACCCTTGGCGTCGACGGCGGTACCGCCATCGTCGTTGCGCCAAGCGCCCACCGCGTTGAAGTTTTCGAGGGCGAAGCCAATCGGATCCATCCGCGCGTGACAGGAGGCGCAAACCGCATTGGAGCGGTGGGTTTCCATGGCCTCGCGCAGGCTCAACTTACGGCCGTCCTTGGCCTTGGCCGCCAATTCGGGAACGTCCGGAGGAGGAGGGGGCGGGGGCGTGCCCAATAGGTTTTCAAGGATCCATTTACCGCGCTGCACCACCGAGGTCCGATTGGGGTAGGACGTCACCGTTAAGATACTGCCTTGCCCTAACAGCCCGCCCCGGCGCGCGTCCGTCAACTCGACCTTGCGGAAATGCGAACCATATACATTAGGAATGCCGTAATGCTCCGCCAGCCGCTGGTTTAAGTAAGTGTAATTCGAATCGAGTAACTCCAGCGCGCTGCGTCCGTTGCGAAAGATGTTCGCCAGGTATAACTCGGTTTCCGTTTGGAAAGATTGCCGTAAGTTCTCGTCGAAGTTCGCGAAGATGTCCGCATCCGGCTTCGCCTTGGCCAGGGTGCGTAGAAAGAGCCATTGACCGCCGAAGTTCGTCATCAAGGCGTCCGCGCGGGGGGCTTCCGACATGCGTTTGAGCTGGGTGCGCAAGACGACAGGGTTCTTCAGCTTTCCCTCGCCCGCCAAACGGAGTAACTCATCGTCGGGAATGCTGCTCCACAGAAAAAACGACAGGCGAGAAGCAAGTTCGTAGTCATTGAGGGCGTAGACGCTTCCGGGTGCCAGAGCCTTCGGCGCGCGCTCAATGCGGAATAAGAAGTCCGGGGACACCAGCATCGCCTGCAGGGCGCTGCCGATGCCATCGTCAAAATCGCCCTGTTTGCGCCCTTCGGCATAGAAGCGTAGCAGCGGCCGCAGGTCGGCTTCGGTCACCGGGCGACGGAATGCTTTTTTGGTGAGCGAGGACAGAATGGCGCGGGCACAAGGCTCTTCTTCGGCGAGCTTCAGCGGGCGGCATGAAAAAATCCTGGCGCGGCTAGGCGTCTTTCCGCGCCCGGTGGCAGCATAAGGGCCCGCCACCACGGTCAATGCTGTATCAGGAGCCCCCGCACGCTGCGGAACCTCCCAACGTTTCACACTGACGCCGTCAATGCGCAGATCCATGTCGGCGATGTTGGCAGGCTTGTCCCCCGACATGCCGCCCGCGCCACCGAACCCGCGGCCGGACGCGCGCAACGCCACTTCGGGGCGCGCCGATTCGCCCATAAACGTCACCACCACGGCATGCAAACCCGCCGCCACCGGCAGCCGGATTTTGTACGGCGTCGGCAGAGCACCTTCACCGGTTGAACCGGCTAAATTCACCCGGAAATCGTATTGGCCATCGAGCGGAAAGTAGTGCCGGAACGCCAGCCCGCCCGCCGCGCCGAGCGGCAGATCTTCGGCGTTGGGTGCCTGCTTCTGGCTCTTCACATTCGCACCGTAGGCAGTCTCTTCGGCCTTCATCTTCAAATCGCCGATGGCCTGCTGGCTCACCAGCCGCGCCGTCGATAGATAGCGCTCGAGCAACGTGGTCGACATCGATAGCAGATCGGCCATGTTGTCGAAGCCAAAGCCAGATTCGTCCACCGGCAGCGAGAGGCCAGGGTGCGTATCGAGCGCGAAGAGGTCGCGAATCGCATTGCTGTATTCCATGCGATTCAGCCGGTGGGGCATCGGCGCACCCGGATTCGGTTTAGCTAATGCGGCTTGGTCGAGCGTGGTAGCGAGGCTTTTGGTGAAGGTGGCGATCGTCGCCGCGTCGGGCCGGGGCATCCCTGCCGGGGGCATTTGCCCGGACTTCACTTGCCGCAGGACTTTCTCCCAAATTTCGGCGTCGTCGCCCGCTTTGGCAAAGTCCAAACCGGACAGCACCAAGCCGCCGGCTTTCATGGAAGGGCTATGGCATCCGGCGCAGTACCGGTCGACCACCGGGCTGCGCTGGCCTAGCGCCGCGAAGGAAATCGACAAGAAAACGAACGAATATTTAGGCAAAATAGGTGTCGGTGGCCGCCACCAGAATTATATCATCCCGCTGATTGACTCTCGTGAACGCTAAAAAGCCCGGGCCTCCTCCTGCGAGGTGGACCGGGCTTGGGGAACCAATAAACTCACACTTTTTGCTAGGGCTTTGGTGATTCGCGCGAGGTGATGATGCGGTCGACGATGCCATACTGGACGGCTTGCTCGGCTTCCAGGATATAGTCGCGTTCGACGTCGCGCGAGATGCGCTCGGTGGATTGGTCAGTCGCTTTCGCCAAAATCTCGTTCAGCACTTCGCGCATACGCAAAATCTCGCGGGCGTAGATGTCGATGTCGGTGGCTTGCCCACCCAGGTTGCTCATCGACGGCTGATGAATCAGGATGCGCGAATGGGGCAGCGTGAACCGCTTGCCTTTGGTGCCGCAAGCCAGCAGCACGGCGGCCATGGAAGCGGCTTGGCCTACGCAGGTGGTGACGATGTCCGGCTCCACCAGGTTCATGGTGTCCAGAATCGCCAGGCCGGCCGTAATCGAGCCACCCGGCGAGTTGATGTAGAGCGAGATATCGCGCTCAGGATCTTCGGCCGCCAGAAACAGAATCTGGGCAATGACCAGGTTTGCCACGTTGTCATCAATCGGCGTGCCGAGGAAAATAATGTTCTCCTTCAGCAGGCGCGAATAGATGTCGTATGACCGCTCCCCACGCGAGGTTTGCTCCACTACCATCGGTACCAGTACTGAGCTATACGGGACTGGGCATTGGGGTTCGTAAATCTTCGACATCGCTTCTCCTTCGTCACCGCCAAGTCAAATGGGGCGCGGTGGCGTATATTCACTGTCGTTGGAGCTAAGGCGGCCAGCATGTATAGTCGCACTCACGTCCAAGCTGCCAGCAACGGGCACTCGGGCTCACTCCCACTGTCCCCATCATACGGGATCGGTGAGCCCTAGCGCGACGCTGGATTACTGATAAAACGGTGATATCGCCCCAGCCAATAGGGCAGGATGAAGAACCCGCCGTCATCTGCGCCGTAGCCTTGCCGGACGCCATCGAGCGACCGCACCCGGCGCGAATAGGGCCGGTCTGGAATCGGCCGGCCAACCTGAGGACCAGCACCTCCCACTTGAATCGGGAGCAGAAAGACGACAGAATGGTTCCAAACGATGCGCATGAGTGCCTTGCCTCGAATATCGAAGTTAAGGTTTTGAGCCATTTGCGCCGATTACGACCCTTGGAGAGAGCCGTTATCGCCATGGCATCGGACATTGAGATTAAACATAAGGGGATGTAGGGCTTGAACCGCCGAAACGCATGAAGATTCTGATCGCGGACGACAGTATCGTGAGCCGCCATTTGCTGGAGGCAACTCTGCGCAAGTGGGGCTATGAGGTCACGGTCGCCTGCGACGGGGCCGAAGCCTGGGATATTCTCCAGCGTGATTCGGCTCCCGCGATCGCGATTCTCGATTGGGTGATGCCCTCGCTCACCGGCCCCGAAGTCTGCACCCGAGTGCGTTTGCAGCAGGGCCAGGAACCCTACACTTACCTTCTCTTGCTGACCTCAAAAAGCATGAAGGAAGACCTGATCGAAGGCATGGACGCCGGTGCTGACGACTACATCACTAAGCCCTTTGACCAGCATGAGTTACAGGTGCGGCTGCGGGCCGGCACGCGCATCGTGAAGCTGCAACAGGAATTGCGGCGTCAAGCCGCGCATGACCCATTGACCGGCGTTCTGAGCCGCAGCAAAGCCTTTGAAATGTTCGATCGCGAACTGCAACGCTCCATCCGCGAGAATCTGCCCCTTTCGGTGCTTCTCGTCGATCTGGATCATTTTAAGAATGTGAACGATACATTCGGCCATCTGGCGGGTGACGAGGTGCTTCGCGAAGCGGCGCGCCGCTTAAAGGGGGCCGTGCGGAGTTACGACATTCTTTCGCGTTATGGCGGCGAGGAATTCCTGATTCTGATGCCTGGCTGCGACGAGGCGTCGGCCCGGGCGCAAGCCGAACGCCTGCGCGCCGCAGTGAGTGACGGCCCCATCGCCATTCTCTCCGCTGGTGGCGTCGCCCATCAGCTCACCGCCAGTTTCGGAGTCACCATTTCTTCGCCGTTGTCGCTCGAAAGCCCCGAATCCCTCGTTCGTGTCGCGGATGTAGCTCTCTATGAGGCCAAGCGCCGTGGCCGCAACCGCGTCGTTTTCCATTCCACGGAAGTTCCAGAAGAGTCCGCGGTGCTGGTGCCGGCGTTCTAGCCGGGCGGGTTCCCCAGGCGTTGAGGATGGCACTCTCCTCTCGCCATTCAAGCAAAACCCTTATTTTTTGGGGGTTTCGAAGACTATGCTGCTTTCCGCCACAAATCGCCGGTACTGAACGTACCCCACTTTGAGGCGAACCCGGACCAGCCCGTGTTGAAAGGGCAGGTCGTCGTCGGCGACCGTCATGGCCGGAAACCAAAAACCTTCGGGAGTGCGGTGGCGGAGGGTTGAAAATCTGGGGAAGAGATTTTCTTCCCGCTGTCCGTTTTTACGGCGTACCAAGGCGGGCACGGCCCTGCCCTCGGTGCGGATGATGGAGAAATCGGCTTGCGATACCCAGATCAGCCCTTCGAAGAAGCGCTGCCCGTCCAGAATTTGCCGGGGCTCCAGCGCGATGGTCCAGCAGTCGATACCGTCCATCGTCTCGGCACCCTTCACCCGCGCCCGGTACAACGGCAGCCGCTCACTGGTGATCAGCGCCGGTTGCACCTCGCGCAGATCGGCAAAATCCTCCGGCGTCAGCTTCATGAAACGTAGCGAATCGACCGGCTTCTTCAGGAAGTTTTCCCGGCGTTCTCCGGCAGGAGAGAAGAGGACGTCGCGCGTCTCGGTGTACAGCCCACCGCGGGTGCCCTGCGCATTCCGCTCCGCCAACTCGACTGACTGTTGATAGGTATAGCTGGCCCGCGCCAACTCGGTTTGCGTCTCGCGCTCGGCCACGCGCTTGATGAGATCGGCGGGCGGCTGGGCGATCAACGAGCCAGCCATCCCGCATACTAGAAGACTGATGACGCACTCCCTCCGGAGCTTTTTCTGGTTCATCGCCGGCCTGTGGTCTCTCATGGTGATCGCCGGGCTCGTCTACGCCCAGCAACAGCATATCCCGGCGGCGCTCACGATCGCCATCTTGCCCGCTTTGCTGGTGGAGGCGGCGTTCTATGTGGGGCCCGGATTCGTCGCGGTGCGCGAGCGGTTGTTGCGCTGGCCGAAGGCTCAACTCGCCACGGCGCTGGCTAGCTCGGCCGTGGTCCCCTGGCTGATCTACACGTTGGCGAGCGGCGTCTTCACCTGGCAAAAATTTGCCCTGCTGCTCGCACTCGTCGTGCCGGTCGCTTTCTGGTACGTCGTCCTGCCGCCAGTGCGCACGGCGGACTTTGCGCTCCTCGTACTGCTCGCCATCCCGTTCCTGGTGAGAATCTTTCTCGAAATCTATCCCACGGCCCAGCCGGCGGGCCAGCCGAAACTGCGCATGGACTTTCTGGGTAAGTGGATGTGGATCCGGCTGGGCTTTGCGGTCTTTCTACTGATTCGCCAAGTGGAAGGGATCCATTTCGGATTCGTTCCCTCCCGCGCCGAGGTCATCACCGGACTCAAGTATTACTTCCGGTTCCTTCCCTTCGGCTTCACGCTCGGCTACCTGCTGGGAATTGTCCAGTTGGGCTTTCCGGCGTTCGGCTGGCAACTGGCCGGGCTCACGGTGGGCACGTTCCTGGGTTTGTTTTGGGTGGTTTCGTTGGGCGAAGAGTTCTTCTTCCGCGGCCTGATCCAGCAATGGCTCGAAGAGATACTCGGTTCGCCCCTCGCCGCGCTGATCACCACTTCCATACTCTATGGCCTGGTCCACTTGCCATTCCGCTACGCCTTCAACTGGCGTTATGCCTTGGTAGTGACGGTGTTGGGTTGGTTCTGCGGACAAGCCTTCCAGGAGAGTAAAGGCATTCGCGCGCCGATGGTGACGCACGCTTTGGCGGCTACCACCTGGGTGGTGATCTTCCAGAAGGGTGCCTAAGCGTTGTTAGTCTAACGGGCTGGCGGTGCCGGCGCTTGACGTTGGGCGAACAACCGTTCCAAACCCGTCTTGGGCACCGCTTTCACCACCGGCTCCATCACCCGCACCGCCACCGTCGCCATCCCCAGCCACATCATGGCCAGCACGGCGAATGTTGTCAGTCTCCGATCCATCTTCTTGTTCCTCCGGCGCTCTTGTTTACCTACGACGCACTCAAGGCGCAATAGATTTCTTTGGCGCTTGTTAACTTCGTTTTTCGCGGCTCACTCTGATACGCGCGATCCGCAGACAAAACGGATCATCTTTGTTACGAAATAATTCCGCTATTTGGATGGGGAGTGTAAAAAAAGAGTTTCGCGCCGTCAGGAAGTACCATTTGTTGGGGATAGTCGACGAGCTGTAGGCCGGCGCCGGCCACCAGGTCTCGTACTGAATTCGATACCAGTACCTGGTGGGCGGGGGCAAAGGCGGCGATTTGCTTGGCCATTTCGACCGCCGGGCCACCTTGCACCTTGCCGTCGAGAGTGTCGCATTCTCCCGTATGTACCCCGACCCGCGCGATGGCCCCGGTGCGGCCGGCCGCCCGCGCCAAGGCGATTGCGCACCGCACGGCGCGCGCCGGCCCATCGAAAGATACTTGCGCGCCGTTGTTGCTCAACGCCACCAGGTTGCCGCGGTACCATTCGAGTTCCCGGACGACCTGCTCGCGCAAGCCTTCGACGGGTCCATCGCATTCCATCGCCAGGACGGTGGAGAGCACGCGCTCCGGCTCGTTCGCGTATCTCATGCCAGTGACGAAGTCTTCAATGGGGTCGAGGATTTCGTCTTGGTCGCCCACGAAGGGCAGGTGATCGCAGCCGGGCAGTTCCAGAAAGCGCGCGCCCGGAATCAGGTTGGCCACAAACCGGCCCTCTTCCACCGTCAGGCATTGGTCGCCTTTCCGGTGCAGCACCAGCGTCGGCACCCGGACGCTGCCCAGCACTTGCCGCACGTCGATCTCGGCGTTCATCTTGGTGAGCGCGATCGCCGCGCCGGGGCTGGCACCCATCCGCAAATACGTCGCCCACCAATCGCGGAACTTGGCGTCGCCCGCCATCGACGGCGCGCGGCTCTCAATTCCCACGGGACCGCCCCAGCGCCCGTGAATTTCCTCAAAAAACGCCTCCCGTTCTTCGAGCGTCGGCCCCCAAGGGTAGCCGTCATCGCGAATCCGCTTAGCGTACGTCCCGATCATCACCAACGCCAGCGTCTTTTCGGGATAAGTAGCCGCAAACAGCGCCGCCAGTGGCCCGCCTTCGCTTACGCCGCAGATCGCTGCTCGCTGGCTGCCCACCGCGTCCATCACCGCGCGCACGTCGTCCATGCGCAGTTCCAGGCTTGGCAATAGCGCGATCGGTACGCGATCGGACAGGCCGGTGCCTCTCTTGTCGAACAGAATCAGCCGCGAGAAGCTGGCTAGCCGACGGAGGAAACGAGAAAATGAAGGCTCTTTCCAGGAATATTCAAGATGCGACACCCAGCCCATCACGAATACCAAGTCCACCGGGCCATCGCCGATTACCTGATAGGCGATATCCACGTCGCCACTGCGGGCGTAGCGCGTCTCCGGAACGGGTAGACTCGCCTCAACAGGGGGCAGGTCGGGCACCTCGATGCGCATCGGACTCACCGTCTGATGCCGCGTGACCTCCGCCACAAACCGGTAGCCACGGCGGTGTCGCGTTTCGATAAAGCGGGGCGTGCCCGAGCGGTCATCGAGCGCCTTGCGCACCTCCGCCACCTGCACCGAAAGCGCATGATCGTCTACAAACGTGTTGCGCCAAACCGCCTCCAGCAGCGCGTCCCGTTCCACCACCTCTCCGGCATGTTCCACCAGATAGAGCAAAACTTCGAGCGCTTTGGGCGTTACCAGAACCTCGCTGTCGCCGCGCCAGAGCCTGCGCGACACGCTGTCCAAGACGAATTCCCCCGTAGATTCACCGAAGCGGTATTCCAATTTATTTACTGACGCTCCTGGATTCTAAGGGACAAGTGCCCCATTGTCTTGACTTTCCGGGACTTTGACAACTTCTTGAGAACTTCCTGACAACGATGACGTCTCGGTGAGGACTTTTTTCCCTTCCGGCTATTATCCTCAAAACTGATGCTGAAAAGTGGCGTCACTCACCGGCGTCGAGACCGGATAACCAGCCTCGCGTCGTGAAAAGTATCCAGAAGAATGTCCAATACCTACGACTTCATCATCGTCGGGGCCGGCTCTGCCGGTTGTGTGCTCGCTAACCGGCTCAGCACCGATCCCGCCACCCGCGTCCTGCTGCTGGAGGCCGGCCCCCCCGCCATTCACCCCGATATCGAGGTGCCGCTGGCCTTCGCCCGTCTGCAGCGCACGGCGATCGATTGGGCCTACTACACCACACCGCAAGCGGAGCTTGCCGGCCGCCCCGTGGCTTGGCCTCGCGGACGGGTGCTGGGCGGGTCAAGCGCCATCAACGCCATGGTTTACATGCGCGGACCGCTGGAAGATTACGCCGCCTGGGGAGCTGGCTGGTGCCCCGATTGCATCCTGCCCTACTTCAAGCGGGCGCAAAATCAGGAACGGCCCGCTTTGCGGGGGAGCCCCTGGCACGGCGTGGGTGGGCCGCTCAACGTCACCGACCTGCGCACGGTGAATCCGCTGTCCCACGCCTTTTTGGAAGCGGCAGTCTCACTCGGCTGGCCGCTCAATGACGACTTCAACGGGCCCACGCAAGCCGGGGCCGGTCTCTATCAGGTCACCCAAGTCCGGGGGCACCGTCAAAGCGCGGCGGCGGCGTACCTTGCCCCCATCCGCCATCGCCGTAACCTGCAAACGGTGACGGGCGCTTTGGTCCGGCGCATCCGCTTCGATGGCGACCGCGCCGTGGGCGTCGAATTCTCCACCGGGCAAGACCTGCTGTACGCGGAAGCCGCCAGCGAGATCGTGCTCTCTGCGGGGGCCATCGAGTCACCCAAACTGCTGCTGCTTTCGGGCGTCGGCCCGGCACCGGAGCTGCGCGCGCACGGCATTCGCGTTCGGGCGCAACTTGCGGAAGTGGGGCAGAACTTACAGGATCATCCCCGGGTCGCGCTGCCATTTCGTTGCCAGGCACCGGTAAGTCTACTCACCGCCTTCACCACCGGGGCCGTCGAAGAATTTCACGACTCCGGCACCGGGCCCTGGTCGTCCAACTGCGCCGAAGCGGGTGCCTTCGTGGGTGACTTGCAGTTCCATTTCCTGCCCCTCGACCTCGCCACCATCGGCCTCGAAGCCACCGGTCACCACGGCTTTACCCTCGCGCCGACATTGCTCACTCCCCGCAGCCGCGGCCATCTTGCGCTAGCTTCCGCTGACCCAGCCGCCGCCCCCCTCATCGATCCCGCCTACCTCAGCCATCCCGATGACCTGCCCGCCCTGCGCGAAGGCGTCCGTTTGTCCTACGAACTGGCCGCCGCCGCCCCCTTCGCCCATTACGGCGCAGAAGTCGGCCGCCTCCCCGACCCGGACGCCCTGATTCGCACCCGCCTCGACACCTGCTACCACCCCGCCGGCACCTGCGCCATCGGCCCAGTGGTCGATCAGGAACTACGCGTCAAAGGCCTCCGCAACCTCCGCGTAGTCGACGCCTCCGTCATCCCCGTCCTCCCAAGAGGCAACACCCACGCCCCCGTAGTCATGCTCGCCGAACGCGCCGCCGACTTCATCCGCGGCCTCGCCCACCCCTAACCTGACGCACCGTGGCCGACTTCTGCGCTGCCATTGATCGGTTATGCCGTTGATCGGATATGCCGTTGATCGGATATGATGGAGACGAAGGCGGTTGCTGATGTCAGAGCAAGTTCAAACGATCGTTGAGGCCGTTCGCAGTCTCGACGCTGCACAGCGCCGGGAGTTGACGGCCGCTCTTGCCGCCATCGAGCTTTCTCACTCAGATGTCCCCTGCAACCGGAAGCAACTGGTCGATTCAATCAGGGGCAAGTACCGGCACATCCCCACCTCGAGTGAATCGTTCATGAACCGGAAGAAGGAAGACACCCTCCTCGAAGCCCGCCGGTGATTTTTGTTCTCGACGCGAGCGCCATGATCGCCTACCTGCGGGACGAGCCGGGTGCCGGTGTTGTCGCCGAAGCTCTTCTCGATCCAGAGTCGCAATGCTATGCCCATGCGCTCAATCTCTGCGAAGTCTTCTATGACTTTCATCGGGCCTTTGGCAAACAGGAAGCCTTACAGGCAATTTCAGACTTGGCGCGGCTGGGCGTGATAGAGGATGCAAACCTCGCAACCGCTGTATGGTAAGCGGCTGGAACATTGAAAGCCAACCTCCGTCGTGTCTCCTTGGCCGATTGCTTCGCCATCGAGTTGGCCGAGCGCCTGAAGGCCACCATTCTCACTGCGGATCATCACGAATTCGATGTTCTTGCCGGGCAATCTGAGTATACGATCAGACTCATTCGCTGAGTAGCCACACCCCCGTAGTCATGCTCGCCGAACGCGCCGCCGACTTCATCCTCGGCCTTGCTCACGCCTAACTCGGCCCAACGGTGGCCGAAACTCTACGCTACGCGGTTGACGCCCTCCCTCAGGGAACAGGTGGAGTGTGCGATAGGACCGCTCGAAAGCCAGCCTGTTCAAAATGATTATCAGCAGTCAACGCATCCCGAATATTCCGGCGCTCCATCACGACGAACGAAAGGCAATCTGTCAGACTCCAATCTTTGTCCAAACGGCCTGCGAAGAGACGGATGGCGGCCTCACTTAGGTCTTCGCTTTGCCGAACCACTTCAACAAGGGGATCGCGCCGAATTTGTGCGAACCCATCTGCGGCGACCTTGCGGGTAGCGGCCGCTGACATTGAGTTCAGCCATTCCCAGCACACAGCTTCCGTGGTCACAATTACCGCGCGCGATCTGACCAGATAGAGGTGCCATGCCAGTGCGTCGCTGTGGTACTGATCGCGTGCGCGGGACAAGGCAATCCAGAATGCAGTGTCCGCGAAAAAATGAGGGATCTGAATTACCTCCGCTTGGCGGTCCCGTAGAGGTAGTGGTCGTGCTGGGCCGAAAGATCGCTGGGGAGTTCGTCTTCCACCGCATTCTCCGCGAGCCACCGCAGGCCACTTAGCGGCTCAGTGGTAAGCTCTGAATTCGAATTGCGGGACGTCTCGACGTGTACCACAAATGCACGGTCCACCGGCAGATCCACTGGATGTTCCGGCACAATTACTTTGCCGTCAAAGTGCGCGTTAAAAGCAATCATGGGACACCCTGCCTCTTCCTAAGTATGCCAGAACTCGCTTGGGCCCAGGGCGGCTTCGAGGTCGAAACGCACGCGACACCCCAGCGCCGTCGCAAGGTTCACCAGAGCGTCGAGTGAGAACCGGGAAACCGGGCCGCGCAACAGATCGTTAATCCGTGGCTGGGTGACGCCGCAGCGGCTGGCCGCCTCGGCTTGCGTCCAGCCATGCTGCTTCACCCGCGCCGCGATCTTCTGCATCAGTTCCGCGCGCGATCTCAGGTTTGCCGCCTGCTCTGGCGTATCCTCAATCGCGTCCCAAACACTTGCGTATATCTCTGGCTTGCTCATATCCATCCTCCCTTCAGCTTCCCGAATCGTTGCCTCGCAATTTCCAGATCCTTCCTGGGCGTGGCCTGTGTTTTTTTCTGAAATGCGTGCAAAACGTAGACCGCCTCAACGCGCCTCGCCACATAGATTACGCGGTAGGCGCCACTTGGTTCTGAAACACGAATCTCTTCCACACCTTTGCCAATGCCAGGCATCGGCTTGAAGTCGTCAGGGTGATGCCCTCGTTGAACTTTGTCGAGTTGGTAGCCCACATCCTGTCGAGCGTCGTCAGGAAAATCTCGTATGGATTTCAACGAATCGCCGAGGAATTACACGGGGTCGCACATCCGCATTATATCCAACTGGATATAGAACGATCAACCACCCCGTCGCGCCTCTGCGAGGATCGCGTCCGAGTGAAACTCTTCCTACGCCGTTGACCGCGACCTATCCGCACCACACTGGTGCACTCTGTTATCCTTGCCATATGGCGACCCGAAAAGCGACCCCTGCCAGATCGATTCGACAAAGCGTCACGATACCCGCCACGCTAGTCTCAGAGGTCCGGCGCGCGGCCAAGGAACAGCACGTCACGATGAGCCGGGCATTGGTCAGTTTGGCGGAACGTGGGGTTCGCGCCGAGGCCGAGGCGAAGGAACAACTGAAGTTTTCCTTCAACCGCTTTCTCGCCGAGAACGATCCAACCCGTAAGAACGAGGCGGGCAAAGACCTGATCCGCGCAATCTTCGGGAAGGATGCGATTGCCGAAGATTCAATTCGCTAACCTGCCTCGGCCAGTCTGGCAGCATCTTCTCGAGCGAGTCGATGAGCGCCGCATCTCGGTCGCAGATTTGATGGCACTGCAAGAGTGGGTCAAAACTAGCCCCGCCGCTCCCGCGGGTGACTGGTACAAGGACTTTGGATCTTTCATATTGTGTGGCACTGATCAGTTTCCGAAGACGGTGCTTGAGAAGGGAATGAGGCCGTTCGGGAATCCGGTCGCTTGATGCCTGCGCGGCCTCCGCGTGGTCGATGCTTCCGTTATGCCCGTCCTCCCCGCGGCAACACCCACGCCCCCGTAGTCATGATCGCCGAACGCGGCCGACTTCCTCCTCGGCCGCACTCACCCCTAACTGGGCCCACAGAGGCTGAAACTCTACATTACGCCGTTGATCAGGAGTTGTCTCGATCCGCACTCGGCACGTCATCATCCGGATAAATCCATCCGTCGCTGCCCGGAAGGAATATCCTCAACTCAGTGCTCATCGGTCCGACACTGCGGTATCCGGCGTCCCCTTCAAGCGCATAATCGCGAACTTCATTCCATGAACAGCCAGCATTCAGAAGAAGTTCAGCAAAACGGAACATCCCAGACGACATGTCCATCCAAACGGTATCTCGGTTGGCCCATTGTTCTTCGGTCGGCCCCACACAGTCTTCGGCGTTACTCAGCGCGAAAACTGGCAAATTACTCCTATCGCAATCGTACATCCAAGGATGTTTTCTCGTCTCCGACGGGTAATATCGCAGGGCCAAGGGAACCATCGAAAGACCCACCGGCGGATCGTCCAGGCGCAAATCCGAAGCTCGAATAATGATTCTTTGGATCGCGGAGTCTGGGTGCGCGATCAAGAGCGTCGTATCTTCTAGAGGACCGTGGAAGCCAGAAGCCAGCAGGAAAAGACCGAGTTCGCGGCATTTTCCTGGAGTGAGATACATCCAGAGCGCGTCGGCTTTGTACCAGCCGTTGTAGTCGTGATGCAACTTGCGAAAGAGAATGCGATCCGTCGAGATCGTTGCGGGTGGCGTTGGTAAGACGCCAGCGTGAAAGACGAAATGTGGGTCGCCGGGCGGTCCATCTGGCACCCGTGCCAAAAGATCCCCGAAAAGCTCTTTAAGTCCGCAAGTTGATTTGGCCAAATTGCATTTTAGCCCGGATAGCCTCGCGATCAGTCGCATAGTGTGGAGGAACCGCAGCAACGAGCCTCCCGGCACCACCGATTTCATCCTCGGCGTGGCCTCTCCCTCCTTGCCCCGTGCGCCCGTGACAACGGGTTACCAGCGGATGCCGGACGGCAAACGCCGGACCACGGCGTGAATAGCCCCGAACCATCGTGCCGCATGGACAGGGATTCGAGGAATTCTGGACAGACTGCTATGAGCCCACTGCAACTCGCGCGTGTTTTTCGGAAATAGTGGCACCCCCGACATTGCCCGACTTTTCCCTAAACCCATCATATCAAATCACTTAATGCCGCATTCGCCCCGGTGAGCCCCGACCTCACCGCATTTTTGTAACTGCCAGTCCGCGTCAGGCCTGACCAGCGCGCAATGCCAAACGCTGGACCTACGCGCGAATACCGCATCAAACTGGTGCATAATGGTGAGATGAAAGTTGCCGAGCCAAAGACCGTGCGCCAAAGCGTCAGTTTGCCGGCCAAAGTAGCCACGCAGGTCCGCACGATGGCGAAGTCCAGAAGGCTCAGTTCAACTCGCATGCTGGTCGAGTTGATCGAAAACGGCATCGAAGCCGAAAAGCGGAAGCAACAGGAATTTTTCGATCTCGCCGAGCGCTTCCGCCACGAGAGCGACCCCGATGCCGCCCAGCGTCTCGGCGACCAATTGGGCCGCATGGTCTTTGGGGGCTGATGCCCAAAATCGAACGTTGGGAGAATCTCCCAGAGGGCGTCCGCCAGCACTTGATTGACCGGATGCGCGACCGGGCAATCAGCATCGCTCACTTGAACCAGCTTCGGCTGTGGGTGGAAACCAAGCCCGAGGTGCCAGAAGGCGACTGGTTCAAGGACTTTGGTTCATTCAAGATCTGTGGCCGTGGCGCGCTGGCCAAGACGTTTCTCCTTCGCGGTCAGGTCGCGAAAGGCGAGAAGCTCCCCTAGCTTCCGTGCAGGGGGCTCAGATCTCATCAGTCCCCCAGGGCTTCCTGGCGCTGTTCAGATCCACCGGACCAAACCTGGCGCACGTCCAATCGGCCTCGGGCTTACTTCAATCCCGCCAAACTCGCGTGCCGGCACATCAGGCCTGACGCGGTGAACAACGCCACGAAGACTCCATGCATTACCGCCACATTCCGCATCGGCCCCGACGGTGCGTCGAGCGACAGCAGCACGGCAATCACCCCCACCAACGCCAGCGCCGCCGCCATCGTGAACAACGCCCGAGCCATCCCCCGCGCCTCTAGCCGTGCCAACCAGGCCCCGACTCCCCCCACGGCGATCACGCCGAAGTACACCAGGTTCGCCGGATTCTCCGACTCCGACATATGCACCATGCTCCCCCACCCCATCACGAACCCAGCCACCAGCGCCAATCCGACGCCCGCCTTGTACGCCCACGCGCCCATC
>JANLPT010000269.1:0-2101 GCA_031367405.1 Bryobacteraceae bacterium
TGCCCTGAAAACCTTGCAGCACCCGCTCCCTACGCTTTCCCAGATTTGGAACACCTGCCCAAGGGCGGCATCCGAGACGAGAAACTATTCCTTCCGACAACGAAGGATCATCTGCTGCCGGAAGAGGTCATGGACAATTCGGCAAATGTAAAACTAGCAATCCATTGGCAGAGCCCGATCGCAGCACCGGTGGACGTCGACCTCATTGTCGATTTCGGGAACACCCGGACTGTCGCCCTCCTACTTGAGCGGAGCAGAGCCGCCAATGGCGCACTATCCGAGATTTGCAGACCCCTTAACTTCTGGCGTCGGGATGAGGAGCCTGGCGCGACGGATTCTGTTGGTGGAGCACCCGTGATTGATTCTTGGCTCGCCATGCAAGAGCCGCTGTTCGCCTGCCTTGAGCCGCTGGACGCCACCCCGCTCGCTCACCAATTCGCCCCCCTGACCCAACTGAAACGCGAACTCGTGAAGGAGGGGCTTTTTTTCAAGAAGGAAGTTGAGAAGATTGTGGGGCGAGTCGAGCGGGTCCCGCATATGTTCGTGGCCCTCTCCCCCGCAGTGCTTGGGGATGGAGCCAACCCAATCGTCGTCAACCTCAACAAAGAAGCCGGCGGCAACTATTTCCTAAGTTCGCCCAAACGATATTTGTGGGACGACAAACCAGTCGGAGAAATGGCCATCTCAGGATTGCCTTGGTGGACCATGTATCCGCAACCGTGGCATCCGCATTACGAGCAAATAAATCGCGGCGAACTACTGGAGAAACTGTCAGGCACCGTTCTTCGCTTCATGGATCCCGACGGCAGGGACTGGCGATTGGATTCACATCCCCCACCTCCGGAGCGCGCAGACCAGGCCTCCCGGCCTGTGCCGAGACCTGATGAGCCCTGCTATCCGCGCGCTGATGCGGTTACTTGGGCCGTTCTTACGATCCTTGAAACCGCCCTCCGCCAACTTCGCTCCAAGGCCGGGCGGCCTGCGGGCCAAGACTTCATCCCCGCCCGGCTGGCCTCCGTTGTGGTCACGTTCCCGCCCGGCTGGACCGCACAAGAACTCGACGCTTACCGGAACAAGTGGCAGAAGGCTGTGGACATTTTTACGGTGGCAAATTTCCACGACCGTCGACTGGTCTCAGGCGGCGGAAATCGTCCCGACCTGCGTCTGGATCTGGACGAAGCGGTCGCCAGCCAGCTACCCATAATTTATGGCGAAATTGAGCGGCTTGGTCGTGAGGGTGAGAACTGGTTCGAAATTATTGGCCGGGGGTCAAATACCGAAGCCCGCGCCCGCGTTCTGAATCTTGATATCGGTGGTGGCACCACTGATGTCGCCGTCATCGAGTATCAAGACCTTCGCGCCGGAGTCGGAGTCGATCTGCAGGCTACTATTCTGTTCCGCGATAGCAGCACCGTTGCGGGTGACGTCCTTGTTCAGCGAATTATCGAGCGAGTTCTCCTTCCGGCTATCGCGCCTGGTGATCCTGCTCTCCGCGAGAAATTCGCCGATCTCCTCCGTCGGCAGAAACGAGGCGGTGAGCGCCAGCACTGGAGCATGATTTCGCGGCTGGTATTTGTGCCCATCGTCCGTGGCTGGCTGGCTAATCTCGCAGGCAAAAAAACACCCGAACACTTGTCCCAGACTCCTGCAGCGCTCGGCGTAAATCTTTCGGCACTGGTGGGGTTCAATGCCGCCTGCGTAGCAGAGGGCCTCGGGAATCCGCTTGCCAGCGGCTCCCCAGTTTTCTGCCGTGTAGCAGACATACTGGGTTGCGTGTATCAAACCTTTAACGAACTTTTCCGCTCTTTGGCAAAAATCACGGAGTCCTTCGATTGCGACCTCGCCATAGTAAGCGGCAAGCCATCCGAGATTTTTGAACTTGGCGTGCTCCTTCAAGCTCACCTTCCTCTCTTGCCTCAACGCGTCATTTTCGCCAAAGATTTTGAGGTGGGATCTTGGTATCCTCTTAGCCTCCACGGCCGCGTCGAAGACGCAAAAACCGTCACTGTTGCTGGTGCCGCCCTCTATCAGGCTATCGCTTCTGGCAGCTTGCGCGACTGGACGATCACCCGGGCCGTGTCTCCTCACTTACTCACACGCA
>JANLPT010000300.1:0-6437 GCA_031367405.1 Bryobacteraceae bacterium
CAACAAGGTGCGCGAAGATCTCACCAACGCCCTGAAGGATGTGGTGAACGACGCCTTGCCGGACTTTCTCGATGCCTGGGGCGTCCTGGTAATGGACGCTGCGGCCGGCCGTCAAGGGAAGCTGAACGGCGTCCTGATTACCAATGGTCCGGTGCTCACCGCGCAGCGTCCATAATGCGAAAAACCGGTCATCGCTGACCGGCTTTCGTCTAAAAATGGTGCGGGGGAGGGGACTTGAACCCCTACGATGTTACTCGCTAGCACCTCAAGCTAGTGCGTCTGCCAATTCCGCCACCTCCGCAGTGAACAACTCTTAGTGTACTACTTCTTCACCGGAGCCACCGGGATCGTCGTAGGGTTCTGCGGCACCGGCGTCACTTCCACCTTCGGCATCGCCGAACCAGCCGGAGGAGCCGCCGGGATAGACACTTTCGGGATCGCCGGTGCCTTAGTGGGCGTTTTCGGAGCCGAAATCGGCGCGTTGCGTTCCAGTACGGATCCACGACCCGCACCGGCGCGGCTTTGCAGCACGGCCAAACTCAGCGAGGTGACCATGAAGAGCCCGGCACCGATGGTCGTCGCCTTCGTCAGCAGCGTCGCCGCGCCGCGCGGGCCAAACGTCGTCTGCGAACCCATACCGCCAAAAGCGCCAGCCAAGTCAGCCGCTTTGCCGCTTTGCAGCAGCACAACCGCGATCAAAAGGAAGCACACGAGCACGTGTACAATGGTGAGGAAAATAATCATAGCGATCCGCCCTCAATTGTAGCACCCGCCTTCACTCCCACCGTTGTCAGCTCCCCCGTCCCCGTCCAACTGGCGAAATCGAAGCGTTCGCCGGCCTTCACCCTCAGCACCTGGACGCCCCGCATCTCGAGCGGCTGGCCGGCGCGGCAGACGGCGGTTTCGCCCGAAGCCAGATAAAAGTGCGCCCGATTCTTGCCCACCACGCGCGACTGGCCATCCGGCTCCAGCAACACGGCCGTCGCTTCGTCAATGCCCAAGCCCCGCGCGTTTAGGCGCGCCATAAAAGCCACCAGCCGGCCTTCCCGGTCCCGCGCCATAAAGTGACTATCCGTGATCAAATTTTCGAGGTGTGGCAGCTTCAGGAAGCCATCGCCCAGCGTCATCTTGAAGTCGAATGGGTCCGCCAGCGCTTCGGCCGAAGTGACTGTATCGTGTTCGGCCGAAAAGAAGAGTTCGCCCAGAACGGCCAGCCCTGCGCTGGTGCCGCCGATGGGGACGCCCCTCTCGATGCGCTCCTGCAACGCGGCCGCCAGCGGCGTGTCCTTCCACTGTCGAATGTAATTCCACTGGTCGCCGCCGGCAATGAAGATAGCCTCGGCTTGGCGCACGCATTCCAGCACGAAGGCATCGGACGACGCCTCGCGGGTGCGCAGGATCAAAGTGGCGGCGGAATTGGCCTTTCCTTGCTCCAGCACAAAAGAGTTATAGGCCGGCGTGCCCGCCGCGCGCAGCACCAGAAAGTCGCCGCCGCCGGAACGCTCGATCATCCAGGCGAAAGCCTCGACGACGTCTTTGCCGCCGCCCATCAACACCACGCCACCCTTCAGAACTGGGCCGCCCTTCACCGCCGTCTCGACATCGGCCTCGTTACCCGCGCGGACATAGTCGTAATCCGCCGCCAAGGCAAGCAACAAAAACAGGCTACTTGCTGCCATAAATTACCGTTATCTGCGAGCTGGATCCGTTGGGCGACACCGTCACCGTCGCACTGCCGCCAGAATCCGATTTCATCAGTAACATCGACACGCCCAAACCCTTCACGCCCTCCTCCGCTTTGAAGCCGTGCTTCTCCAGCCCCTCCTTGTAAAAGGCGAGAATCTTCTCCGGCGCGTCCGTTGACGCGAAGCCGTACATGCCCCCCATCGCACCTTCCTTATCGCTGCTCGCCATGCCCATGCCATGCACCTCCGCGCCCGGGTACTGGGGCATCCAAGCCGGCAGTTTCACTTTGCCGCCCAACTCAAAGGTCTCCGTGCCATGCTTCCCTTCGTGCGAAACCTTCAATTTGCCCTGCATAATGTCATTCATGCTGAGCGTCACTTCTTCGTTATTCCTCTTATTACGGACGCGGATGACTTTCTTGCTCTCGTCGACATCCAGCACTTCAAGGTCGGGGTCGATCCTGGCGATCAGCGCCGCCGCCGCCGTGGGACTGGTGGCCACCTCTTTCACCTTTTGAAAGGCATAGTAGCCCAACAGGCTAATCGCGATCACACCCAGCACAATCATCCCGCCGACCGCCGCAAGAATCCAAACCCAGACGGGCGTCTTCTTCGGCCCTTCCAGAGGCGTCGGAGGATACATGGGCGGAGGGGTGGTCATTTGCGGAACTCCTTGCTATTAACTATCACTCATAATAGAGCTATGCAAAGCTCGTTGCTTGCCGCACTGTTAACCGCACTGTTAGCCGCACTGTTAACTGCCCTTCCGGCGATGGCGGCTGATTACGCCACCGATGTCGCGCCGTTGCTGAAAAAGCGTTGCGCGGGCTGTCATGGTGCCGCACAAGCCCAGAGCGGACTTCGCCTCGATTCCCCCTCGGCCATGCTGGAAGGTGGTTACACCGGCCCCGTCATTGTGCTTGGCCAAAGTGCCGCGAGTCCTCTGATCCAGCGCGTACTTTCCGCCAAAGAAGGCTTCCAGATGCCCCCCATGGGCGCGCGGTTGACGCCCGCCGAAATCGCTACTCTGCGCGAGTGGATCGACGCTGGGGCGAAGCACGGTGAGCTCGCGCAGGTGAGGGCTGCTAAGAAAAAGCACTGGGCTTTTGAGCCGCTCTCCCGGCCCATGCCTCCCGCAGTGGAGGGAGCCTGGGTCCGCAATTCGATCGATCGATTTGTCATGGCGCGGTTGGCCAAAGAAGGCACGACGCCTTCTCCGGAAGCGCCCCCAGCAACCTTACTGCGGCGCGCCAGCCTGGACTTGCGCGGACTGCCTCCCTCGCCTCAGGAACTAAGTGAATTTCTCGCCGACTCGCGGCCCGATGCTTACGAACGCGTGGTGGATAGGTTTCTCGCCTCGCCCCATTACGGCGAACGCTTCGCGCGCCCCTGGCTCGATCTGGCTCGTTATGCCGACTCCGATGGCTTCGAGAAAGATCTCGTGCGCCCCTGGGCCTGGCGTTACCGGCAATGGGTGATCGACGCCCTCAATCATGACCTGCCCTTCAACCAATTCACCATCGAGCAAATAGCGGGTGACTTACTCCCCAATGCCGGCGTGGAGCAGCGCGTCGCTACCGGCTTTAACCGCATGACGCTTTATAACCGCGAAGCCGGCGTCTCCCGCCAGGAAGATCGTTTCGAGCAAACCGTCAATCGCGCCAACACCATCGGCACCACCTGGATGGGGCTTACCGCTGGCTGCGCGCAATGCCACGACCATAAGTACGACCCGATTTCACAACGCGAATATTATCAGCTATTCGCCTTTATGGACGGAGCCCAGCATGAAGATATCGATGCGCCTTTGCCCGGAGAGTTAGGCCCGTGGCTCCGTGCCAAGCCTACTTACGATTTCAAACGCCAGGCGTTACTGGCCGAATACAACGTGCCTCAGTTACAAGCCGGATTTGAGGCGGAGTTACTGAAGGCGATCAAAAGCCCGGGCTCGAACGTCGAGTGGGATTTCTGGGTTACGTCCTGTACGGCGATGGTGGAACGCTGTCAGGCGCTTTGGCTGAAGCCGGTGGCAGATCGGGCTCCCCGCGAAGCTGAAATGTTGACTGACTACTTTGTGGGCAACCTGGGTCCTGATCTGCCGCGCGACCCCGCTGTGCTGGCGAAGATGAAAGAGCTGCGCACCAAGTTAACGGAACTGAAGGCGACTTTGCCGCGCTTCTCGCAAGCTTACACGATGGCGGCGAATCCTGGCGCGGAAACCCATATTGCTTTAAAAGGCGACTACAAGCGCCCCGGCTTGGCCGTCCAGCCGGGAACGCTGGCGGTGCTGCCGCCGTTTACTCCCGGTGACGATCCGCCGCGCCTGGCTTTGGCTAAGTGGCTGACGAGCGCCGCCAATCCACTCACTCCGCGAGTGATTGCCAACCGTGCCTGGCAGGAGTTCTTTGGCCGGGGCATTGCAAAAACCTCCGAGGACCTGGGCACACAAGGCGACCGGCCCACCCACCCCGAGTTACTCGACTGGCTGGCCGTCGAGTTACGCGAAGGCGGCTGGAGTATGAAGCACTTACACAAAGTAATTGTCATGTCAGCGACTTACCGGCAAAGCTCAAACGCCCGGCCGGAGTTGAAGGATCGTGACCCCGAGAATACCTGGCTGGCGCGCCAGAATCGTTTGCGGTTACCCGCTGAACTCATCCGCGATGCGGCGCTGGCCGCCAGTGGGTTACTATCGACGGCGATTGGCGGCCCCAGCATCATGCCCCCGCAACCCGCGAGCGTCACCGCGCTCGGCTACGGTAGCCGTAAGTGGGAAGAGAGCCAGGGTGCCGATCGCTATCGCCGCGGCCTCTATATTCACTTTCAGCGCACCACGCCTTACGCCCAGTTGATGACCTTTGACGCGCCGGATTCAAATGTGGCCTGCTCCCGGCGTCGCCCGTCTAACTCGCCTTTGCAGAGCCTGAACTTACTAAATGATCCCGTCTTTTTTGAAGCGGCGCAGGGTCTGGCTATGCGCGTGGAGCGTGAGGCTCCGGCCAACGCCAAGCTCGACTATGCCGTAGCTTTAACATTGGGCCGTCCCGTGGAGCCCGCTGAGCGTGAGCGGCTCGCCAAATATCTTGACGCGCAGACCAATTTAGTCGCTCAGGACAAGTCAGCCGCCACGCTGATGCCCGCTTACCCCATCCTGGCACCGTGGGTGGGCCTCGGTCGCGTCTTACTCAACCTTGACGAATTCATGACGAGAGAATAAGCAATGAACCCCACTGAGTTAATGGCCGTCCACGCCCGCCGCCGCTTCTTACAGGCCGTCGGCGGCGGCATCGGCACCATGGCATTGTCCGATCTGATGGCCGCCGATTCGCTCGACCCCCTGGCTCCGCGTCAACCTCATTTCCCGGGCCAGGCCAAGAGCGTCATCTTCATGTTTATGGAGGGCGGCCCCAGCCAATACGACTTATTCGACCCGAAACCCGAGCTGCAGAAATGGCATGGTAAGCCGTTGCCCGAGTCGTTGACCAAACAGATGCAGCTGGCCTTCATTAAACCCAATGCGGCGGTCCTGGCGAGTCCCCGGATCTTTACCAAACATGGCCAGTCCGGCACCGAGTTTTCAGACTGGATTCCGCAGACCGCGTCCTGCGCCGATGACATCTGCCTGGTGCGTTCCATGCACACCGATGCCTTTAACCATCACCCGGGGCAGCTCCTCATGTTCACCGGCTCCACGCAGATCGGGCGGCCGACCCTGGGGGCGTGGAGCGTTTACGGGCTCGGCTCGCAGTCGAAAAATCTGCCCGGCTTCGTCGTGCTCTCATCGGGCGCGGGCACGTCGGGCGGCGCGACGAACTTCTCGTCAGGCTTTCTGCCATCCACCTATCAGGGCACGCCACTGCGTTCAACGGGCGACCCCATCCTCTACCTCTCCAACCCGCCCGGCGTCACCGCCGCCATGCAGCGCGGCGACCTGGACGCCATGCGTGACCTGAACCAGCAACGGCTGGCGGCCACCGGCGACGCCGAAATCGCTTCCCGCATGTCCAACTACGAACTGGCCTACCGCATGCAGTCCTCGGCCCCTGAGATGAGCGATCTGTCGCAGGAAACGAAAGAGACCCTCGACCTATACGGCGTCGGGCAAGCGCCCACCGATCAGTTTGCGCGCAACTGCCTGATGGCGCGGCGCATGGTGCAGCGCGGCGTGCGCTTCATCTTGATCACGCATGCCAGTTGGGACGACCATACGAAGTTGAACATCAACCTCAAAAAGAACTGCGACATTACGGATCGCCCCACGGCGGCCTTGCTCAAAGACTTGAAACGTACCGGCTTACTCGATTCGACGATGGTCGTCTGGGGCGGCGAGTTTGGGCGGACGCCGATGCAGGAGGTCCGCAACACGCGCGACCCCGACGGCGCGGGGCGCGACCACCATCCGATGGCCTTCTCCATGTGGCTGGCCGGCGGCGGCATCAAGGGCGGGCAAGTCATCGGCCGCACCGACGACATTGGCTTCAATATCGTCGAGAATCCGGTACACGTCCACGATCTGCAAGCCACCATGCTGCGCACCATGGGCTTCGACCACACCCGGCTCACCTACCGGCACATGGGCCGCGATTTCCGCCTAACGGACGTCGAAGGCAAAGTCATCCAGCAGATGCTGAGTTAGTGCGGCTTTGTCTGACGAACCCCGACCGTGAGGAAGGGGATGTTGCAATGGCATAATCTGGCGGCAGCCCTCAGCCGGTAAAGCTCGCCAGGTCGAACCGGCACTCCGCGAAGCTG
>JANLPT010000328.1:0-28013 GCA_031367405.1 Bryobacteraceae bacterium
CTCCGTACACCTTCCTGATAGCATCGGTTCTAGTGCTGATTTTTGGCCCCGGAAAATTCGCGCCCGATACCTGGATCGCCGCCCGGTACTCGAAGCAATTGGGTGGGTGCGCCCTGGAAGAGAGTCCGACGCCGGCATGAACTCCGATCGCGCGTTGAGACCGGCGTATCCGGGCTCATTTTTTCTGGCACCCGATGTGCCATCCGTGGCGGCATTCCTCAGCAGTCGAGGGTGGCTGAATGCAGGTGAAATCGTTCAGGCGGTGGACCGCGCTGGCGAAGGCAATATGAACTGCGTGATGCGGGTTAGCACCTCGCAGCGGTCCGTCATTCTGAAGCAGTCCCGGCCCTGGGTGGAGAAGTATCCCAACATTGCCGCACCCTGGGATCGAGCGCTCGTCGAAGCCCACTTCTATCGTCAAGTCGAGCAGCAGCCGGCCGTCTCGGGTCACCTCCCCACGTTGCTTGGCTTTGATTCAGACGAGCATCTCATGCTGCTCGAAGATCTCGGAGATGCACAAGACTTCACGTTCTTGTACTCGGATACCGGGGCGATGCTGGAACAAGTCCACCAGAATAGTCTTACCGGTTTCCTGATCGCCCTCCACACTTCGTTTCGTTCCCCCGGCCTCGCCGCCTCGTTCTCCAATAGCGACATGCGGGCGTTGAATCATGAGCACATTTTCGCCCTTCCGATCCGTGAGAATAATGGCCTCGATTTGGACTCGATCACCCCCGGCCTGGCCTCACTGGCGGTCGATTTATCTGCGGATCGCCGCTACTGCTCCGTCGTGCGGTCATTAGGTGAACGGTACGTTAATTCCTCCGGTGTTTGCCTGATTCATGGAGACTACTTCCCCGGAAGCTGGATAAAAGCCGGGGAGCATGTGTACGTGATCGATCCGGAATTTTGCTTCTATGGGCTGCCGGAATGGGACCTCGGGGTGATGGCCGCGCATCTCTACCTCTCCGGACATCCTCGCCCGGCCGTGGACGCCCTGCTCGCCGGCTATGCTACTGCTGCGCCGCTCGAGCACGAGTTGGCTTTACAATTTTCGGGAGTGGAAATCATGCGCCGGCTGATTGGCGTGGCGCAGCTTCCCGTGCGATTCGGCCTGCATCGGAAGGCAGAGCTTCTCGCCATATCGAAGGAGTTGGTTTTGAAGAATCAATCAGTATGAGATCGATCCTCCTTATGTTTTCTGCGGTGGCCACGGCCGCCGTGCCGGTTTGGATCGATACCGATCCCTCGGTCGCTCGCGGCGGCCACGAAGTGGATGACGGTTTCGCCCTCATTCAGGCGTTTCATTCCTCAGCTTTGGCCGTGCGAGGAGTCAGCGTCGTTTTTGGAAACGCTCCGTTGAACGAGGGCCTTCCGATCGGGCGGCGTTTGGTTCGGGAATTTGGCCGGCCGGGATTGGAAGTGACCAGCGGTGCCGCCTCGGCGATGGACCTCGGCGTGGAAACAGAAGCTTCACGCGCACTGGCCGCCGCTTTACGTCGCGAAAAACTCGTGATTCTGATGCTGGGGCCGGCGACGAACGTGGCGACCGTTCTTCGCCGTCATCCAGATCTTCGCCATCGCGTCAAAATGATCGTCGCGGTAGCTGGCCGGAGGCCGAACCAGCGATTTTCCACCAAACCTACGGGCAAGGCGTTTCGGGACTTTAACTTTGAGCTGGATGTTCCAAGCTTTCAAGTCCTGCTGGAGTCAAGGATTGCTCTGGTGCTGGCACCTTGGGAGATCTCCTCCAAAGTCTGGCTACGCCAAGCCGATCTGGCCGGGATGCGCTCGGCAAGTCCGGGTCTCGGTTGGCTGCTCGACGCTGCCCAAGACTGGCTCAACTTCTGGGAAACGAATCTGGACAGCGATGGCTTCAATCCCTTTGACACGCTGG
Organism: Bryobacteraceae bacterium; assembly: GCA_031367405.1. Taxonomy (GTDB): domain Bacteria; phylum Acidobacteriota; class Terriglobia; order Bryobacterales; family Bryobacteraceae; genus JALHNI01. The sequence continues at coordinate 1,898 of JANLPT010000328.1, forward strand.
CCGTCGGATATGTCATCTCGCCAAAGGGCTTTCAATGCGCGCGCCTTCCCCTTCGAATAGAGCAACGACCCGATGACACGGTCGCGATCAGCATGGGCGCCGCTGAAGCGCCTCCTAAACCCTATTTAATGGTGGACGCGTCCATCCGGTCGAATCAATCTGCGCTCTATTGTTCTGAGGCGCCAGCTTCGTTTCGAAACAGCCTTCTCGAACTGTTGGCTAAGCGTGACTAAGCGCTCTGACCGCGTGACACGGTGCCGACCAGCCGCGAAGGATAGTGAGCGGGTCCTGCAGCAAGCCGGAAAGTAACAAATCACGCCGTCGCAGCAATTACTGCTAGGGCTTCAGGTACTTACGCAAGAAGACATAGATTTCGGCGCGCGACTCCCGCGCCAGCTTGGTATCGATTCGATTGAAGACGTGCCCGCCGGGCGCGTTCTCGTAGACCTTATATTCGAACGCCTTGCCCTCGGCCTTCAGCGCCGCCACCAACCGCTGCACCTCCAGATAATTCACGTCCTCGTCGTTGGTGTTGGTGTGGATCATCAGCGGCGTGCGTAACTTCGCCACGTGCGTGACGGGCGAGCGTTTCAAATACTCCGGCACGTTGTCGCGCACCGGCTTCCCGATGTGATAGTCTGCCGCGAAGAGCTGCTCATAGGCCGGACCCTTATAGCCCAGCCGAGCCACCAAGTCGCTCACCGGCACGCCCGCATAACCGCAAGCAAAACTCTCGCCATGCTGAAACAAATTCATCAAAGTAATCATGCCGCCATGGCTCCACCCGACTAAACCTACGCGCTGCGGATCGAGAAACGCATAAGTCTCCAGCATCCAATTGCGCGCCGCGAACACGTCGTCATTTTCGCGGCCGCCATAGTCGATCGCCCGCCAGAACGCGGCACCATAGCCCGTGCTCCCCCGGTAGTCCGGTGCCACCACCGTGTAGCCTTCATTCATCAGCTCCCGGATGATGTGCGCGCTATTGGACGTGAAGTTTGAGTGCACCCCGCCGTGAACAAAAACAACCAGCGGCTGCTTCTTCGCGCGGTCGAGTTTCTTGGGGATGAACGTGTAGGCGTGAAAGATCAGCGGATTGCCCGCGCCCTGGCCCGTGGGGTTCGCTTCCTTGACGAGGGGCGGGCCGGTGATTTCCACTTTATCCACTTCGGCAATGTCGCCCAGCTTTGAGTGCCAAGCCACATCGTCGATGGCTTTCATCAACTGGTCATGCCGGTGGTCGGTGGTTTCGCCGGCGGCCGCTAGACGAGGGGCCGGGGGCAGCGTCGGGGGCAGCGTTTGGGCCCCCAGAGAAACACAAAAAATTCCAATCAGAATTCGCATTCCGCTAACGTAGCACGCCGACCTTATCCAGCGGCCAGTAGACAAAAACGGCCTTGCCGTAAATGTACCGGCGCGGCACGGAACCCCACGCGCGCGAATCGTTCGACGAACTGCGATGGTCACCCATCACAAAATACTGGCCTGGCGCGATGCGTTGCGGCGTCATCGAATTGCGGTCACGATACTCGTCCGGCACGTACTCCTCAGGCAGCACGCCGCCATTGATGGAGACCACGCCCTGCTGCACTTCCACCAGGTCTCCCGGCAACCCGATCACGCGCTTGATGTAGCTTTTGGTGGGGTCGCCCGGATACCAGAACACCACCATGTCGTAGCGTTGGACGTCTTTCAGTCCGAACATGTAGACGAACTGATTGATGAAGATGCGCTCCTGGTCGCGTAGCGCCGGCATCATGCTGGTGCCTTCCACCTTCACCGGCCGGTAAAGGAAAAGGATCACGACCACGGCGATAATTACAGCCAGGAAGAGGTCGCGCAACCAATAGAGCGTGCGCGCCCACGCAGCCCTTTCACGGGGACGATCAGGCGGGCGCTGGGGTTCGAGGACGGTGTCTTCCATATCGATCTTCCCGTCAAGGGAATGTTTGTAGTTCTAACATGAGAATGAGTTCCATGCAAACGGCCACCCTCGCCTTAATCATACCCGCCTACAACGAAGCCGAGGTAATCGGCTCAACCTTAGACGGCCTGCCGGCCGGGATGTTCGCCCAAGTGATCGTCGCCGTGAACGGTGCCACCGATGCCACCGCCGCCGTCGCCCGCGCCCATGGTGCCCTCGCCATCGAGACCAGCGAGCGCGGCTACGGTGCCGCCTGCCTCTCCGCGCTTCCCCACCTCACCGCCGATATCGCGGTGTTTCTGCAAGCCGATGGCTCTGAAGATGCGGCGGAGACGCCCCGGCTGGTGGTGCCGATTATCGCGGGCCAGGCCGACCTCGTGCTGGGCTCACGCACCCTCGGCCACGCGTTGCCCGGCGCACTGCTGCTGCATCAGCGCTTTGGCAATTGGATCGCCACCACCGCCATCAGGCTCCTGTACGGGCACTCCTATTCTGACCTCGGCCCTTTCCGCGCCATCCGCACCAGCAGGTTGCAACATCTCGGCATGCGCGACCGCAACTTCGGCTGGACCGTCGAGATGCAAGTGCGCGCGCTGCAACAAGGCTTGCGCGTGATGGAGGTGCCGGTGAGTTACGGAATGCGCCAGGCGGGCGAACCCAAAGTCGCCGGGCGCTGGGATGCGAGCCTGCGCGCCGGCTGGGTTATTTTGTCGACGATTGCGCGGTTGTGGCCGGCACGTTAAGTAATCTCTCCACCGCCGGCACCGGCAATGCCCCCATTGCCAGCACCTGATCATTAAACTTGCGCAGATTGAAGCCAGGCCGCGACGCTTGCCGCTCACGCATTTTCACAATGGCGCGCCAACCGGCAAAGTAAGTCGGCAATTGCACGCTGGAAAGCTTCGCCCGTTGTAACTTCGCCGTCGCCTCTTCTTTTTCCTGATAAGTATCTTCGAGCATCAGCTTCATGGCTTGCTCATCGGTCATCCTCATCGAATGCAGCCGGACGTCGAGGATGGCATTGGCAATCATGCGGAGCTGTTGCTTCAAGAAAGTCATTTTCAGTTCGGGAGAATTGTTCCGGTAGCCCTGTTCGAGTAACATCTGCGTGGCGTAAACTGCCCAACCTTCCACGTACGGGCCGTTGCCCCAGATACTGCGCAACACGCGCCGTCCCCGCGGCAGAATGGTGTTCGCGGCTTCGAACTGCACGTAGTGGCCAGGCATTGCTTCGTGAATCGTCAACAACGCCAGCCCCTCCGTGTTGTATTCGCGTAACTTCGATTCCACGCGATCGGCGGGCCAATCGGCGGGAATCGGCGTCAACCAATAGGAAGCTTTCAGTTCCGGATGCAGCACTGGTGCCGGGTTGAAGCCGCCCACGCTGTAAATGCCACGCATGAACTCCGGCGTCTCCATGACGCGCAAATTCTTCGTTTCGCCCAGCGTCAGCAGTTGGTGCTCGCGGACAAACCGCGTGGTGTCCTCCAGATCGGTGGCCGCCGTTCCGAAGTAAGCTTCGCGCGTAGGATGGCGTTGGGCAATGCGGTTGAGCATGGCGCGCACGCCCTCTTTGCCAGCCAGCTTTTCCATCCCGGCGCGTACCCGCGCGAGCTCTGCCTCGGCATCGGTTAGCAACGCTTGCGGCGTGTCGCCATTGGCTAACACTAAACGGAACTTACGCGCATAAAGGCTGGGTCCCAAGCGCCAATCACTAGTCCGTTGGCTTAAATCAGTTTCGAGCCATGTATTGAAGGCCCTCAACTCTTTAATCGCCACGACTGCGGCTTTGTCATAAGCGTCGCGCAGCTTCTGCGGGCACGCCGCGCGGATCGGTCCATCGATCATCGCGATATTGCCCAGGTTCTCCTCGCGAGCCACGCGGTTCCAAATCTCGGGGGAATCCACCAAATTCTTGCGGGCCACGCGCAGGTACGCGGGCACCACTTCGAGCCGGCGGATGATGGAGTAGAGTCGTAGGTCTTCCTTCGAATAGGTGAGCGAATAGGGCGCGAAAAAAGCGTTGCCCAGCGTTTCCACATAGATTGTGGGGTTGTGTTTGTAACTCTGGATGACGTCCAGCTCGAGTAACGCCAGCTGAATCTGGTCAAGGATTAAGTCGTAATCGGCTTGGTCCTGCGGCGAGATGCGTTCCCGCGGAATTTTGCGGAAGCCATGGTCAAAGTCGTGATAGAACTTGCGCTGCTTGCTGAGAGCCGCCTCGCTGTAGTCGTCCAGCATTTCATCGAGAAAGTCGCCGGCAAAACGGTGGAAGCCGCTCGCGGTGGCGGTGACCGGCGCGAAGGAGAGCGCCGTATAGACAAACTCGTTGGTGTGCGGCTCCAGGTTATAAAAGCCTCGCTTACAAGCAGGCAACATCAACAGCAAAGCGCAACAAAGAGCTCGACGCGGAAAGGGCATACTTCAATTTCACCACTTTGTTCGCCCCTCGCGAAGGGGTCTCGACACTAGCCGCGCAGCTTCTCGCGGACCAGGATCCAAACTTTCTCCCCGGTGGTGAGCGCAATGCGCTGGCTCAGGACGTCAAAGTCCGACGCCACAATCCGGTGCAGCAACTGAGAATAGATCTCGATCAGCGCCCGCAATGACGCGCGACTCCCGCGGTCAACCATCTCCACCAGCGGCTGGGACTCGTTATAGAACTGCCGCGCCCGTGCCGCCTCAAAGCGCATCAAATGGCGAAACGCGTCATCGCGCACCAGCCGGGCCGCATCGACGCCGAAACGCGCGAGATCCTCCGCCGGTAAATAAACGCGGCCATTCTCCGCGTCCTCCCGCACGTCGCGCAGAATGTTCGTGAGTTGAAAAGCAATGCCGCACTTCTCCGCCAACGGCAGGGCCTCTGGCCCGCGAAAGCCGAAGATATGGATCACCGTCAGCCCCACCACCGAAGCCACCTGGTAACAGTAGCGATAAAGCTGATCGAAGGTCTCGACCGGCTGGAACTCTAAGTCCGACGTGACGCCATCAATCATTTGGTGTAAATACTCGCGCGGAATCTGGTACTTCAACACCGCATCGTAAAGGGCCAACCAAACGGGGTGAAGCGGCATGGTTTGCAAACCGCCCAGGGCTAAGTCAAGATCGCGCCGCCAACCCGCCAAGGCGGCATGGCGTTGTGCGACGCTCATCCCCGGGTCGTCGGAAAGGTCATCGCAAACCCGCATAAACGAGTAAATGGCGCAGATGGCGTTGTGTTGCTTTTTGGAAAGCAAACGAAAAGCATAGTAAAAATTTTTGGCCCGCTCGCGCGCCAATGCGCGGCACCACTCATAGGAAACAGCGACCGGATCGCCTACGCCGCCCGGAAAGCCCATCGAGCCAAACTCCCCATCAGAATGCGCACCCGCGCGACTTTCGAAATTCCCGGGCGCGCCTTCAGCACGTCGTAACCTTCGGCGGCAATGCGGTCTAAGATGGCCAACCCGCCGCGATTGAATAAATCAAGGTCGAGCGCCAATTGCCGGTTCACCGTGCCTACCAGAGGCAATCCGGCGGCGAAGTGCCGGCGCGCTTCCGCTACTGCCTCCCGCATCGCTCCGGCAAAAGCGTGGTCAAACCGGCGGGCGGCGATCTGCTCCACGGTCGCCCCGTGTTTCGCGAGTAAGTCGAGCGGCAGATATACGCGATCCTTGTCCCAATCCACTGTTACGTCCTGCCAGAAGTTCGCCAGCTGTAAGCCGGTACACGTCGCATCGGACAACCGGAAGCGTTCCGCGTCCCGATAGCCGCATAACATCAGCACGAGCCGCCCCACGGGATTCGCCGAGTTGACGCAATAAGCCTCTAAGTCTGCCCAGTTCTGGTAGCGGCTGATCGTCTGATCCTGAATAAAAGCGCTGATCAGATTGTCGAATGGCTCCCTGGGCAAATCATGCTTCAAGGCCGTTCCGCGCAGGGCGACAAACACCGGATGCCGCGTGACACCGGCATACATGGCCTGTAACTCCTCGCGCCACCACGACAAAAGGCCCAGGCTCCGGGCCGGATCGCCGAACTCGTCGCCTAAGTCATCGGCCCAACGGCAAAAGGAGTAGACGTTGTAGAAATCCTGATGGAGCGCCTTCGGCAATAGAAAACTCACCACGTGGAAATTTTCGTAGTGTGCGGTGGCCAGCCAGCGCGTATAGCTCTCCGCCTCGGCCAGCGTATAAATGCGATTCGAAGCCTCTTCGCTATCAACAAATTGACGGGGGAATAAATGCACCACTTACTTCACCACGATATTGACGAGCTTGTCCGGAACCACGATCACCTTCGCCACTTGCTTACCCTCAATCCAAGGCAGCACCTTTTCGTCGGCGAGCGCCACTCGCTCCAGTTCGTCCTTCGCCGTGCCGATCGCCACCCGTACCCGGCCTCGCAGCTTACCATTTACCTGCACCGGCACGTCGATTGCATCTTCCTTAGCTAATTCCTGGTCAGCCACCGGCCAAGGCTGCCGGAAGACCGGACCCTTCAAGCCCAATTCCTCCCACAATTCCTCGCAAGTATAAGGGGCAAACGGCGCGAGCATCTGCACCAGCACCGGCAATACCTGCCGCATCACCGCGCCGGACATCGCGCTTTCCAGTAAGTAGAGCTCGTTCGTCAGCTCCATCAATCCGGCGATGGAGGTGTTAAAGTGCCAACGCGAATCAAAGTCCTTCGTGATCTTGTCGAGGGTTTGGTGCAGCTTACGCAAAGCTTGCCGGTCAGCATCGTTCGTTTCGCCCGCGTCGCCACCGGGACGATCCGCGTTACGGGTCACCAAGCGATAGACGCGCGCAATAAAGCGATGCAGACCTTCCACACTGCTCTCGCGCCAATCCAAGTCTCTTTCGGGCGGCGCGGCGAATAGAATATACAACCGGCAAGTGTCCGCGCCAAACTTGGCGATCATCTCATCCGGGTCGACGACGTTGCCTTTACTCTTCGACATCTTGACGCCATCTTTGATCACCATGCCCTGGGTGAACAAATTCTTAACGGGCTCGTCGTTCGTCATCAGCCCGATGTCGCGCATCATTTTGGTCCAGAAGCGCGAGTAAATCAAATGCAGAATGGCATGTTCAACGCCACCGATATATTGGTTAATCGGAAACCATTGCGCCACCTTAGCCGGATCGAACGGTAACTGCGTGTTGTGCGGGTCGGTGTAGCGGTAGAAGTACCAGCTGGAATCGACGAACGTGTCCATGGTATCCGTCTCACGCCGCGCCGGCGCACCGCATTTTGGACAGCTTACATTCACAAACGACGGCACGCGCTTTAAGGGTGATTCGCCGGCCCCCGTAATGTCAACATCCAGCGGCAAGACGACCGGCAATTGATCGTACGGTACGGGCACTAGACCGCACGACGGGCAATGCACCATCGGAATCGGCGTTCCCCAATAGCGCTGCCGGGAAATGCCCCAATCCTTCAACCGGTAAGTGATCGCCGCAGTCCCAAAGGCCTTGGCCAAAGCAGCCGCATTCATCTTCGTACGCGCGTCTAGAGACGGCAGCCCGGTAAACTCACCGGAATCCATCACCACGCCGTAGCCGGCAAATACGCCTTCGACTAACTCGCCATCAACTGGCCGCACGACGGGCCGAATTGCAATGCCGTACTTCGTGCAGAACTCAAAGTCCCGCTCGTCATGGGCCGGCACCGCCATGATAGCTCCGGTGCCGTAACCCATCAGCACAAAGTTACCTATCCAGATCGGTACCTGTTCGCCGCTAAACGGGTTCACCGCGTAATGGCCCGTGAAGAAGCCATTCTTCTCCACATCCGCCGGATCTTTTCGAGCCTGCTCATCGATCATCGACTTCAACTGCGCTTGGTCAGCCGTAGAAACTAAGCTCGCCGTTAGCGCATGCTCGGGCGCCAAAATCACACAAGTCGCCCCGTAAATCGTATCGACCCGCGTCGTGAATACCCGAATCTTCTCCGCAGACCCAGCCAGAGCAAAGTCGATTTCGGAACCTACCGACCGCCCGATCCAATTCTTCTGCATCGTTAGCACGCGCTCGGGCCAACCGGCCTCGATCTGCTTCATATCATCGAGCAGAGCATCGGAGTAAGCCGTGGTCTTCACAAACCACTGCTCTAACTCTTTCATCTCCACCTTAGTGTTCTCATGACGCCAGCAGCAGCCATCTACCACTTGCTCATTCGCGAGCACCGTCATGCACTCGGGGCACCAGTTCACCTTGCTTTGCTTACGGTAAACCAGACCCTTCTCGAACATCTTGAGAAAGAACCATTGGTTCCAGCGATAATATTCCGGGGTGCAGGTAGCGATCTCACGTTCCCAATCGTAACTGAAGCCCATCCGCTTCATTTGGACTTTCATCGCCGCAATATTAGAGAACGTCCATTCGGCAGGTGGCTTCTTGAACTTCAACGCGGCATTCTCCGCCGGCATACCGAAAGAATCCCAACCCATCGGATGCAATACGTCATAGCCGCGCATCCACATATAGCGCGCTAGCGCGTCACCGATTGAGTAGTTACGCACGTGCCCCATGTGCAAATTGCCGCTCGGATAGGGTAACATCTCCAGCACATAGTACTTAGGACGATCTGAAGAGCCATCCGCTGAGGCGCGATAGAGCTCCGGCGACGCGTCCCAACGCGTCTGCCACTTTATTTCGATATCTTGCGGACTATAGAACTTTTCCGGCATAATTCTTTCAGCTTATTTAGATCACGGCTTTGGCCGTCCAACGGCGTTTCTAAAATGAACGGCTGGTTCGTCAACTGAGGATGATTCAGTAGCCGCTCGAAAGCCGCCTCGCCCAGCAGACCCTCGCCGATATTGGCATGACGATCAAGATGCGAACCTAAACTACCCTTCGAATCATTCGCGTGAATCACGGCCACCCGTTCCAAGCCCAACACCGCGTCCGCCCGCTGGATGAATTCCTCACCGCCAGACTCGCTGGCCAAGTTGTAACCAGCCGCGAAGCTATGGCAGGTATCGAGGCAATAACCGACTTCGAGGTCGAGTCCGGCTTGCGCTTGGCTCCTGATTTCCGCTAGTTCTTCCAGTGTACTCCCCAGCACCGAACCCTGGCCGGCCGTGTTCTCAATCAGCAGCCGCAAAGGGCCCGTGAAACCTCGCGCCGCCTCGCCCATACCCGCCGCCACTAAAGAAATCGTCTCGCTGCGGGAAGAACCTTTGCCGCTGCCGGGATGAAAGACCAGATGCTCCGCGCCGATCGCCAATGCCCGCTCAATTTCGCCCCGGAATGCCGCAATCGATTTCGGCCGGATCACCGGGTCGCTCGACCCCAGGTTAATCAGATAGCTGTCATGGATCACCAGGGGCCAGAGATCATGCTGTTCGCGGAGCCGCTTCATCGCCAGCGCGGATGCCGCAGAAATCGCGCCTGCGCGCCACATCCGGGGCGACGCGGAAAATATTTGAAACGTGTTCGCTCCGAGCCTCATCGCTTCAATGGCGGAGTTCTCCAGGGCACCGGCCGAAGAGGTATGGATTCCAATGCGCAAGATTTTAGTTTACTGTCTCCTGACGACGGGCTTATTCGCGGCGGACCTTCGCCCGCTGCGCGTCTCCCCCACCGCTGGCACGCTCTTCGCCCTGGAGGTGGAAAAGACCGGATTGATGAGTGGCAAGAAACATCTTTTCATTTTTGAACGCTACAGTGGCATCCTGAATCTTGACCAAACCAATCCCGAAAAGTCATCGATTCAGCTCGACATCGAAGCCCGTAGCGCCGTCCTCAAAGACGATTGGGTGAGCGCCAAGGACGCCAAGAAGATCGCCAATTACGCCCAAATGGACATGATGGATTCCGCGAAGTACCCTTTGCTGAAATTTGTCTCCACCGCCATCGCCTCGCGCGGCAACGGCCTTTACGAGGTCCAAGGCAATCTCACCATTCGTAACATCACTCAGCCGGTGCTGGTCACCGTCACCGAAAAGTCGGGTGTCTGCGCGGGCAAAGCCATCGTCAAACTGAGCGACTTCAAACTCAAGCCCGTCTCGGCCCTGCTGGGCGCCATCGGCACGAAGAACGAAATGACGGTGAGCTTCTTACTCCGGCCCGGGGCTTAGCTCGCGCCGCGCCAGCTTCACGACATACTTCGATTCTTCCTCTAAGCCGGACCGTGACAGCCGCGCTTCGCCGATCAGCATGATGCTCGCCGCGAATTGGAACACCGCGCCAGTAATACCAAGCAGCAGCGGCAACCAACTCCACTGGGCCATCGCCACGCTCGCCATCGCAATGGACACGCTGGTCGCCATAAAAATACCGGAGGCAAAATAGAGATACACCAGGACCCGCGCGAGGATTCTGGAACGCTTGGTAAGCAAGTCCACCTGCGAGAGAAGAAAGCTCTTGCGTTCGCCGGACATGGGAAACGCGACGGTGGCCGCCCGGTCTTCCTCGAGAATGGCCATGATGCCTCGCATGCGATCCACACAGCGCCCCAGACGATTCGACGTGGACAAAATAAATGTACCGGTGGCGGAGATCAACAGCGCCGGCGTGATCATCGCGGTCAAAACGGCCAGCGCTGCGGATAGCGTGGTGAAACGCGAGTTGCTCAAAAAATCGGCGAAGTTCAAGATCCCATTTTAGCGCGCTCCCAATTAGTGCTCGAATAGAAAGAGTCATGAAACTCGGCATCGATTTTGGCACCACCCGCATCGTCGTCGCCGCCGCCGACCGCGGCAACTATCCGGTGGTCTGCTTTGAGACGGGCGAAGGCGAAGCGCGCGACTGGTTTCCGCCGGCCATCGCCTTTGGGCCTGGCGCGATGCTGTACGGCTGGAAGGCATTGCAACATCAAGGCGATGCCGCCTGGATGCTGGTACGCTCTTTGAAGCGCGAACTGCACGCCGCCGGACCTCACACCAGCCTCGACGTGGCCGGCCGCTCCGTGCTGCTGCTGGATCTGCTCACCGGTCTCGCCCAATCCTTGGCGCAAGCTCTACGCGAGCAATCGAACGCGGGGCTTAAAGCGGCTGAGCCGCTTGAGGCCGTCCTCGGCATTCCCGCCAACGCCAACACCAACCAGCGCTTCTTGACGGCGGAAGCGTTCCGCCGCGGTGGCTTCCGCGTGCTCGGCATGTTGAATGAACCGTCCGCCGCCAGCGTCGAGTTCGCGCATCGCCACCGGCAGGATCAGCCGCCCGGCCTGGAAGAAACTATCCTGGTTTACGACCTGGGCGGCGGCACTTTCGACGCTTCGATTCTGCGCACCAGTGAGAAAGAAAACGTGGTGCTCTCCACCGCCGGTTTGCCCCACTTCGGCGGCGATGACTTCGATGAAATGATCGCCGAACTGGCGCTGGACGAGGACCGCCGCCGATTGCTCGATCCCGGCGAATCGTTCCGGTTGCTGGAAGAGTGCCGCGAACGCAAAGAGTCCATCAAGCCCACCACCAAACGGGTCACCGTCGACCTCGAGTCCGTGCGCCCCGGCTGGGGCAGCGTCAACATTGCCGTGGGCTTATTCGAATCGCTAGCCCGTCCCCGCATCGCGCGATCGGTGGAGGTGGTGGAGAGCTTGATGAAGTCCTTGGGGCCGGCCGCCAGCATCGACGCGCTCTATGTGACGGGCGGGGGGAGCGAATTGCCTCTGGTCTCTCGCATGTTGCGCGAGAGCTTTGGACGTTCAGTGAAGCGCTCGGCCTATACCCGCGCCGCCACCGCCATCGGCTTGGCGATTCATGCGGATGACCAGCCAGGCGCCGTCGTCCGCGAGCGCTTTGGCCGCGCCTTCGGCGTGTGGCGCGAAGCTGACCACGGCCGCCGCGCCTGGCTCGATGTCATCTTCGAACGCGGCACCATTCTGCCCTCCGCCAAAGAAGCGACGCTGGTGAGGGAACGCCGCTACTATCCGGTACACAACATCGGCCATTTCTGCTATCTCGAAGCCGGCGACGTGACTCGCGATGGCGAACCGGCGGGCGACTTGGCTTTCTGGGACGAAATTCATTTCCCATTCGACCCCGCGCTCGCCACCTTGAGTGATCTGAGCCAAGTGCCTGTGGCCTATAGTGAGATCGCGCAAAGCCAGGAGATCCACGAGCGTTTCATTTGCGACGCCAGCGGCGCGGTCCGCGTGGAACTCTCTAACTCCACCGCTAATTACACCCGGACTTTTGACCTTGCCCGCTGGGCCCAAAACAATGAGACAGTAAAACCCGGCACCAAACGGCGACGCGCGCGGGCCGCTGGACCATCGAAAAATGAGGAGCTGGAATGACAAGACTTGAAGGGCCGCAGGGTCCACTGGAAAGTGCGTTGATTACCGGAGCATCGCGGGGCATTGGTGCCGCCAGTGCGCTCGCCCTGGGGAAGGCTGGCGTCCGCCGCTTTCTGCTGCAATATAACTCTTACCCTGAGGGGGCCGCCGAGGTGCAGGCTACTTTAGCAGCGCTGGGCGCGGAAGTTACTCTCAGCCAGGCTAACTTAGCCACCGTGGCGGGCATCGAGCATTTCTGCGCCAGCCTCAAACCAGAATGGGATATTGTGCTGAACAATGCCGGTTCACTGGTCAAGCGCGCGAAGTTACTTGAATACACGCCGGAGTTATTCGACGAAGTAATGAACTTGAACGTAAAGAGCGTCTATTTCATTACCCAGAAGATTGCCCCCGGTATGATTGAACGCCAAAACGGCGTGGTGATCAACGTCAGCTCCATTGCCGCGCGGAATGGTGGCGGGCCTGGTGCCACCGTCTACGCCGCCGCAAAAGCGGCCGTGGCCGCCATCACCAAAGGCTTGGCGAAGGAATTGGCCCCCCAGGGTATTCGCGTCAATGCCGTCAGCCCCGGCACGGTGGATAACCACTTTCATGAAGTCTTTTCGAATCGCCAGATTCTCGATTCCGTTATCGCACAAACGCCAGCCGGACGCTTAAGCACCAACGAAGACGTTTCTGACGTTGTCTTATTCCTCTGCTCACCCGCCGCCCGTTACATTCAAGGACAAACCATTGAAATCAACGGCGGGATGTATATGGTGTAAGTGCTTCGCGGCGCTATTAGAATGCCTGGCCAATGCTAAAAAAGAATCCGCCGCGCGATTCGCCCGGACGGCGATCTAACTTGAAGCCATAATCTAAGCGGATCAGGAAGTAAGGCGTTCGAATGCGGAGCCCGGCACCGGCGGCTTTGCGTAAGTCACCGAAACTGAAGTCCGACGCGCGGCGATAGGCGTTGCCCACATCGACGAACCCGACGGCATCGAAGATACTGGCCACGGGAAAGCGCAGTTCGTTGTTGATCAGCACCACGGCGTCACCGCCCGCCGGTTCACCCAAGAAGTCTTTGGGCCCCAGCGTGTTCTGGGCGAAGCCGCGTAGCGTGGTGCCGCCGCCCGCGAAGAAGCGTTCACTCAGTACCAAATCCTGCCCGCCCAGTCCGCGGGCCAGCCCGAGGCGGGCCGCGCCGGCGTAAACCAATCGTGGCTTCTTCACCCCGCCGCTCATCGGAATTTCCACCGGCTTCGCTAGCGCCACATACTTAAAATATTGCGCGTAGTAACGGACGAAACGGACGTCTGAGCCCAATAGCTCCGGTGCCCACTCGAAAGCGTGCGAGATAAATGACCCTTTGGTCGCATCCAGAATGTCATCGCGGGTTTCGCGGTTCATGGTAAACGTCAGCGGCGCCACCCGCAGCGTAACGTCAAAGGGTAAGAACGTATCGGGAGTTTTCTCGTAAGTGTGTACACGCTCCAGGCGGTAGCCATAGTTGAGTAAATACCGCTTCTTAAATCGCATCTCCTGTTGCACGCTGACGCCGGTGCGGTCGGTGACAAAAGTAGGCAGCAAGGCGCGGTTCACAAATCCGGAAAAGATCGTCTGTAGGGGGAAGCGGCGCAGCAAGGGCTGGCTAAAGAAAACCCGCCCCTCGCGGAAGTCGCCGTCATAACGCAGCCGTCCACCGATGGCTCGCGCCGAACCCAGCGAGTTACGGTTGGTGAAGTCGACGATGGCGCCCGGCCCGCGGTCGGTATCCAAATAGGCGCCATATTTTATTTCAAACGGCTGCACCTCGCGTACTTTGGCTCGCAGCAGGATGGGCCTGATTCCCGCCGCGCTGACATCGCCCGCAGGAACTCTCTCTAAGTCGACTAATGAATAGGCACCCGTGCTGTAGAGATTACGGCGTGATTCGGTCAACTTCGCGGGCTCCAGCGCGTCGCCCGTTTTCAGCGTCAACTGGCTCCTCACCAGGGTTTCGCTTGTAGCGTCATTGCCGGAAACCTCGATCTTCTGCACCACCTCTTTGGGCCCTTCGGTGATCCGGTAAGTAACATCCACTTTGCCCGGTCCGCGCTCCACGTTGGTTTCCACCTGGGCTTCGCGATACCCTGCGGCGTAGTAGAGTTCCCGCAGCTGATCGAGTGAGACTTTGCGCAGAGGAAGTTGATAAGGCTCGTCGGCCTTCAAGGCCGAAAGAGCCGTCAGCTTCTCGGGCTTCATCGAGGTGTTGCCCTCAAACTTCACCGAACTTACCTGGTAGCGCGGGCCTTCAGTAACCTTCATGCGCACGGTCGCCTGACCGGCGCGCGCGTCAAATTCCGCTGGAGGCACTTGTATCTTGACATCCAAATAGCCGCGCTCCCGGTAGTAACTCTCCATCAGGTCGCGCACTTTGGGCGGGTCCAGATATAAGGCGGCTCTTAAATCGCGCCGCTTCAGTATTTTTCGTAGCTCGCTGTCCTTAAGGCCGCTGGCACCGGGGAATTCCAGCCGCGCCGCGCCGTATTTCACCCCTGGCTGCACGTCGAAGGTGACCAACTTACGCTCGTTCGCCGTCACCTTCGGCGCAATGCTGGCCTCCAGATAGCCGCTTTCGATTAACGAGGTTTTTAAGGCCCGGGACGCATCGTCCACCCGTTGCGCGTCAAAGACGCCGTCGCTCCAAATTTGACGCACCTGCTTGCGTAATTTACGGCCGGGCTCCCAACCTTCGTACGCGAAGGCTAGCTTCGGCCCCGCGTCGATATCCAGCGCGAGGTCGACTGATCTCTCTTTAATGTCGCGCCGCACGCGCACCCGCGCTTCGAGCAAATCCGCGTTGCGGTAAAGCGATTCCAGACGATCAAGCCCCTTGCGCACTTCAAAGAAGTCATAACGCTTGCCAGTCTTGTTTTTGAATTTATCCCGCAGCGTCTGCTCATCGATGGGGCCGCCCGCCGGCATCGCCACCGTCCCAATGACGCGGCTCGCGCGACCCTTCGTTGAAGCTGTCGCAGGTTTTTCGCCCCCAAAGCGTAGGTCGTGCCGGAACTCGAACCGGTAGGTGTTGTCGATCTGTTTCACGCCTCGCGTCGTGAACCGTTTTGTAATATCGTACTCAGCCACATAGATCTGGTCGCCGCCGTTGACCAGGTTCATCGAGTAAATCAGACGCGCGGCGGGCGAAAGATCCTGCCCGATGGTCAGCCGGGCCGTGGGGTTACTCTCATTGGCGATCAAATCGGGCTCCACCCTGACGGTGCTCAAGCCGGTCGCCCGCTCAAGTTGCCGCGTAAACCGGCTGCCAAAACTACCCGCAAAGTAAGAGAGCGCCTGACGGCTGGCAAGGGTGGCTGTATCGGAGTTCTTGAACTCTTCGGGTGACTTGCCGGTGATGAGCATCGCCAGAATTTCTTGTTCCGGAACGGGAGGATCGGAAGACAACGCCGTGGACACTTTCTCCGCGCCTCCGCCTTCGATGAGCAGCGAGATATCGTGGCTCGCCACCTTCGTTCTGGCCAGGATGTCCAATGCTGGTTCGATCTTCCGATCATTCGTAAAGGTGATGACGCCACGCTCAACGGCATAGGAACGTTCGGAAAAATACAACTCGCCGCCTTCTTCGAGTGTGATCCGGCCTAATAGCCCTGGCTGATAGTAATTGCCGGTTAAACGTAAATCCAGGTTGACGCCCGCTTTGGCCAGATTATTCTTTACCAGCAGCGGCGACTCTGACGTGATGTTCACATTGAACTGTGTGCGGTCAAGGTAACGGTTTCTTTCTTCCGGAAACACATTATCCGCCCCTGAGGAATTCAACAGTGAGAGTAAGTTTCCTTCGACCGTGACTAACTCGCGGAACGAACCTTCCTGAACGGCGATGTTCCCGCTGAGTAAGTTTTGCTGCATGGTGATCGCGGCATTGGATAACGTGCGCAGGCCGTAGGGGTAATCGAGATACACGTTTTTCGCGTCGAGCGCCAGGTTAATGTCGCGCGCTTCGCTGCCGGTGAAACGAAATCCTCCCTTGGCCGTGAGGGTGCCGCCATTCAGCGACCCGTCAAAGCGGACAATTTCTAACCGATCGCCA
The DNA here is from genome assembly GCA_031367405.1 of Bryobacteraceae bacterium. Taxonomy (GTDB): domain Bacteria; phylum Acidobacteriota; class Terriglobia; order Bryobacterales; family Bryobacteraceae; genus JALHNI01. Next base: position 18,130 of record JANLPT010000328.1, read on the forward strand.
GTGACGTCAATCCGCGCGTTCACGTTGTCGGCCGCAATGCGTGGCCGGGGCAGCAATAATTGGCCATCAGTAACTTCGACAAAGCCGGCCGCTTTGAGCGACTGCGCCGGGCCGTAAACCGATAGTTGAATGCGGGCCGGGCCGCGCATCCGGGCGGGAGCGATCAAGGTAGAGAGCACGCCGGTCTCAATGTTGCCGGCTAATCGGAGGGCAATCGGATAGTTACCCAGCAGGCTGGCCCGTCCACGCAACGCCAAATCGGTGCCCGGCCCAGCAAGGGTGAAGCTCTCAATGCGGGCGACCCCGTCGGCGACATTGATCGACGACGTGCCGGTTTGCGCCAGGATAATGTCGCCCACCTTGACGCGCATCTCCTCCACGGTGACGCGGGCCTTGAGGCTCGCGATCTCGGCTTTGTCTGATTCGGCGTCGACATGGAAGGCAACCGTGCCGCTGGTATTTGCGGGCACGCCCTCAATCATCGATATGTCGAGGCCTTTGGCATCGAGGACTAACTTGGCGGGGCCAGTCCGGCGGGGAAAGTCGATGGGCAGGCCGGGAGGTAGAAGGCCGAGCGGGAACTCGCCGGTGGCCGATAACTGCGCCTTGGCCCACGTTCCCGTCAATCGGTTAAGCGTGACCGTGCCGTCTTGAATCTGCGCTGCTAACTCAATGCCGGAGACCGGGTTCAGGTTAGTGGGGATGATGAAACCGTCGCGCAGAGCGAGAGTAGCCGTAGGTTCAATGCGTTTCAGATTGCCGCGTAACTCCGCTGAGAGTGTAAGTTTGCCGCCCGCGTTAATCGGCTGCTTCCAATCCGGCACTAACTTGGAGGCAGCGGCCAAGTCGACCTCGCCATCCACGCGCAGCAGGCCCTGCGTGGACTTTGAATCGAGCGGCAAGCTGCCGGCGACGGACAGCTGAGAGCCGGCCGCGAGTAACTGCGCTTGCTTCACTTCGAAGGTCTCATTGGCGAACTCCCCCAGGATAGGTCCGGGGGTGGTGACGGCTTCGTTATTCCACTTCACATCGACTGGCTGGATGCTGAACTTCGCCGTGCCCTTCTGCCAACGGTCTAACTCGCCAGAGCCTTCAACGGCGGCGCGGATGCTGCCGGTAAGCGGCCATCCTGCGGGAACGGGCAGCGTGTCAATGGGCAGTGAGTTGGCGCGGACATCGAAGGTGGTGGCGTATGGCGCGGCGGTGCCCACGCGGGCCGTCGCTGTCACGTCGTACCGGGGCGCGCTGGCCACGATATCGGCGGCATGGTCTTTCACGGTGGCGGCGATCTTTACGTCCCCATAGTCGTGGCCATCGATACGGAGCGCGCCGGCCGACAGCTTGGCATCGAGCTGTGGATTAGCCGTGGTGCCCGCCCCTTGGGCGGATAACGAGAACGTGCCGCGAATTCTGGAGCCATCGGGCAGTTGTAAGCCAGTCAGTTGTAGCGATGGCGACTGAGCATCCAGCGTGTAAGTGCCAGTTTGAAGATGGTAGGTTCCGCTGGCCCGAAGGTCTTTTTGGGGAAGCACGAACTGAGTTAGGTTGAGCAGGTTGTTACTCAGTTCAGCTTGGGCCCGCAAAGCACCTATGGGCTCGGCGTAGGCCATCAGTTGCGCCCCGGTCAGGGCGATGGTGGCGGTGGGTTGATCGAGCGTGCCACCAGCCCGAATATTAGCCGTGAGATCGCCATTTAGTTGCACATCGCCGTGGCCCAGGCTGGCCAGGACGGTTTCGATCTTGACGCTACCGGTGTGCGCACTTACATCCACCGCATGGTTTGTCAGGTTCAGGGTGCCTTCGGCCAGTAAGGATTGGCCCTTCCAGCGCAGGGCTAGACCGCTGGCGGTAACTAGTTGGTTCGAGTAAGTGAGGCCCGAGTTTAGGGTGGCACCCTTCAGTTGGCCGGCTTGTAAGTCCTCCACGCCGGCAGCGGCTTCGAGCGTGGGTGAGTTGAGCGTCCCGCCGACGGTACCTTGGACGGCCGCGCGACCGTCGAAGCCCTCCATGGCGAAGTTCTTCGACAGCAGCAGATTCGATTGCCGCAGCATGGTGGCCAAGCTGTTAGAGCCGGCGGTGAAGGTGCCGCTCAGGTTCCTGCGTTGGGAGAGATACAGGGTGCCGGTGGCTTCGGCGCCGGCGGCATTCAGTGAGCGGATCTCGGCCTTAACTTGGTCAAGACGGCCGCTGAAGACGATGTCGGCCATCACCGGCAGGCGGTTCGGTGCCGGCTCGGTTTGGGTGGGCGTCAGCCGCAGTTCCCCGTTCCCCGTTGCTTTCGCATAGTCAAGCGCGGGCCACTTGGCGTTCAAAGTTAAGGTGGCTTGAGACGCGGGGACGATCGTGGATTTCGCGATGCGAGCCAACCGGACGAGACCGGCGCGATCCACGCGGGCGGCAGCCTGTGACTCGCCCGACTCCAGCGCGATGTCGGCCGTGGCCTGCACGCGGCCATCGGCAGAGTAAATGTTTGAGCTAGCAACGCGCACCCGTTTCGTGGCACCATCATAGGCGGCTTGGGCGGTAAGGCCGATGCCATTGAACTCTCGATAAGCGAGTTGCTCACCCGCGACGGTCCCCGAAACCTTCAGCCGATCAAGGGTGCCTTTGGCTTCGGTCTCCAGTTGAAGCTTCCCTTCCAAGCGCTCCGCGCGGCCCAGGAAAAGGGCGAGCGGGGCAACATCGAGCGTGGACTTAACGTGAACGCCCAGCGCCAAGCCGGCGAAATGATCGAGGCGGCCGCTAAGGTCGACGCGCGAGGCCCCGCTCACGATGGAGGCCTGTTCCACGCGCAACGCATCGTTCTCAAGGGTGGCGGCGATCATTAATTGTTGCACCGGCAGGCGGCGGCCTTGGAAGAGTAACTCGCCCGCCTTCGATGTGGCGAGAACCAGGGCATGCTCGCGCGTGGCGGGCGAGCCATTCATCGTGAAAGTGGCGGGCTTCAGTGCTACGGTGACATCATGCATCCGGTCCTCGACGAGCAGCGAAGCATCGGGCGCGGTGAGCTTTCTCATCAGCCAGACGCGTGATTGGTGCGCCTGTTTGGACTCCGGCGATTGCGGAATGTTAGTGCGGCCGTCCTGGCCAATGACGACGTGAATCTGGGCACCGGTGAGCGTGGCGGAGTCGATATCCAAACTCAGCGTCGTCAAAGTACGCCAGTTCAAAGCGATTTCCGCCCCTTGAATTGTGGCAATCGGCGGGAGGGTGGGCGACTGAGCCGAGCGGAGGGTGACGTCGCGAAGGCCAGCGCGAAGGCCGAATAGATCGTAGTCGAGGTGACCGCCTTCGAGGAGAATATTCTCCTGGCGCAGACCCTGGCGGAGTCTGGCGAACGCCGCCTCGCGAGCCCAATCGGTCTGCAGCAGCCAGTAGGCAACCGTCAGCAGAAACACTAAGCCGCCCAGCGCGTAGGCGCTACGGCGGGCTGCTCTGCTGCGGAGGATCGCCATTCGTTATTGGGTTACCGCGTCGCCCGCAAGATGGATTGTACCCGGTCGGCTTCCGGGGCCTTGCTGGCCAGCTTCATAAACTTCTGAAAGTGGTCGATCATCTTGTCGGGGCGCTTCAGAGCGTTGTAAGAAAGGCCCGCGTAGTAATGCGCGTAGGCGTTACGTTCGTCCTTGGTGACGGCCTCTTCCAGGTCTTTCACGGCATTCTTAAAATCGCGCTGACCGGCCTTGATCACGCCGCGCACATAGGAAAGTTGGCTGCTGTCGTTGTTAATCTTGGCACCCTCCTCCACCAGAATATTGGCTTCGTCGAACTTCTTTTCGTGAGCGGCAGCTTCGGCCAAGCCGAGCGGCGCGTCGGCGCTATCGGGATTCAGCGTAGCCGATTTGCGCAGCGCGTCCTGGGCGTCGTCCACCTTATTCAACCGGAGCAACGTCATGCCGAGAGCCTGCCAGGCCTTCGCGTTCTCGGGCTCCGCACCGACTTCTTCGCGAAGGACACTCTCCGCATCGGCGAATTGGTTGGATTCGTAAAGGTCGGTACCGCGCGAAGCAGCGAGTGACATGGCAGCCAGCACGGCCATCAGAAACGTCTTGGTCATCATACTTAGTATGACGCTGCTGGGCGATGGGTCGTTTCGAGCGGATTGGCCAACCGGAGTGTCGCTGGCCAGGTTTTGGTTGGCTGGAGTGACCGGAAGTCAGGAAGCGAGGGTTTGGGCATATCCGTAGCTTCAATCGCACGGGAATCCAAATCAACGAGCGAGCGACGATTTTAAGGTGGCTAGACCAACTTGGTTTTCTTGATTGGCAGCTCCCGGATGCGCTTGCCGGTGGCGGCGAAGATGGCGTTCGTGATGGCCGGGGCGATGGGGGGGACGCCGGGTTCACCGACTCCCGAATGTGGCGCGTCGCTGGGTACGATGTACACGTTGGTGGCCATCGGAGCCTCGTTGATGCGGGCGACGGGATAATTGTGGAAGTTTGACTGCTGAATGCGGCCATCGGCGGCCGTGATCTCGCCCATCAGTGCGAGGCTGGTACCGAAGACGGCGGCACCTTCGAACTGGGCGCGAACGCGATCGGGATGGATGATTTGGCCGGCGTCGATGGCGAGGTCAACGCGGGGAATGTGGACCACGCCCTTGTCGTCCACTTCCACCTCAACGACCGCGCAGACGTACGTGAGAAAGCTGCGATGGGCGGCGATGCCCAAAGCGCGATTCTTCGAAGGCTTCTTATTCGCCCAGCCGGACTTGTCGGCGGCCAGTTGAATCACGCGCCGCAACCGCGCCGAGTCGAAGGGAAATTTCTCCGCCGATTGGCCGTTGTTCCAGAACTTGGTGCCTTCGGCGGCGAAGTCGATTTTGCGATCGGGCCCCAGGGTGGCCAGCAGGTATTCGACGCGGTCGCGACCGGCGGCAGCGGCGAGTTCGTCGATGAAGGAGTGGACGCCAAAGGCGTGGTAAATATTGGCGACGGCGCGCATCCAGCCGATGCGGAAATGATTCTTCGCCGGACCATTTTCGGCGCGCATGTGAGGCACCGCGAACGGCGTATCGGTGAGGCCCATGCCCAGTTCGAACTCTTCGCCGTATTCGGCGGCGGGGTTGAACGTGGAGCCGATCGTCGGAAAAACCGAGCGTTGCAGCCAAGCCGACGGCGCACCCTTGGCATCGACAGCCGCCTTGAGGTACATGGCTCCGACGGTGTGATAGTAGTCGAAACGGATATCTTCTTCGCGGCTCCAGACGACCTTCACCGGCTTGCCGAGCTTCTTCGAAAGCAGCGCTGCTTCCGCTACGTAATCGGGCTTACTTTTACGCCCGAACCCGCCGCCCAGCAGGGTAACGTGACAGATAACGTCTTCTTTTTTGATGCCTAAAACGGCGGCCACCGTATCCTGCACGGCTTGCGGATTCTGGGTGGGGCACCAGCAGGTGAGCTTGCCGTCTTTGAAGTCGGCGAGGGCGACGGGGGGCTCCATTGGCGCGTGGGCCAGCATCGGCACGTAGTATTCGGCTTCCATCGTTTTGGTGGCACCGGCGAAAGCGGCATCGACGTTGCCGACGTTGCGCACCACCTTCTGCGGTTTACGGGCGGTGTCCTGCAAAGTCTTTTTGAAGGCGGCGGAATCGAAGGTGGCGTTGGGGCCGCTCTCCCATTCCACTTTCAGTTTCTTGCGGCCTTGCATGGCGGCATAGGTGGAATTGGCGATGACGGCCACGCCGCCCAGGGGCTGAAAGCCATGCGGGGGAGTGAAAGCATCGATTACGACGATGCCCTCGACGCCCTTCACCTGCTTGGCGGCGGCATCGTCGAAGCTCTTCATTTTGCCGCCGTAGACGGGCGAACGTTCAATGGAGGCGTACACCATGCCGGGCACATGGGCGTCCATGCCGAAGGTGCCTTTGCCGGCGACGATGTCGTCCTGATCGATGATCGGGATGTCTTTGCCGACGTAGCGGTACTTGGCGGCGGGCTTGTAAGTGAGCTCGCTCTTTTGGGGGACGGGCTGTTTGGCGGCCAGGGCGACGAGTTCGCCGAAGCCAAGCTTCTTGCCGGACTTGGTGTGGACCACCTCATGATTGCGGGCCTCCACCTCACTCACGGGCACGCTCCATTTGGAGGCGGCGGCGCGTTCGAGCATGAGGCGGGCGGCGGCACCGGAATCGCGAACGATCTCGACAAAGTCGCGGATGGAGCAGGAGCCATCGGTGTTTTGCGAGCCGTATTTAGTATTGCCGAGCGCTTGCTCAACTTTTACGCGCTTCCAGTCGGCTTCGAGTTCGTCGGCTAAAACCAGGGGCAAGGCGGTGCGGATGCCGGTGCCCATTTCGGAGCGGTGAGCCAGAATGGTGACGAGCCCATTGGGAGCGATGCCGACGAAGACGTTGGGCATCCAGGGGGCGGCGGTCTGGGCGGCGTTCAGGTGTCCGGAACTCAGTGGTCCGGCGCCCAGGATGAGCGTGCCGGCGGAGAACATTTGGCCTAAGAAGCCGCGGCGGGAATGGCGGGTAACGTGGATCATGCCTTCACTCCTGAGGCGACTTTGATGGCCGCGCGAATGCGCTGATAGGTACCGCAGCGGCAGATGTTGCCTTGCATGGCTTGGTCAATTTGCTGGTCATTCGGATGGGGGGTCACCTTCAGCAAGGACGCGGCCTGCATGATTTGTCCACTTTGGCAGTAGCCGCATTGGGCGACGTTGCATTGCTTCCAGGCTTGCTGGACGGGATGGTTCGCTTGCGCGCTGAGCCCTTCAATGGTGGTGATGGCCTTGCCGGAAGCCTCGCTCATGGGCGTGGTGCAACTGCGGGCCGCCGTGCCGTTCAAGTGGACGGTGCAAGCGCCGCAAAGGCCCATGCCGCAGCCAAACTTGGTGCCGGTAAGGGTAAGTTCGTCGCGAAGGAACCACAAGAGGGGCATGGCGGGGTCGCCATCGAAACTGCGGCTTTTGCCGTTTACCTTGAGCTTGATCATCAAGCACTCCTTTTTCGAGCCAGCTAACTGCCTGTTCCGGTAGGGTACCAGGATTTTCGGGCGATTGCTGCCGCAAAAAAGGCGATGGTGAGAATGGGGGTGGCTGTTATACTCAAGGTTGAGTTATCGCGTGCCAATTTCCACCGGTCGTCACCTCCGTTCGTTTGTCCCGAAGGCCCCTGGCGGCCATACGATTCAGGAGGCTGCATGAAGCGTTCCGGATCCGACGATACTTTACGTTGTTCGTTTTGCCACAAGAGTCAGGACGTGGTGGGCAAGCTGATTTCGTCGCCCTCGGACTATCCGCGCGCCTATATTTGCGACGAATGTATCAACGTCTGCAACTCCATCCTGGAAGATGACAAGGCCGACCATCAGCAAATCGGGCCGAACAAGCTTCCCAAGCCGCTCGAACTGAAGGAATATCTCGATCAGTTCGTGATTGGCCAGGAAGAGACCAAAAAGAAGCTGGCGGTGGCGGTTTATAACCACTACAAGCGCATCCAGATGAACAAACAGCGCGGGAACGACGTCGAAGTATCGAAGTCGAACATCATGCTGATTGGTCCGACGGGTACGGGCAAGACGCTGCTGGCGCAGACCTTGGCGCGCATTCTGGATGTGCCGTTCGCCATCGTCGACGCCACTACTTTGACCGAAGCTGGCTACGTCGGCGAAGACGTCGAGAACATCATCCTGCGGCTGTTGCAGAACGCCGATTGGGATGTGGCTCGCGCCCAGCAAGGCATCATCTACATCGACGAAATCGATAAGATTGGCCGCAAGGACGACAACCCTTCCATCACGCGCGACGTGTCGGGCGAGGGTGTGCAGCAGGCGCTGCTGAAGATCCTGGAAGGCACCATCGCCAATGTGCCGCCGCAAGGTGGCCGCAAGCATCCGCACCAGGAATTTACGCCGGTCGATACGTCCAACATCCTGTTCATCTGCGGCGGCGCTTTCGTCGGACTGGAGCGCATCATTTCGCGCCGCGTCGGCAAGCGGCAAATCGGCTTTAGTGGTCCCGAAGAGGACAAAGGCGAAGGTGCCGCGCGCAAAGTGATCCATACCAAGCGCGACACTGACCTCCTGAAGGACGTCCAGCCGACCGACCTGATTAAGTCCGGCTTCATTCCGGAGTTTATCGGCCGTCTGCCGGTGATTGCGGTGCTGGAAGATCTTTCGAAGGATGCACTAGTACAGATCCTCACCAAGCCGAAGAACGCGCTGATCAAGCAGTATCAGAAGCTGTTTGAATTCGAGAACGTGAAGCTGCGCTTTACCGACGATGCCCTTGAAGCCGTAGCCGCCTTGGCTATGGAACGCAAAGTGGGCGCGCGTGGCTTGCGCATGATCCTTGAAGAGATGATGCTCGATCTGATGTACTACGTCCCTTCGTATAAGAAGGTGCGCGAGTTTGTGGTCACCAAAGATATGGTGACGGCACGGAAGATCAGCATGGCACTCCTCGAAAAAGCGGGGTAAGCTGACTGGGTGTCAACTGAAAGCTTGACAAGCTAGAGGCTTGGGCTTTACAGTCTCATCATGATCATCAGTTTCCGGCACAAAGGGCTCGAAGAGCTCTATGGGGCCGGGAAGACTCGACGCATCGGCGCGGCCTCCGTCAGAAAATGCCTCCGGATCCTACAAAAATGCTGGACATTAGGGCTGCATTTCCATCCGCTGAAGGGCAAGCCCCCGCGCTGGTCGGTGCGGGTAACCGGAAACTACCGGGTAACCTTCGGCTGGTTTGGTGAGGACGCCGTTGAGATCGATTATGAAGACTACCACTAAGGAGCCTGCGATGGAGAAAAAGAATAGCCTTCCGCCCGTCCATCCGGGCGAGATTATGCGGGAAGACATCCTGCCTGAAACCGGTCTATCGGTCACTGCCGCCGCGAAGGCTTTGGGAATTTCTCGCCAGATGCTTCACGAGATTTTGGCCGAACGCCGACCGCTCTCCGCCGTCATGTGCCTGAAGGTGGCCAGGTTATTCGGAAGTTCTCCTGAGATGTGGATGCGCCTGCAAGCAACTTACGATCTGAAGCGAGCGGCCCAAGACAAGAAAGTAATGCGAGGTGTTTTGCGGATCGTACCGGTGAAGCAAGTCGAAGTGCTGGCATCCTGATCGGTGTTGCCGACCTAAGTGAGCTGCGGGCTTAGTCCGGCGCGGCTCGAAAAGCCGGGGAGCCGCTAAGGCAGAGGTCTTGCTTGGCCTGCTCCCAGGGGATCAGGGGTTTGTCGGCGTTCCGTAAGATGGCGGCCTCAAGTTCGCGCGCATCTTCGAGTTCCTCGACTCGATCCTTGAGCCGGGCGAGTTCGGCGCAAACCTCCTGAAGGGTGGGCTCTTTCGTTTCTTGGGTGAGGTTATTCATAGGCGTCCTTCCTCTGCTTCACAGCATACACTTCAATCTTAGCGCCGTCGAGGCAAAATAGAAGTCGATGATTTCCGACCCTAAGCCGGTACAGATTGGTTTGCCCCTTGAGCTTCTTCACATCGCCGGAGAAGTTGTCTCGGAGACTTTGGAGTCGATAACCCAAGTTGCGACGAACATCGTCCGGCAGATTTCGCAACTGCTCCCGTGCTTCTTCGGAGATAAAGAGTTCAAAGCTCATTGGCTATCCTGAGGACCTCTATCGTAACAGCACAATTTGGACGGAGCTAAAACCAGCTTGGCGCTCGATTGTCTTACCATGGTCACAAGATGAATAGAACGTTCATTCGTAGCATTCGATTGAGTGGACTGAAAGACTTCCTTGACCATGTGATCCAGGAGGCCAACGACGAACTTGAGTCGATCGAATTGCGGAATCTCACGGGGGAGTTTGAAACGTTCGAGGAACTGGAGCACTTCGAAAGCGCACCGGTCAACCGGATGGAGATCGCCGCGCGCGCGATCGGCCAGGAACTGATGAATTTCGTTGAAAGCGAACTGCACGTCGTCG
>JANLPT010000363.1:0-3582 GCA_031367405.1 Bryobacteraceae bacterium
CGCTTAGCCCCAGCCGAGCCGCCAACACCCGCAATTGCGGCTCATCCTGACCCCGGCCCGCCAGATGACACCGAAACGCCACTCTTCGCTGCTTCAACAGCGCGCAGGCTTCCAGCAGCACCCCTGCTCCTTTGCTCAGCAAAAGATTTCCCACGAACAGCAACTGCGCCGGACCTTCCGACGGAAGTTTCAACCGCTCCCGCGCTTCCCCTTGATCCCCCGGGCAAAAAACCTCCTGATTGATCCCCTCCGGCACCACATGCACCTTGGCCGGATCAACGCCCAGCCCGATCACATGATCCGCCAGATCCCGGCTCACCGCCGCCACGCCATCCGCTCCTTGTAGCGCCTCGGCCACACGCTGCCGCCGCCCGGGATCCTTCGCCAGTACCAGCACATCCGAACCGATCACCTTGATCAATACGGGCAACCCATACTCGCGTCCCAGTTGCACCGCCGCCCAACCGTCGGGATGCGCCCAGCAACTGAAGATCACCTCCGGCCGAAACCGCTCGACAATCGGCTCCGCCACTCCCCGCACGCTCGATAAAAAATAGTTCCCATACCGGCGCATCAGCACCTTCGGCGGGAAAAGATACACCGGATGATGCACCCAAATCCCATCCTTGTTTCGATACCGCTTCGGCTGCGACATGAAATTTTCATACCCCGGCCTAAAGCGGGCCGTCCAGGGAATCGGCGCGATCACCTCCACCGCGTGGTCCTGCGCCAGACATCGTAATTGATGACGGTTGTAGGGGGCCAGGCCGTCGTTCCCCAGGCGCGTGTATTGATGGGTTATAGCGAGAATTCGTTGCATTCAGTGGATTTCCGCCGTTTCTTATGGGTCGACAATCTCAGGCAGGTCCGGCCCGCCCGAAGTTTGAATTGTACACTATCCGTACCGCGATGAATCAACCCCCATGTTATTTGAACGCCATTTTGAGTCGATGAATTGAAGGCGGCAAAACTTGAATTTTAATCGAAGGGCTGATAAATGTCTGTAAATCGTACAAGAGAATCGAATCTGCTGGAGTCGCTCGAGCAGAGGACGTTGATGAGCGCCGCCTTGCCCAATGCCGCCGTCGCATCACTCGCCTATGATCGGGGCGGGGTAGCGCACGTCGCCTACTACGATTCCGCCGACAGTTCCCTCAAATACGAAACGCTGGGTGCAAATGGCATCTGGTCCACGGCGGTTGTGATCGATAGTCACCCGCTCAGTGGCACGCAACTATCGCTCGCGATCGACTCCACCGGGCAGCCGGGCATCGCCTATTACGATGCAGCCAACGGCGATCTCAAGTACGCACATGCACAACAAAATGCCTGGTCTACCGCTACCGTCGATTCCAAAGGCGTTGTCGGTCTAAGCCCATCCCTCGCATACGATCAAGCCAACAACCCTTTTATCAGCTATTACTCCGCGACGAAGCGGGAACTTCGCTTGGCGACGTTCAGTCGCAATCGCTGGAGCATCACGGCCCTTGCCTCAAAGAATAACGCCGGCCAATTCAGTACCGTCGCGATCAACCCCCTCACCGGAACCTGGGCCGTTGCGTATGAGTCAGCCAACCATAAGGTAATGCTCGCCCGCCGTAAGCAGAGCATCGCGACGCTTGCCACGGTGAGTGCAGGAGCGAACCCGCTTGCCGCACCCGCCCTTGCCTTCAACCCGGCCAACCAACCGGCCGTCGGCTATACCGACCCGGTCACCGGCGTGCTTTTCCTGTCGCAACCGCGCGGCAAATTGTGGGCCACAACCGTTGCCGATTACACCACCGGCAGCCTGACGAGCACTGCGCTTACGTTTGACTCCCAAACCAGCTTACCCCTCTTCGTTTACGCCAACCAGTCGGGGCAGGCGAAGGTGGTTTCGCAAAGCCCTTCGGGATGGACGACCTCCAACCTCGGTTCCGGCACCCTGGCCACGGTGACGATTGATCCATTCACCCACGGACTCGCAAGTTTGATCGATGGCAACATTTCGAGGGTCACCATCGATCTTCCCGCGCCTACGGCCTTAACCGCCACACCCGGAGATTCGTCCGTATCCCTCTCCTGGACGGCTGCCTCCCAAAACGTCACCAGCTACCTTATCCAACGTGCTTCCACGGGTGGATCATACACCACTTTGGGAACTGTCACGGGTCAAACCTACCTGGATACCTCGGTTCTCGAAGGTATGGCGTATGCCTATAGGGTTTATGCCCTTAATGGCAGCGCAAGCTCGGTTAACGCAGCCGCTGTCTCGACGACCGTCGGGCCCAATGCGCCGGCCAACCTCACGGCCGCCCCAACCCTCGCCGGCGTCCAACTCAGTTGGACTGACAACAGTTCGATCGAGACCGGCTTCCTCTTACAGCGTTCCACTGCCAATAGCCCATGGACGACGGTCACGACACTTTCTTCGGACACCAACAGCTACCTCGATATCTCAGCCGTTGAAGGCAGCGGCTACAACTACCGGATCTTCTCACTGGTGAATTCCGCGACATCCGCAACCGCCGCGATCACCTCCATCGGGTTGGCCCCCGCCGGGCCGGCCTCACTGGCAACCGTCGCCACCACCACCGATGTTCAACTGACCTGGATCGACCAGAGCAACACCGAAACCGGATTCTTCATCCAGAAATCAACCGCCGGCGGACCCTGGCAAACCTTCGTCACGCTCGGCGCGAATGTCACCTCCTACGATGACACCGCCGTGACCGAAGGCACCTCCTACGGCTACCGCGTATGGGCCGTGCAGGGCGCTCTGACATCGCTCGACTTCGCCGGCGCAACAGTCACCCTGCCCCCCGCCTCGCCCACCGGCCTTACCGGCGCCCCCACGGGCGCCGGTGTCCAGCTTTCATGGGCCGATCACAGCGCCGCCGAAACCGGCTTCGTCGTTCAGCGCTCCACCGGCGGTGGCGCATGGCTGACGCTCACCACCACCCCGGCCAACACCACCACCTACCTCGATGCCACCGCCGCCGAAGGCAACGCCTACGCCTACCGCATTCTGGCGATCGAGAACAGCATTACGTCGCTCCTCCCCGCCACCGCCTCCATCGCCCTGCCGCCCAACGCCCCGGCAACACTCACCGATACTCTTACCCCCTCCGGCGTTCAATTGAACTGGATCGACCAGAGCAGCGTCGAGAACGGATTCTTCGTTCAACGGCAAACCATCGGCGGCGCCTGGACGACCCTCGCCACCCTCGTGCCCAACGCCACCGCCTACTTCGACAGCACCGCCGTCCCCGGCACCGCCTACCAATACCAGATCATCGCCGCCGGCACGGCGGGTAACTCCGCCCCCAGCAACACCGTCTACCTCGTCGCCCCCGCGCCGCTACAGGCCCCGGTCAACGTCGTCGCCACACCCGTTTCCGATACCGAAGTCAATCTCACCTGGGATCGCAGCGGCGTCGGCGAATCCTCCATCACCATCCTGCGTTCCACCGGCGGTGGAGCCTACGCCAGACTCACCACCCTGGCCGCCGGCTCCAATATCTACACCGATACCTCCTGCTACCCCGGCACGGCCTACAGCTACCAGATCACCGCCGACAACATCCTCGGCAGCTCACCCCC
>JANLPT010000246.1:0-9679 GCA_031367405.1 Bryobacteraceae bacterium
TCTTTGGCCTTTAAGTAAATTGGCGAACTCACGTATTGACTGCCAACTTGGAAGACCTTGCCGGACTTACGCCAAGCCTCAATCACGGCGTGGCCATCTTCGGCCTTTTGGACCATGGGCTTCTGGCAATAGACATTCTTACCGGCATTCAGGGCATCGATGCAGATGCGGGCGTGCCAATGGTCGGGCGTGGCAACTAAGACCGCGTCCACATCGGGCCGGGCCAGCACTTCGCGATAATCGCGCGAAGTGAAGATACCCGCTCCGTAGACCTCTTTCATGCGCGTGAGCCTGCCATCGTAGATGTCGGCGGCCGCGACTAACTTGGCACCGAGCTTGGTTTCATTGGCCGCGTCGCCCTGCCCCATGCCGCCGCAGCCGATTAAAGCAATTTGAAGCTTGTTGTTTTGCATTATGCTTCCTGACAAGTCTCGGGATTCCACCCGAGAATCTTATTTTCAAAGTAACTGCGGTTAGAGAGCAGAGCCGGGCCGGCGGCGCGCAGTCCGAAGAGAGCATCTTCCGTAACCGGCTTACGGCTGCGCACAGCGGCGAGGAAGTTGCGGTGATGGTCAAGGTGGTCGTTGTAGCCGCGCGGGGGAACGTATTGGTCCTCGCCATTAGGACGGATGCTGTCGGCGTTCGCCCGTTGCTCGGGATACTTCTTGCGATATTCGGCCAGAATTTTAGCGCGCGTGGCCCGGTCGAAGCTATCCAGCGTGTAACTCGGCTCGGTTTCGCGAGGGGTGCGCTTCACCGTAACGGAGTTACCCAGATTGAGGACGCCTTCGCTGCCGACGAAACGGACGCCGGAGGTTTCGCCGGCCCCGCTCACAAAGTTGACGCGCAGCGCGAGGTTAAATGCGCCGTGCTTCGTGGTGGCGGCGTAATCGTACAGGCCCAGGAGAAGGTCGGGCACGTCGCGGCCATCTTTCCAATAACGCAGTCCGCCGGTGGCGAAGATACGGGAGGGTCCGGTGACGCCCATAATGTAGTGCATGCCGGAGAAGAGGTGCACAAAAAGATCGCCGGCCACGCCGGTGCCGTAGTCCTGATAGTTGCGCCAGCGGAAGACGCGCAACGGATCGTAGGGACGCGGCGGAGCCTTGCCGAGGAAGGTATTCCAGTCAACAGTCGCCTCGGAGGCATCGGGTGGAACGGTGTATTGCCAAGCGCCAATCGCGGAGTTGCGATCCCACCAGGCCTCAATCATGTTCACCTTGCCAATGGCTCCCGCCGCAATCAGATCCTTGGCCTTTTGGAAAACGATGGAGCTGACGCGCTGGCTGCCAACTTGCAGAATGCGGCCCGTCTTCTTGGCGGCTTCGACCACCAGGCGGCCATCGGCGATCTTCTGCACCATGGGCTTTTCGACGTAAACGTCTTTGCCGGCATTCATGGCGTCGATGGCGATCTGGGCGTGCCAGTGGTCAGGCGTGGCGATGATGACCGCATCGATATCCGGTTTGGCGAGGATCTCGCGATAGTCGCGCGTGGTAAAGAGGTGGTTGCCCCAACTCTCCTTGGCGCGGTCGAGCCGGCCGGTGTAACAGTCGGCGACGGCGACAAGTTCAGAGCCATTGGCAAGGGAGGAGTTGGCATCGCCAGTCCCCATGCCGCCCGCGCCGATGAGGGCGATGCGGATCTTGTCGTTAGGCGAAACCTTCCGCGGCTGTGCGGCAAGCGTGGCGGCGGTGGAGGTCTGCAGGAAGAATCTTCTGCTGGTGAGCATCTACTCAAGATTGTAGCGCTGCCGATGCGAGGACTAGCGGCGCTTGTTCGGGTCGGCGAGCGTGATTCGTTTGGCGCGATCGCTGGCGTACAGCGAGGGGCTCTGTTCTGGCTTCTCGGAGAGCTTGGCGACTTCCTGGCCGACGCACGTTTGCAGGGCGGGAAACAGGTCGACCACGGCCGCCTCAGGATACTTGGCGGCGGCTGAAACAAAGCAGTAAGCGAAAGCGCCCATCTTGCGCTGGGGTAACTCCCAGGTGCGTTGATCCGCTGAGCCCGCAGAGATAATGACGCGCCCGGAATTTTGCGTCAACATATCCAGAAAACGGGGCGAAGGTTGGCCGCCGGGGCTGCGCTGACCCGTGATCGCGTCGCCGCTGAAGCAAGCATCGAGCATCAGCACGACGCGCTTCGCCTTTAACTCACGAAACATTTCTTGCACTAAGCCAATCACCTGAATGCCGGTCTCATAGCGGCGTTGGGGCGAGGAGACATCCGAATCGTAAGTGAGCAGGACGCTGCTGGAGTTAGCGTCTTCGGCACCTTCGGTGCCGTGGCTGAGGACGTACACCACGACCACATCGTCCGCTTCTACTTTTTCACGGAGTTCGCTGAAGCGCTTGGCGAGTGTGGCTTTGGTAAATTCCTTATCGAGCGCGGTGAGGATTTGACCGGTTGGATAGCCCCAGCGGCCGAGTAAGCCTTGGATCTCGCGTAAGTCGCGTGCAGCATAGTCGAAGGCTTTAATATTCTTGTCGCGAAAGGCACCCGCGCCGGCGACCAGGGCCCAGAAACGGCGCGTGGGGGCGGCCGGATTAAAGTCAGTCGGCGTGCTGGCGAGGAGAGCTTCGAATTCCGGATCGCGCAGGACGAATTGGTTCTTAGCCTGCCCGGTGGCAAGTTTGGCATCCGCCGGATCATTGGCTTTCAGCGCTAAAGCGGCGCGCAGTTTCCACAGGCTTTCGAGTAAGTCGCAGCGTTGGGTTTGTTGCTTGGCTTTATAGTGTAGGGCGCGCCAATCAGGTTTGGCGGCGTTCATTTTTTCACGTAACTCATCGCGCACGGCAAAGGCTTCGCGGCACTCGTCGCTTTGGGCCCAGACCGGTCCAGCGGCGCAGAGGGATAGGATCAAGAGTAAACGCATGTTAAGCCTTGGGGACAGGTTTCGCCGCTGGCAGGGGCTTCTTTGGCACCACCACGGGAGGAGGAACTCTCTTCGCGGGGGATGCCGCAGGGTCTTTGCCGTCCCATCGCTCTTTGAGGGCCTTGAAAATGGCGGTTTGCCGGCTGCCGCACTTCGATAACTCACCGATTTCCTGGCGCGTGGCAGCGATACTGGGCGCGCGTTCGATACGGTCAGCGATGATAACGTCGGCCAGTCCCTGACTGCAAAGACCGGTAATCTCGGCCATCGTCAGGCCAGCCGGCGGCAAGGCGCGCGGCGCTAATTTCGACACGTCCGGCTGCCGGTAACGCTTGATACGGGCGTATAGTCGTTGTGATTGGTCGGCCCGGCGTTCGGCATCGCGGTATTCTTTTTCGGGCTTCCGTTCAGCGGCGCGCTTGAAGGAGAGCGCGGCTTGGTCGAAGTGGTCCTTAGCCTGGTCAACTAACTTCTTAATTTCACTCTGTAAGTTGGCCATCTCTTCGGGAGAGTTATCCGGTTTCAGCTTTTGGCGGGCAGTGAAAATTTGGGTGCCTAACTTATAGCCGGCGATTTCATGAGTCAGACCAAGAAGATAGAGCCGTTCGCCTTCGTCGTCGTTCTTGGTGAATTCGCCTAACTTCTCGATCTCCTCGCGCGCATTCTCGGGGCGGCCGCCGCTGACGTCTTCACTGATCCGCTTGAACTTGCCGCCGGGCAAAGACACTTCCACCGTCGTCTCGTAAGGAATGGCCAAGTGAATGAGGTCGGTAAGAAAAGCCTCGGCCAGGGCATCCTGCGTTTCATTTTTCGAAAAAGGAACATCGCACGGATGCGGGCTTTTCCCAATCGAGGGCAAAAAGTTGCGGCCGCCGCCTTCCTCTCCCATAAACTCCCACGCCGAGTTGAGCCCTAGTTTTTCTTTCGGGCCGCCAATATTCATTTGGCTACCATCGTCGCCGGTCAGCCAATGCTTGTATCTTCCAGCTTGTAACTTCCAGCCGATCACATCGGAGGCGAGGGGCGTCCGGGTGCGCGTGTCGATGATAGAAAATGTTCCTTGTAAGTTGCCGAGATAAGTAGTGCAGGGTGCTGGATTCTTGCCGGACCGCGTCAACTGCTTGGGTTCAATATAGAATCGCGTTAGGTTAATAGCGATGCGTAAGTCCGGATTTGATTCCTTAAGCACGAGAGATGGATAGCCTTGGACCTTACCACGGAAGATTTCCGCGAAAGAGGCGGCGACCGCTCGTCCAGCCGGGTCCTGCGAGGTGGCCGATATGGCGAAGCTTCTCGCTTCGAGTTCGAGGGCGGGGGGCAACGCCCGCTTGAGGACCATTTTTTTTCCGCCGAGCCCCAGGATTTGCGCGCCCGACGGCGCACCAACGGCGAGGAAGAGGACCGCGATTCTGAGGTGCGTGAATTTCATCAATGTTGACCATGCCCCACGGTACCCTCGACGGACTGTTCCAAAAGAATCGCGAACAGCAAACCGCCCAAGGAGAGAATTGAGCCAAACTGAAAAGCCAGCGCGACAGCCACAACACAAGTTAGGCCGAGTAATCCGAAGACAAAAGCCAGTTTGACCCAAGGATTATGAAAATGGTGATTCCCATACCAGACGCACAAAGCTAAGGCCAACTTGACTGACCATTCAAGCCCGTCGAACTCTTTCACAAAATCGTTTTGGGCGGTGGCAATCGCTGCGGCGGCCAAGACGGTGACTCCGGCGTGCATAAGTCCGTCAGCCATGTAGAAGCGGTCAGCGGCAGAATACTGGCCGCCGAGAAAAACGACTTTCTTACTCAGATTCCCCGCCCCCTTCACTAAGAATTCGCCCGCACTGATTTCCGGAATAACTCCGGGGCGGAGCAAGGGAAGCAACCTGGGGCGGGCATGACGATGGCTTACGCCGTCCGCGTGTGTCTCAGGACCCAGATCGCGCGCGGCAAGCTCCCAGAAAGGCAGGGGAGGATGCGGCAAGTCCTCCGGCAGCTCTCGCACGCGGCCATCGCTATCGGCCTGCAACGCCACCACCCCGCCCTTGGCGTGAGCCAGAGCGCCCAATACGGGCAGAAGACCTTCGCTTTCCCCGCTATTGCCGATGCGAATTCCTTGGGCCCAAACGACTAACTCCGACACTTCAGCCAATTCGACCGCCAGCGCCACGGGCGAGTAAGGAGCGGCTTCGCTGGCCGAGCACAACGAATCAGCTTCCCGCCGGTAAGCACCCGTGGGACAACCTTGACGCAAGCACCGGAGCGAGTAAGCGATGCGCAGCGGAAGATGCGCAAACTTAGAGTCGGCGGTGTCTAAATCGACAAAGATCCGTTTCGGCGAGCTGGCCATAATTTTAGCGAGTAACTGCGCCAACGCGTCGCCATCGAGAGGCGATGCGTTTCTAAATAAGAATTGATAGTCTGGCGCAGAAATAGTGACGAGGAGTACGTCGGGGCGTGGCGGCGAATCCGGGGTGAGCGCCGACTCGATGGCGTCCCACATCACTCGCGAAGCATGTTCGATCGGCCGGGTGTGTCCGATCAGGCGGGTGAGCAAGAGCAGGATGGCGATGGTCGCGAGGCCCTTCGGCCACCCGTGCCAAAGCAGCCTCCATTTCAACATCTCATTGGCCTCCACCGGCGTCGGAAAGCGCGAGCCGTTCAAGCCGGTCGAGCCCGGGCACTTCCTTCAGCTCGGCCGGCCATGACCAGCGGCGCAAAGTCTCTAAGGCCTGCTGATAGTCGCGGGAGACGCGGCTGAAATCGGCCACCGGCACCAGCCGCACCCAACACTCGTTGGCCCCGTTGGCCGCAATTAAGCGGTAAGTGCCGGCGAGTGGACCAGCGGGTAGGATCAGTTTCGCGGCCTCGCCATTCCACTCCACCGATAAATGATCGAGGCAGGAGTCACCTTCGGCACGGCAGAGCTTAAACGCAATTGGGCGGGGCCGGGCGGCCGAGAGGACTTCTTTAAGGTCGAGCGAGCCGTCGGCCCCGACGGCGACTACCGCGTCGCGCCAACCTGCCGCACGCGACATCGGTAACTGAAGTGCGGGACGGTTGGAGACGGAAGTGAGCGCGTTGGCCATCCAACTCTGCACCCGCAGTGTGCCGGAGCCACTGGCCTCAAATGAGCCCGTCTTCGCGGGCGCGCACTGGGTCGGGCTCGGGCAGCGCTGATGGTAGTAATGACCATTGAAAAGGACGACGATCTCGCCGCTACCGGAGCGCAGCGCCAATTTCTCAGGCTCGACGGGGGCGTAGGGCCTAACGTCTTTGCCGTTGTAAGTCCAGTTGCCAACGAAGTGCCAGACGATGCCGGTTTCAGCGGCGGCGAAGGCCGCGCTTAACCAGGCGAATGTGGCCAGGGCGAGCAGGGGTTGGAACATAAACGGTTACCTCCAGGCTTGGCTAAGAGTCCAATTTACTACATTTCGACACAAGCCATACTGATGCTGCTTCGCCAGACAAATTCCTAAGAAGAAATATGCCCGCTGAAGATGTCCAAGTCCCCTCGCTCCCACACCGGGCCCGCCTGCGCCCACCACGAATTCCAATCCGGCAGAGTGAAACTGGAAGAGCGCTTCCCCGAAGCGACCATCGACTCCCTAAAAGCCAAAGCACCACAAAATCACCATCACCGGACCCTGGTCCAACAGCTCCGCCCCCCCCGCCATCAAGACGTCATCCTCATCGCAGACGGCGACCTCAGCGGTTACCGCCTGAACTGCCTTACGGTCTTGGTCCCCTTCCAGCAATACGCCAACCTACTGACCCTCCCCGGTTCCCGATAGTCTCTGGATGAGCGGCTTCTTCGGGAAAACCTCGGGCGGAGGTAAGTTCCGAAAATCGAACCAGGGTCAACGCTAAAGTGTTGCTACGGGTTAGCGAAGGATCGGGGATAGCCTGCGATGCCCTCGAAGGTTGGGTCACCAAGCTTAGTTACTTCTTGAGGAAACGTAGCATTCTTGTCTGCAGCCGTCGGGCGTCGCCAACCTCACACTCCCAAACGACTAACACCCGCCAGCCCAGGCCTTTCAGTTTGCCTAGATTCTCGAAATCCCTCTCCTGATTCCGCTGTAACTTGGGAAGCCAATAGTTCAGCCGGGACTTTGGTACATGGGAGTCAACGCATTGGCCATGCTGGTGCCAAAAACAACCCCTCACTTCGATGATTTTCTTAAGTCGTGTGAGGACCAGATCGGGCTTTCCTGGGAGCGCGGGCACATGGAGTCTATAGCGATAACCCATGCCGTGTACCATTCGCCGCACGATCATTTCGGGTGAAGTGTCCCGGCTCGGAATCCGGCGCATGTTGTCCGAGCGGCGTTCAGGAGTTAGTCTATCCACGGCTGCACCCCGGCCATTGCCGGTCTTATTTTTCTTTCAGCAATTCGGCAGTCTGCAACGGAAACTTTCGAATCTGGAGGCCCTCCTCATCGCGCAGTTCCCGGATTCTCCGCGCCCATTCGCTAATGCCCTTGGCAATCGGTCGTAACTCATCCCCGTCCATCACGCGGCCAACGTGCAGCAGAAAATGCTCCCTCAGACGATCTCTCGCCGATTGACCTCTCGCCATTTATCCCGCCACACTCACCAGCCGCGAAACAGTCAAGCAAGTCCTCAGATTCTCAGCAACCGCTCTGGCGAACGGCGGCGGAAATGCATTGCCGATTTGCCGGTAAGCTGCCGTCTTTCCGCCCGCGAATTGCCATTCGTCGGGAAATCCCTGGATCCGCGCCACCATGCGCACTGTCAAACGCGGCATGGTCCCTTCAAAATCCGCGCTTGGCGCTTCATTGGCGATGCCCAGTCCATCAACGCCGAGCGTCGCCCATGCCCGCCTGGCCCGGGTAGGCCCCAAGTCCGGTCCTCCATGTTTCAACGAACCGCCCACCAGGGTCGGTGCAATCTCGTTAGCCTGCTGGCTCCATCCTCTCGCACCCCGCCAACCGTTCGCCGCCATTAAGTCGTAAAGCACTTCGCCCACCGGTTTCGGGGCGACCTTCCCTTGCTCGGGCCAGCTAAAATGCTCCGCATACTCTTTTCGCACCGCAACAAACACTACGCGGGGCCGCAGTTGCGGAACTCCAAAATCGGAGGCGGTCATCAACTTCCAGCCCGGCTGATATCCCAGCTTTCGAAGTTCGGCGCCAACATACTGGCGGTAATCCTCAAACACCGCGTCGAGAATTCCCCGAACGTTCTCTACCATTACCGCGCGAGGCCGAATCTGGTCCACTAACCGAATCATCGCCGGAAACAGATTCCGTTCGTCCTTCGTTCCGAGTTGCTTTCCCGCAATCGAAAATGGCGGACAAGGCAGACCGCCCGAAATAATATCTACATTTTTGAAGGCTGCCCCATCGAACGTGTTGAGGTCCTGTTCGATTACATTCCAATACGGCCGGTTCAAACGCAAAGTCGCGCATGCGTGCTTGCTCAGCTCCACCAATCCCGCGTGCTCAATTCCTGCCTGCTCATAACCGAGCGCTTGCCCCCCCGCTCCCGCGCAAAGTTCCAGCGTGGAAAGGCCACTGCCCGAATGCCCAGAAGGCGTAGACCGGCGCACTCCTGCCTTCGCCCCCAAAGTCGTCCAAGGGTTCTCAGACATCTCCGGGAATAGTACCGGCTCTCGCTCCACATGGCGTCGTTTTCTTATCGTCACTGGCGTTCTTAACGACACTTTCCAGTCCTTCAGGGTGGGAACAAACTCGCTACTCACCCAAGCCATAGCTTAACCCAGGGGACCCGTGCCATCCACGGCTTACTGCAATTTACTCCGCCAGACTCCCGGACTGTCCCGATTTACTCCATGAATGAGCCGTAGGCCGAACCCGGGCCGGGACCATCGCCGGGTATCCGAGCGCCGGAAAAACCTCGCCACCGCCGGGATGCTCCACTACTTTGCGGTCTGGGGCAAGCAGTGGCGACGATGATGTTCCGTTCTGAGGGCCATCGCTGGGTCCCCCCGAGCTTGGCCCTTCCATATCGATAACAGAACTTCGTTCTCTAGTCTCTTTTCCCAGCCCCGAAAGAATCAGACGTTTCGCGCCAGCTTGTTCTGGCGGTGCTTGCATCCACTATAAGTAAACGACAGCGGTTAATTCCCCTTCGACTCTCCTCTTTCGCGGAATAGCGCATCTGCGAGCCCGTCCATCGTTCTGTGGCGTTTTGGTACGATGGGCGCTATGGCGCTTTCCACGAGTACAGTTTTAGCTCTATTCGCCGTCCTCGTGGCCGCGAGTGCTCAATCGATAGACACTCCGTCGATTGTCGCGAAGACCTCTCCGGCCGTCGTGCTGATAAAAGGTGAGTCCGAAACTGGAACAGTGCTCGGTAGCGGCTTAATCGTCAGCGGGGACGGAAAAATTGTAACAAACCTCCATGTTATTCGCGATTTGAAGACAGCCGGTATCCAGCTCTCTACCGGCGAAATGTTCGACACTATATCGGTACTCGCATTTGATGAACGCAAGGATCTGGCGATTATCAAAATTGCGGGATTTGATCTACCGACGGCTGAGCTGGGTAACTCCAATGAAATCCGCAGCGGAGAGCGGGTAACAGTAATCGGCAGTCCACGCGGTCTTCAAGGAACTGTGACGTCCGGAGTTGTCAGTGCGCTTCGGGACGATCCAACAGGGGCGGGTTTTAAAGTGATACAGACAGACGCTTCGGTAAATCCCGGAAACAGCGGCGGTCCATTACTCAATGATCGAGGACAGGCTATCGGTATCGTAACGTTCAAACTGCGCGAATCCGAAGGATTGAATTTCGCGGTGCCAATAAACTACGTGCGTGG
>JANLPT010000381.1:0-5809 GCA_031367405.1 Bryobacteraceae bacterium
CTGCTCGGCGAACTGCTCGTCCAGAAAAACGCGAAGCTCGCGCTCGAATGCCTGGCGCTCGCCTCGGGCGTGTCGTTCCTCGGCGACTCGATGACCGAGATCGCCCGGCGCCACGGCCTGACGCGCGCCGCCGTCAGCAAACGGTGCGTCGAACTCGCGCAGAAGATCGGTCTGCCGCCTTCGCGGGCGATGCGTTCGTTGACGGCGCGCGTCGCGTATGCCCAAGCCCGCAAATCCAGCCTCCGCCGCCGTGAGCACTGACCTCATCGCGTTGCCACACGAGGACGCGCTCAGCCCGCTCGCTCTCGACATCCCGCAGCCCCTGACACTCGCCGAATGGCGCACGATGGGTCGGCGGATCGGAACCGCCATGCGATGCGCCGGGTTCGTGATCGGCGACTGGCTGGTCTATGGCGAAAGCCGCAACGGGCAGATGACGCTGTTTGCGGAAATCCCCGAGGCCAGGACCGTGGCCGGCTGGCTCTACGCCGAAGCGGCACAGCTCACCGGCCTCGATGTCGCCACGTTGCAAAACTACGCCTACGTCGCTCGCCGCGTGCCGCCTTCGTTGCGCAACGAAGGCGTGAGTTGGGAGCACCACAAGAAGGTCGCGAAGATCAAGGACAACGACGAGCAAAGGCGCTGGATTGAAGTCGCCGCAAATCAACGCGAGGCGGGCGCGCTCGTCTCGGTCCGGCGCTTTGCCCGCAGCATTCAGGCGGGCCGTCTTCTCACACCCGGCGAACTGGAGGCGGACGACACCGACGCCGGCATCGACAACGTCCACCCGCATGTGAACCGCATCGTCGCGTTCTTCGCGCGGCTCAAGGACAGCGGCTGGCTCAAAACCGCCGACGAAGAAAAGCGCGCCGCGCTGAAACGAGACCTCCATCCCATCATTGAAATCTACACCTCGCTATGACCGCTGAAATCCAAGACCTCGAACAACAGAAAGCCCTCGACCACATCCGCGAACTGCTCAGCGCCCATTGGCGCGAAGCCGAGGACGCGGCGGACGATGACGGCAAATTCGCTGTCGCCTTCAAAGCCACCTTCGACCGCGGCGCGCAGCCGACCAAGCTGAAGGTGACGTGCCGCATCGCCAAGACGATCAGCGACGAAATCGAGAGCGAGATCGAAGACCCGCGCCAGCAGAAGCTGCTCTGAGCTTTGACGCCGCGCAGAGGCCATGCCACGCCTCCGCTACCGCCCCAAGACTCCGTCGTCGCGCCTCGAAGCGAAGTTCGCGCTCTACTGGCGCGGGCTCGGCGGCCCGGAACTGGAACGCGAGTTCGTCTTCCATCCCGAGCGCAAATGGCGTGCGGATTTCGCGCACATCGAGAGCCGCACGCTCGTCGAGATCGAAGGCGGCATCTGGATTCAAGGGCGTCACAATCGCCCGCAAGGCTTCGCTGCCGACATCGAGAAGTATCTCGAAGCGGCATTGGTCGGTTGGCACGTCCTGCGTCTCACGGAGCTTCAAATCACCGCACCGATGATCGAGCGCATCATCGGGTTCGTCCGCACGCGGGGTGTAAAGTCGGTGTAAAGTGACGCCTCAACCTTACACCTTTTGAAGCCCTGATTTCGCCTCGTTTCCGTGCGGGTGATGCCGATGTAAGTAGCCTGAGTGAAGCACGTTGTAGCCGGGTTGTTGGCGCGTATCAGGCCGCGTGTGGAGTGTGAAAAAGTGTAAGGTGCGAAAAACAGCCCCTCATGGAATTGGAGTGATTGTCCCCCAAACCAAGTGGGAGGCGGTCTCGGGAAGAGATTTCCTCCGCTTCTCAAAATCTGGCGCCCGCAACCTGCGCCGCTGCTTGAGCCTGAATCTCGACCCAACATCCCGTGTTTTTTTAGTCTCCGAATACTTTCTAAATTCGCGCTTGCAAAAAATCTTTAACTCGCCCCCAATGGGTGCGATCCGAGCGTCGCATGTCCCTACCCCATGCATAGTATCTTATGTTTCCGATGTTAAATCGTTCGCGGTCAGTTTGCCGCCTCATCCGCGGGAGCCTCTTCGTTTTGTTCTGCGGCACCGCATTTGGGGCTGTGCCAGAATCGGATGCGGTTCCTCCTTCGGGTGTCGTCGCGGACAACACCAACAAGGCATCGGCCCCGACGCATAGCGAGGAGATCATCGTCTCCACGGCGATTGCCGGGGCTGCTAAACCATCGGCTTTCGATTTCACTGGCGTTCGAGCCGGAGAGGTCGCGAGCCGGCAGGCGGCGATTTCCAATCCTGGCGACAAGCCCATCGCGATCAAGAGTGTCAGCGCGTCCTGTTCCTGCACGCGGATTTTGGGCTTTCCGAAGACCGTGGCCGCGAAAAGCGACGGGACTGTGCTGCTGGAATTCCGCCCGCCTAAACCGGGTCACTTCGACATTGAAGTGCTGATCGAAACGGATCGTGAGAAGGACTCGGTCATTGCGATGCACTGGGCGGGCGAGGTTGCCGCTGCCGATCAAATTCACCCCTCGGTGGCGGGCATCCCCGGGGAAGCGATTCTGATTTCTCCGCAAGACGCTTTCGGGATGCGCGGAAATGAGAGCGTGATGCTGGCGGATGTCCGGGAGCCGGGGGATTTCAATCTTTGCCATGTGGCTGGTTCGGTAAACTGGCCGGTCCGCGTGCTCAAAGGGATCGCTTCCTTGAAAGCCAGGAAGCTGATTCTGATTGACAAGGGCAGCGACGACGAATCGCTCGTGCGCGAGGCTCTGGCGCTGCGGGCTGCGGGCTTTGCCTCGACGCAAGTATTGCAGGGTGGTTTGCGGGCCTGGACGCAGATGCGTTTGCCGCTGGATGGCCCCGGAGTGGGCACCGTCCGTCCGGCGAGTGTGTCACCGCTGGAATTCTTTGGGACGCGGCAGGACGAATGGCTGGTGATCGAGGTGGCGTCCGCTGGGAGCGCTGGCAAAAACATTCCCGGTGCGAGCCGGCTGGCGCTGGGTGCGGATTGGGTGAGTGAATTCTCCCGAATCCTGACTACGGAGACGGCAAAAAGAGGCATCCCATCCCGCGTGCTGGTTGCGAGTGAAGCGGGAGAACAATACGAAAATATCGAAAAGGCGCTCCCTGCAAATCTCGCGGCTCCTGTCTTTTATCTGGATGGCGGGCTTCGCGCCTACCGCAGTTTCGCGAAGGATCAGGCCACGCTCCAGAACCGTCGGGAGATCCGGCTTTCCACGAACCGGGGGCTGGACGCGGACTTCAACACCACGGTGTCGCGCGACACCACTGGTTGTGAATCCTGTCCGAAAATCAAAGCCGCCAAATGACACCCAATTTTCAGTTTCCCAAAATTTTTCCACTGCTCTCTTAACGCCTCACCCGACACCGCCATGATCACTCGTTCCTCTTCCTCACCGCTCGCCAGCCTCCTCGCTGCCGTCGTCTTTTGCTGCTGCGCCGCCGCCGCCCTGGCCCAGCAAATGCCTCAGGATACGTGGCGCTACGCCGAGCTGCAATTCGCCAGCCCGACGAACAACGCCCTCCGCTCCATCGCCACCGGGACCGGCGGAGTCTATGTCGGGGAAGTGAACGGCGGCAATGTGACGAAGGTGCTCCAGTTCACCGAGGGCGGAACCTTTGTCCGGCGCTTTACGGCCACGTTTGGCTATATCGTGGGTCTCGCCTGCGATCCTTCGGGAAATGTCTATGTGCTGGATCGTGGCGACTCGAAGGTGAAGGTTTTCGATCCCAGCGGCACCTTTCTCCGGCAGTGGGGCGCATCGGGGTCGGGCAATGGACAATTCAACCTCGCAGGAACCGGCGGCTTCGCCATGATCACGGTGGACAAGGCCAGCCGGGTCTATGTCTGCGATCCCGGCAACAACCGGGTTCAGGTCTTCGATTCCACGGGCACCTTTGTCAGAAAATGGGGGCAACTGGGTAGTCTGGCTGATGAGTTTCCCAGTGGAAATCCGCTGGCGATTGCCTGGTCGCCAAAAGGAGAAGTCTGTGTCGGCACCAACAGTGGCAGTTGGTATCTCCGGGTCTTTGGTGAAGATGGGACCTTTAAGCGGGCAGGGGTGGCGAACTATCCTGATCGGCCTTTTGCGATTTCGCCGGACGGTCTGTTTCTGGGACAGTATTATTATAACTCGTATCTTTACGTGTACGATTCCGCCTTTACGAATATCGCCAACTTTTATGATGGAGATTTTCGCGCGGATGGTGGGTTTGCCGTGAGCAAGAAAGGCAACCTCTATGCGATCAGCAGCGATACCACCCATATCCGGGTTCACGAGCGGGAATACTCCAGCGTTCAGAACTCGGCGCTTCCTCCCGCGATCCCGCAGCCGGTTGTGCTTTCCGCCGCGCAGCGCCAGGGTACTTCGTGGATGGATATCGACTACCAGGTGACCGACGCCGACAGCCCCACGGTGACCACGGGGGCGCTGGCCTTCAAGGACGGTGGCAATACGCTGAACGAGGTCGTGGTGATGAGCACCTTCATGGAGGGGACGAGTGCCAACATCGGCGCGAATCAACCCACCGATGTCTCGCGCCATCTGACCTGGAACATGGCTGCCGACTGGTCGGTGAATTTTGCCCAAGTCCAGGTCGAGGCGCTCGCGAAAGACAGCCGGAATCTGCTCGGCGTCCACTGGATCACCGTCCCGGCGTCCGGCCCCGATCCCGCCTTCCAGGTGAGTTCCGGCCCCATCGCGGACGCCCAGCTTCTGGACCTGTGGTATTGGTTCCTCGGCACCCGTCAGGCGGGGATTGGCTTAACCACTGGGGTCGTCAAAGCGACTGCTGGACTTTACAACGGTCAGCAACTGGCGAGCGGCACTTCGACCACCGGGGCGGGACGCCTTTTTGCCTACGAGCAAATGGGGGTCCGGGCCATTGGCGGGAACGAACTGACACGCGCCCTAGCGGGTAACTATGGGTTCTCTTCTGTGACCGGCAACTCCATCGTGAATGTGGCGTCGCTGGCGACCAGTTTTATCGCGGCCTGGGGTAACAATGACAACGGGCAGGGAACCACTCCGCTCGGATCAAGCGGTGCGGTAAAAGTCGCTGCCGGCCATCATATTTTGTTTGTGAAGACGGATGGGACGCTTTGGGCGGTGGGTTACAACGGCTGGGGTCAGCTTGGTGACGGCACCACCACCAGCCGCGGCTCTCCGGTGCAAGTGGCGACCGGTGTGTCGCAAGTTGCCTCGGGCGGCACTCCACAATACGGCATCCATAGCATGTTCATTAAGACGGACGGGACTCTTTGGGCGACGGGCTACAATAGCTACGGCCAGTTGGGCGACGGCACCACCACGCAGCGTCTGACCCCGGTGCAAGTGGCGACCGGAGTGGCGCAAGTGACCGTGGGTGGCAGTCACACTCTGTTCGTGAAAACCGACGGAACGTTGTGGGCCATGGGTTACAACGGGTGGGGCCAGCTAGGCGACGGCACCACCACGCAGCGTCTAACCCCGGTGCAAGTGGCGACCGGAGTGGCGCAAGCCGCCGCGGGCGGCGATCCCGGTTATGGCAGCCACAGCGTGTTTGTGAAAACGGATGGAACGCTGTGGGCGATGGGTTACAACGGCTACGGTCAGCTCGGAGATGGGACCACCACGCAGTGTGCGACACCGGTGCAAGTGGCTGCGGGTGTGTCGCAGGTCGCCGCAGGCGGCAGTCACAGCCTGTTCGTAAAGACGAATGGGACGCTGTGGGCGATGGGCTATAATGGGTGGGGTCAGCTTGGCGACGGGACTACCACGAACCGCGCCACGCCGGTGCAAGTTGCCGCGGGGGTTTCGCTCATTGCCGCAGGCGGCAACTTAGGTTACGGCAGTCACAGCC
>JANLPT010000406.1:0-3461 GCA_031367405.1 Bryobacteraceae bacterium
TCGAAGGGTTCCGGAATTCAGGGGGAAACCGGGGGAAACAAAAAGGTAATTAATCCGGTACTATTTGCGGCCCAATGCGGCTGTTTGCGGCTTCGCGCAGAATCGCGACCATCCGCGTCATGCAGCTTTCAGGGCGTGCCAAATCACCTTGATCCGCTGCCGGATGGTGCTTTTGTCCGGCGCGGAACCGTGCGTGGAATTGGCGATGAACCACTCCTGCATCTCGACAATCAGCGCCGTCTGGGTGGCGGGGAGACCGTGATTGTGGATGCGTTTCATCACAGCAATATGGAAGCCGTCCCAGTCGTATCTGCCTGGCGCGCCGGGCCCGGCGCTCCGTGTCCGGTTGATCTCATGGGCCTGCTCGAAACGTTCTATTTCGTCGGCGGTAATTAAAGGTGTTGCGTAAGCTCCTTGAGAGCGACTTTCAAAACATTTTCGCGCCATGGCTGAAATCGGTCTATTAGTCTATCTCTGGACTCGTTGTAGAAAAACACGAAGCCCTCCTCTGCAACAGGCACGAAAGCCGACCGCACCTGCCCTTCTTCGTCGGTGTCCCGCATCTCCATAAATGGTGCGCAAATCAAACTACCATTGAACGGTTTTCCGATACCATGAATGGCGAATACAAGTCGTGAACGCCGTGACCAGTTCATATTCAGCGCAATCCAAGATCGATACTCGGCCGTGTCCACAAAATAGTGTAAATGGAGCTTCGCATTTTCGATGACTTGTGCCCGAAAATAGTGGCTCGTGTCCGGAATGGAGCGCGACACGAACGCCGTTCCACCCGCAAGAACTTTCCGGAGCGCCGTGGTGATGTCGGGCGCAATCGACAGCAATCGCATACCCAAATCGTCTTGTAACGCCTCTGCCAACGTGAAAACACCTCTCAGAGATTCAAGTTGTATTGCTGCGACTTTATCTGCCGCTTTGAGCAAACCACCAAGAATTGCCGTTACATCGTCTTGAACAAGGATCGCTTCTGAAATTGCAGTGGCTTTGCGGAACTGAGCGATCTGCAATTTAGCGATCATATCAATTAACGGCTTTAGATCGCCATTGTCGGCGGCCTCTAGGGCGTCCAGGTAACCCGGCTTATCATCGCGCGTGACGACTAGCGGAAAGAGTCCGTCCTTTACAAGGACAAGCGAGGCGATAGCGCGGGCAACGCGCCCGTTGCCATCCTGAAACGGGTGAATTTGCGTGAAGCGGTGGTGAAGCCACGCTGCCTGAACTTCGCTCGGAACGGATTTCTCGATGTGGTCGGCGTGAACGGCGACAAGCCGGTCCATCTCGACTGCGACATGTTCCGGCGGGCAGTAATAATAGGTAACGCCGTCGCGAACCGGGGAGTTCGCTTGGGTCTTCCAAGCGCCCTTGATGAGTGGGATATCGACATGCCGTCCCTGTGCGTCAACGCCTTCGGTCACGTCTTGACTGCGCAGCAAGGCCGCATGAAGCTCTTTGATGTAAGAAACGGACAAAGCCCGTCTGCTGCTTACGAAATCAAAGACTCCATCGAGTGCGTCCTTTTGATCTCGCAACAACTGAAGAACATACTCGCGCGGGCGGTTCGTCGAGCCATGGCTCAAGAGTTCGGCTTGGAAGCCACGCTCAATCAGAGTTTGGGTGACACCACGTTCGATCTCATAAAGGTTTTCGATGACGCCCGTTTCGATTGCCCATTCTCGGCTTAGCCGTTCTGTGAAATCCGAGAGTTGGCTTGTGCCTTTGAGTCGTGTTTTCTGATCGGTCCATACGGCCTTAATTCCCGGGACTTCGGACGCACTCAAAGCTTGAGGATCGGCCTCAAGTTCGGTGATGCCGGTAATCGGATTCCAGATTGGCTGAATATTTTGATCTATCATGTTGTTGGACCCGCTGTGCTACTTCACTCTCATCATTGCTATCAACTTCCCCCAGACGCAAGCAATTCAACTTTCTATCCGCGCCCGCGACATTGAGGATCGCTTCAAGGAAGCCGCATACACCCTGCGCCTCCTGCCGGAAAAGGATCGCCCCCGTGGTGATGGCTCGTCTTGGCCGCCGGCGGTGCACGAAGTGAAGCACGCCTACGGCTACACGCCCGAGGCCCCGATGCGAGTGATCCCAAGCGCGGCTGCCATCACCCGCATGGAGGAATGCTTCGACTGGCTGGCCTGGCTCGACCCCGAAGATGCGCGGATCGTTTGGCTGCGGGCCGAGGGTGTGCGCTGGCGGCAGGTTTGCATCCGCGCCGGGGTGGTGCGATCGACCGCGTGGCGCCGGTGGGCGGCGTCCCTCCTCACCATCGCCAAGCATCTGAATGCACTGGAGAAAACAGGGCACAAGGCGAGCGCGCCGAAAAGGGCGGCGGATAAGAACGTGGTCAAACCGATTGAGACCGGGTCGGGCACGTTGCTATGACGGGAAAACACGTCGAACTTCGGGCGCGACAGATGCAACACTTTCAGGGCATATATTTCATATGCTCGGAAGACTTGTGCGGATCGGATCGGATCGGTTCCCTTGGCTCCCGGCTCGTCGCACAGACCGCGCCCCGCGTTCACCTCGGAAACGATCCCCCGGATCGTTTCTGATCGAGGCTCACCCCCCGGCCTTGGTTCCACCCGGGCTTGAGGCGTATGCGGGGGGCAAGAGCGCAACGCTGCCCTAGCGTCAACCATTTTTTCTGGGTTCGCACCTTTGGGTGCGCGGTTCGCAGGTGCGCACCCGCCCTCGACCGTCATCGCCGCCCCATAACCCGCTTCTTCGTCCGGAGAACCTCCCGTGCAGATTGCCCTGATGCCAACAGACCGAATGTCGTGTGCGCTTCATGCAGCCGCAACGGGCCGGATGGGTCGGACATGGCCGATCGGTTCCCGTTCAGCGCGGCGCCTTGCGGAGATTGCCCGCACTATTCTCCGCAATTCTTGCGACGAAACTCTCTTGCCGATGCGGCAAATAATCCCCATGATCGCCGCACGGATTGCGGAGATCGTGAGGATGTACATCTGGCAGAATGCCGCCTGGCCACAGCTGGTCTGGCAGGACGCGGCCATCGCTGCACCGCTGGCGGCGGTGCGGCATGACCAGGGTCGTCTTGTCGGCCGCATGGAAGCGCTCGGTTTCAAGCTGCGCGAGGAAGCCGTCCTGCAGACCCTGACCATGGATGTCGTCAAGACGAGCGAGATCGAGGGCGAGGTGCTTGATGTGACGCAGGTGCGGTCCTCGATCGCGCGTCGCCTCGGGATCGACGTTGGCGCGCTGGCCCCGAAGGACCGCGATGTCGAGGGGATCGTCGAGGTCATGCTGGACGCAACGACCCACTACGATCAGCCGCTGACTGTGGGCCGCCTGTTCGGCTGGCACAGCGCCCTGTTCCCCACCGGGCGGAGCGGCATGGCAAGAATCCGGGTCGGCCAGTGGCGGGATGACAGCGCAGGCCCGATGCAGGTCATTTCCGGCCCGATCGGGCG
>JANLPT010000021.1:0-2423 GCA_031367405.1 Bryobacteraceae bacterium
GGCCGTGGAGCCCGATATCCGGGGCGCGCAGACGATTCGCGATCAGTTGGCTTTGCATACCAAGTCGAGCAGTTGCGCGGCTTGCCATGCGAAGTTCGACCCGGTCGGGTTGGCGCTCGAAAATTTTGACGTGATGGGTGCCTGGCGTACGCGCTATCGCGGCTTGGAGCAAGGCGAACGGATCACCGGTATTGACCCGGCTGGTCATGATTTTGCTTATACGCTGGCCGCAGCGGTGGATGCGAGTGGGCAACTCAGCGATGGCCGGCGCTTCCGGGACATTCGCGAACTAAAGGCGATTCTGGCGGCGAATCCGCGGCAACTGGCGCGCAATCTTCTGCAGCAGCTCACCATTTACTCGACCGGCACGCCGGTTCGTTTCGCTGATCGCCTTGAGATCGAGCGGATGCTGGATGCGTGTGCCGGCGGCGGCTACCGCGGGCGCGACCTGATGCTCGCTTTGGTGCAAAGTAAGATCTTTCTGGGGGTTTTGTAAGTCATGACTTACTCATCGCGGATTGGCCGTCGTAAAATGCTGCGCGGGATAGGAGTTACTCTGGCTCTGCCGGCGCTGGAGTGTATGACTCCCGTGTTCGCGGCCGACCCGCCGGTACCGCGGCGCATGTTGATCATCGCCAATAATCTAGGCGTGCTGCCGAAGCTATTCTTTCCGCAGACCGCCGGACGCGATTACGAGCTGTCGCCCTACCTAACCGCGCTAGCCGATTATCGCCAGGACTTTACGGTATTCAGTGGACTTTCGCACCCCGGCGTCACCGGTGGCCACAGCACCGATAACTGCTTTCTAACGTCGGCACGCGGCGCGTTTAAGAGCGGCTTTCGTAATCAGATTTCACTAGACCAGTTTGCCGCCGACAAGCTAGGCCAAGTAACCCGGTTCGCTTCGCTGAATCTCGGCGTCAATATCGATAAAGGCAACCGCAGCCTTTCCTGGACGCGCGATGGGGTGTTGCTGCCCGCCGAAGATAGCGCGGCGGCGTTGTACGAGAAGATGTTTATTCAGGGCGATGCCGCGTCGGTGGCCCGGCAACTCCACAAGCTCGAAGAGCGTGGCAGCATTCTTGACACTTTGCTGGATGAAACGAAGCGCTTTAGCCGCAATCTGGGCGGGACGGATAAGGCGCGCCTGGACCAATACTTCACCTCAGTGCGCGAGGTGGAGGAGCGTCTGCAGGCCGCCCGCGAATGGGAATTGCGCCCTAAACCTAAAGCCACCCAGCCGCCGCCGGCTGACATTGCCGACAAGAAGTTCTTTTTTGAGAAATGCGACTTACTATTGTCCATGGCGCAACTGGCGTTCGAGTCCGATTCGACGCGCATCGTCACGCTGATGGCCGATGCGTTCCTAACTCCGGTGTTTAAGTTACACGATCAGCAGATGACGACTGAGGGCTATCACAACCTAACTCACCACGGGCAGGCGGTGGAGAAAGTGAAGCAGCTGGAAGCGGCCGATCGTCAGCAGATCGCGCTATTGCGTAAGATTTTCGCCAATCTCGCCAGCAAGCAAGAAGGCGGCGAACGGTTACTGGACCGCACCATGGTGCTCTACGGCAGTAACTTAGGCGACGCCAACGTCCACGACAATTCGAACCTGCCGATCCTGCTGGCCGGCGGCGGCTTCCGGCACGGACAGCATCTTGCCTTTAAGCGAGACAACAATGCGCCGCTTAGCAATCTTTTTGTGAGTATGTTGCGACGCCTGGGGATTGAAAGCGATAGCTTTGGCAGCAGCAACGGCAGCATTTCGGGATTGGAAATGGCGTAGGTGATGGGGGTATATAAATTTTGATTCGATTATTCAGCGTGGCATTGTACACATCGGCCATGCTGCTGGCGCAGACCAGCGGCACCATTAGCGGAACGGTTGCCGACCAAAGCGGAGCGGCGGTGCCGCAGGCCAAGGTGCTGGCGGTGAACGCCTCCACCGCCGAGCGGCGCGAGACCAACGCCTCGGCCTCCGGCCAATACTCGTTTCCGTTTCTGGCGCCTGGCGAATACCGCATCGAGGTTTCGGCGACGGGCTTCGCGACGAGCGCGGCCAAGGCAGTGCTGGGGGTGACGGAGCGGATCGCGGTGGACGTGGTGCTGAAGCCGGCGGGCGTCAGCGAGAAGATCGAGGTGACGGCGGCGGCGCCGTTGCTGCAGACGGAGTCCGCTGCTTTGGGGCGCGTGGTGGACGGGAACGCGGTGAAGGAATTGCCGCTGTCGTCGCGCAATTTTACGCAGCTGTTGGCGCTGTCGCCGGGCACGTCGGGTCCCTTGAACGATGCGGGAGCACTAGGACGGGGTACGCAGAACATCTCATCGGGCGGCGCGCGGCTGGGTTCGAATTCGGTGTACATTGACGGCGTGGATTCGGTAAACATCCACAGCAACACGTCCAACGAAAACGCCTTCGC
>JANLPT010000024.1:0-16527 GCA_031367405.1 Bryobacteraceae bacterium
CTACGAATTTTGATCAGCATCTCCTCTTTCCTATCAGCTACTTAACTAGCTTTCGACTTGAGCCGATTAGATCCGGGGGCGTAATCTAATAACAGGAACACCATGCCTACCGAATCATCCAACTTCGACACGCTCACTGCCGTTCAGCAGGGCGTGCTTCAGGCTCTCGTCGCAGGCCAATCCATCTCCGCCGCCGCCAAAGAGGCCGGCATCCACCGGTCTACCGTCCATCTCTGGACCCAAAAACACCCTGACTTCGCCCGCGCCCTGCTCGCCGCCCGCCAGCAACGTACCGATTGTCTGTTGGACGAACTCGGCGGCCTCGCTGACCTCGCACTCGACACTTTTCGACACATTTTGAGTGACGAATCTGCCCCGGCATCCGTAAGACTCAAAGCCGCCATGGAAATCGTCAAACTCGTCGAAGCGCAACGCCCTACGGTCCGTGAAACCACCCTCACCGAGGTCCAGTTCGACCGCCTCGACCGCGACCTCCAACTCCATCAAGTCGCCCATACCCCGCAGCCGGTCTCGAAACCGGCCCAAAACACGCAAACTGCCGGACGTAACGCCCCGTGCCCCTGCGGCAGTCCGCTCAAATACAAACGCTGCTGCGGCAATCCTGCCCAGGCCCCAGACACCGCCCGCGCCGCCTAACTGCTGCAAAACAATTTATTCCGAATACGAACCCGGCGATCTTGTTAAAAACAAACGTTTCAAGCGGCTTGGAGTTTCGCCATTAATTGGAGTATTGTAACTGCTTCGGCGTCGCCGACCCTCCGCTAACTCAAAATCTTACTCAACACCCGGACGGGATACTCATCGGTAATTCGCTCATTACGCCCCTCACGATGAAAGACTAACTGCCGATGATCGAGCCCCAATTGGTGCAGGATCGTCGCATTAAAGTCATGCACACTCACTGGATCCTCTGCCGCCTTATAGCCAATCTCATCGGTGGACCCAAACACCGTGCCACCCTTCACACCGCCGCCCGCCATCCAGGTCGTAAAGCCTGACGGGTTATGATCGCGGCCCGCCGTGGGTCCCGGTGACTGCGCAATGGGCAGCCGCCCGAACTCTCCGCCCCACACCACCAGCGTGCTATCCAGCAAGCCGCGTTCCTTCAAGTCTCCCAGCAAAGCCCCAATCGGCTGATCGGTCTTCTTACAGCAGTAAGTGAGGTTCTTTCGCAAGTCAGTGTGGTGGTCCCACACGTTGCCTTCGGTAAAGACTTGAATCATCCGCACGCCGCGCTCCACTAGCCGCCGCGCCATCAAACAACGCTTGCCATAAGTGGCGGTGGCATCATCGTTCAAGCCATAGCGTTCTTTCGTCGCCTCGCTTTCTTTTGCAAGGTCCAGCGCATCGGTCGCTTCCAATTGCATTCGCGCCGCTAGCTCGTAAGTCGAAATGCGCGCGTCTAAGTCAGGCTGAGACGGCCGGCTCGCCCGATGCGCCGTGTCCATCCGGTGCAGCATGGTCCGGCTCAGGTCATCGATCCCCGCTGGATACTCTTCGTCCGGCTTCAAGTTCAACAGCGGCATCCCCTCCGAGCGTACGCGCGTCCCCTGATATATTCCCGGCAGATATCCCGCCTGCCAATTCTGAATATCGTTAATCGGCAGACCCTTCGGGTCATCCAGCACGACATAAGCCGGCAGATTCTGATTCTCGCTGCCCAGGCCGTAAGTCACCCACGAACCCAAGGTAGGGCGGCCCGGAATCATCCGGCCGGTGTGAAAAATGAACAGGGCAAAGTCATGGGCAATGTGCGTCGTAAACATTGACCGGATCACCGCAATGTCGTCCACTCTCTTGGCTAAGTGCGGCAGTAACTCCGATACCTCAATGCCACTTTGCCCGTACTTCTGAAACTTGAACGGCGAAGGCATCATGCCGCCCGCGTCGCGCACTTGCCGGATCTGGCTGGCTAAGTCCCGGCTCGGTGATTGCCCCGCATATTTCGCTAACAAAGGCTTGGGGTCCAGTAAGTCCATCTGGCTGGGTCCGCCATTCATGAATAACTGGATCACTGCTTTGGCTTTTACGGGTAGCGGCGGCGACTTGGGCTTCAAATCGTACACCATGGGCCGCCCGTCGGCCGCCAGCAACGACGAGAGCGCCGCCCCATACAGCCCATCGGACATCCGCGATAGAAAATCACGCCGGCTAGTCGACATACAGAAACTCCGCTGAATTAAGCATGGTATGGGCCAAAGTTGCTAACGCCATGTGCGCCGCAGTGGCGGCCAATGGCTCCGGGGGCGGCGTGGCGGCATAGTGCGTTTTCCACTGTTCCGTCATGGCCTTCAAAGTATTCACTCCCGCCTCTAGTTCCGGCGCAGAGGGTGGCCGCGAAAGTACCGCCAGATATAAGCGGTCCACCTGTGCCCGCATGTCCAGGCCGGCGCCATCCATCACGCGACCGGCTAAATACCGCGCACTCTCGCGAATCTGCTCCCCATTCATCAGCTGCAATGCCTGCGAACTTACAATCGACTCCCCTCGCCGCACGCAATTCGGACTCATAAACGGCGCATCGAACGCATCGAGTAAACTTACCGGGGTCGACCGCCGCTGCAGCACGTAAATGCTCCGCCGGTAGCCCAACTTACCCGCCTTGGGGAGCACCGCGCCATCCGGCTTCACGTCGACGGCCGCGGGTGGACCAAACTCGGTTTCATCCAGCCGTCCCGCCGCCTTCAGCACCGCGTCGCGCACCGCCTCCGCATCCAAGCGCCGCAGCGGAAATCGCGATAGCAGAGTGTTCGCCGGGTCCTCGCCCAGAGCACGCTCACTGATTAAGGAGGTTTGCCGGTAGACCGACGAAGTCATGATTAACCGGTGCAGCTTTTTGATGCTCCAGCCGCTCTCGACAAACTCGGTGGCTAACCAATCCAGTAATGCTGGATTCACTGGTGGCGTGCCCATCTTGCCGAAGTTACCTGAGCTTTTCACAATGCCCACGCCAAAGTGCTGCTGCCAAATCCGGTTCACGATCACTCGCGCGGTGAGGGGGTGCCCCGGTGCCGTTAGCCACTTCGCGAATGCCAAGCGCCGCCCGCTCGTCCCGGTTTCATGCACCGGCTTTTCTACCCGGTATGGCGGTATGCCGACGGATAATACCGAAGGCGGGCCCGGCTCTACCAGCGGCCCGGGATTATTCGCGTCCCCGCGAAGCAGAATTCGCACCGGTGTCGGATCGCCCCCCATATCGAACAGCGCCCGATAACCCGGGGCTGGCTTCAGCGACGTCCGTATCTTCGCCAAACCTTTCCGTAACTCACCGGCTTGTTTCTTAAAATCATCGAATTGCTTCACTAACTCGTCCACCGTCGCCACTGGCTTACCAGACTTCTCCCGGTAAGGCATTGCCGCTTCTTCCACTTGCCGCTCGATTTCGGCCATCTGCCGTTCGAGTGGCGCATTAAAAGCTAAAGCCGCCTTTGTCTCTTCCGACTCCAGATCGGGCAGAAACCGCAGATTCTTTTCCTCGCACTTTGCCCCGACGCCGCCGCATTCCATGGAGGGAATGCGCCAATCGTAAGGATCGAGCGCGGTCTGAAATATTGCACTCACCCGGTAATAGTCACGCTGCGGCAGTGGATCGTACTTATGGTCATGGCACCGCGCACAGCCCAGCGAAAGCCCCATCACCGCCGTACCTAAAATCTCCATCTCAGCCGCCACTGCGTCAAAGCGTTCGGGCAGAAAGTTCTGCTCCGTGCTGTAAGTAGAGTCCGGTGCCAGCCGCAAGAAACCGGTCGCCGCGAGTAAGTCAGCCTGCCGCGGCGTATATGGCTTCGATGCCCGATAATCGAACATCTCATCGCCCGCTAACTGCTCGGTGAGAAACTCGTTGTAAGGCCGATCGGCATTGAACGCGCGAATCACGTAATCCCGATAGCGCCAAGCCGTCGGGCGCACGGCATCACTCGACACGCCCCCTTCGCTATCGGAGTAACCCGCCACATCCAACCAATAGCGCGCCCACCGCTCACCGTAGCGCGGCGAAGCCAATAGCCGGTCCACTAAACGCTCGTAAGCATCAGCGCGCTGGTCCGCCGCAAAGGCCTTCACCTCTTCCGGCGTGGGCGGCAAACCGGTTAAGTCAAAGTAAGCCCGCCGCATGAGAGTTAGCTTCCCCGCCTCCGCCGAGTAAGTCAATTTCTTCGGCTCGAGCGCGGTTAGCAGAAAGGCGTCAATCGGCGTCCGGCCGCCTTTGGCTGCAGGTACCGTGGGCCGCATGGGCGCACGGAATGACCAGAAGTTACGAGCCGCAGCAGGAACGGCGGCGTCGTTGCGCGGATCAACCGGGGCGGCACGGTCGGCGTCCACCCGCGCCCCTTGCGCGATCCACTGCTTCAATTTTTCCAGTTCACCGCTATCCACCGTGCGGACGCAGTATTGCTCCTGCAATGCGGGCGGCGGCATCTGTTGCGACGCAATACGCTTCACTAGCAGGCTCTCGTCTGGCTGGCCCGGCACGATCGCCGGTCCGCTCTTGCCACCCCGCAACATCGACGCCCGCGTGCGTAAGTCGAGTCCCGCTCGCTGCTCCCGCCGCCCATGGCACACCAAGCACTTCGCCCCCAGCACCGGACCGAGCACTTCGCGCTCCGCCACCAGCCGCGTCACCACCTGTTCGCCCTGCTTCAGCGCCCCCGCTTCAATCCAGCGCCGCAACATCGCCACTTCATCGGCAGAGAGCGCCTTGCCGCCCATGGGCATCTTTCCGGTCATCACCAACGACATCAGTAGGCTATCCACCGCGTTGCCCGGCATGATCGCTGCGCCCGTCTTGCCCCCGGTGAGCAGATCATCGCGCGTCTCGAGCGATAAGCCACCTTGCTTCACCCGCGCGCTGTGGCACGACAGGCAACGCGCCTTCAAGAGCGGCAGCACCTGCCCTTCGAAAGCATCGTCGGCCAGGGCTGCGGTGGCGAAAGCGAAAAGTAAAGCAAGTTTCATCTTGATATGCCCCAGTATAATCAAGCTCCGGAGGGCCGATTAGGGATTGGCTTTCCTGGTTAGTTCGCGAATCAGCCGCACCTCGGCCTCACGATACGGCGTACCGTCCTCCCGGAAGACCTCATGAAACCAAATAGCGGGCTCACGGCCGCCGGTGTAGGGTTGCTTCCAGGAGTCCCACGGCAAATGGGTTTGTGATTTACCCTGCACGAGACCCCAGTTATAAGCCGCCACACGATGCTTCAAAGCCACCGGCAGCGAGCCTTCGAAAGTGCTCTTGTTCCCGCGCGCCATATACTCCGTGCAAAGAATCGGGCGGCCGTAGCGCTTGAGCGACAAGATACGCGCTTCGAACTTTGCCGCATCGTTGTAATCGTGGAAAGAGACGATGTCCGAGTTATTCAGCTGGACGCGCATCATGGTGGAGAGCTGATCGTCACTGGCCCAATCGCCGCGCCAAACGCCGCTCGTTAAGGGCTGCGTAGGCTTCGCGGAACGGGCCCAGGCAAAGGCCTTCGGCAGCAATACTTCGACGAGGGCGATCTTGTTGGCAGGCTCCAACTTACTATAGGACGAGCCGTTGTTGTTATCGGGTTCGTTCCAGATATCCCAGGCCAGCACGCGGCGATCTTGGGCAAAGGCACCTACGACGCCTTTCACATAAGCTTCCAGACGCGGATGTTCTGCGGGGTCGGCCAGGGCTCTCGCTCCTGGACCCTGCATCCAACCCGAGTTGTGTACCCCGGGCTTGGGGGCGCGCTGTTTGCCGGCTGCAGGAAACGGGTCCCACACCGAATCGAACAGCACGAACATGGGCCGGATGCCGTGCTTAGCGGCAATGGTCAGAAAGGTGTCGATGCGATTTTTGTAACCGGCCGGATCTTGTTGCCAGACGAGGTCATGCAGAAAGACGCGCATCGTATTCATGCCGATGTCGTGAGCCCAACCAAGTTCTTTGTCGATGCGCGCGGGGTCAAAGGTGTCCGCCTGCCACATCTCCAACTGATTAATGGCCGTGGCCGGCGTGTAGTTGCCGCCGGTGAGCCAGGGTTGTTTGCCGTACCAGGCGTTGGCTTGAGCGGGGGTCCAACGGGCATCCTGCGCGATCAGTGTGGAAGCGAGTAAGAGAAAGATGGTGGGGTTCATCGGTTTGCCAGTCCCTAGTCTATCGGCTAAACTACTGCGTCGCCGCCGAAGAGGCGATCAGAGTAATATACTGACGAAACGACTTGAGGCCTTCTGGGCTTTGATCCGGATTTTCCTTGTTGAGGGTCTATGATGCGTTTGGGAATTACGGCCGTGGTTTTAACGGTCATGGCGACAGCGGCGTCACGCTCCGTTTGGGAGGGCGTGTTCTCTAAAGAACAAGCCAGTCGCGGGCGGACTATTTACCGGTCACAATGCGCCCGCTGCCATGGCGAAGCGCTGCTGGGAGGTGAGGATTCGCCCGCCTTGGCCGATAAAGAATTCCTCGAAAAGTGGGAAGGCAAGTCAATCGGCACTCTTGTCCAGCGGACGCGCAAGACCATGCCTTCGGATGGCCCGGGCAAGCTGAGCCATCGCCAATCTACCGACATCATCGCCTATTTACTCAGCGAAAACGGCTTTCCTGCGGGCAAGAGCGAACTCGAATCTGAGTCAACCGCCCAGGATGAAATATTGATTCAATCGAAAACACAGGTGACGCCACAATGAAGGTAGTACGGATATTGATGGCTTGCGGGCTGTTCGCTGGGTTCGTCCAAGCGCAGCAAGGTGCCAAGAACGGCGAATGGCGCTTCTACGGGGGCGATGCGGGCAGCACCAAGTATTCGCCGCTTGACCAGATCAACGCCACTAACGTAAAAAAGCTAGAGATTTCATGGCGCTGGAAAGCGGAGAACTTCGGGCCGCGGCCAGACTATAACTGGGAGGTGACGCCGTTGATGGTGGGCGGCGTTCTCTACTTCACGGCAGGCTCGCGCCGCGCGGCGGTGGCGGTGGATGGGGCGACTGGCGAGACTCTTTGGATGCACCGTTTCGACGAAGGTGAACGCGGAGATCGCGCCGTGCGGACGCAAAACCGCGGACTCGCTTACTGGTCAGACGGGAAGGGCGACCATCGAATCTTACTCATTTCGCCTGGGTATCAGCTCATGGCCCTCAACGCTAAAACCGGAATGCCCATCCCGGGCTTTGGTAAAGCCGGCGTCGTGGAACTTACTGAGGGGCTGGATCGTGACGTGGTCAAGCCGGGCCAGATTGGTGCCAGCTCACCGGCTATTGTCATTCGGGATGTCGTCGTGATCGGCGCGGCCCTGGCCGCCGGAAGCGCCCCGGTCTCTAAAGAAAACGTGCCCGGTTATATTCGCGGCTTTGACGTCCGCACCGGTAAGCGGATTTGGACCTTTCGTACCATCCCGCGTCCCGGAGAATTGGGTAACGATACTTGGGAAAATGGCTCGTGGAAATACACGGGCAACACCGGTGCCTGGGCCCCGTTGAGCGCCGATGAAGAGTTGGGTTACGTCTATATTCCTGTAGAAATGCCCACGGGTGACTTTTATGGCGGTACTCGCCTGGGCGACAATCTTTTCTCGGATAGCCTCGTCTGCCTGGACGCGCGCACCGGTAAACGAGTGTGGCATTTCCAGACCGTTCATCACGACGTATGGGACTGGGACCTTTCGTCGCCTCCCATTCTGACTG
The DNA here is from genome assembly GCA_031367405.1 of Bryobacteraceae bacterium. Lineage (GTDB taxonomy): Bacteria > Acidobacteriota > Terriglobia > Bryobacterales > Bryobacteraceae > JALHNI01. The sequence continues at coordinate 7,663 of JANLPT010000024.1, forward strand.
ATATTACGGTAGACGGCAAAAAGATCAAAGCCGTCGCGCAAGTAACTAAGCAAGCATTTACATTTGTCCTGGATCGAGTAACGGGCAAGCCCGTTTGGCCAATTGTCGAGCGGCCGGTGCCGCAGTCGGATGTACCCGGTGAAAAGTCCGCCCCGACCCAACCTTTTCCCACTAAGCCGGCGGCATTCGACCGGCAGGGAATCACCACTGATGATTTGATCGACTTCACGCCCCAACTCAAGGCCGAGGCGCTCAAGATTGCAGCGCAATATAAACTTGGCCCGCTCTATACGCCACCCATCGTCCGGGACACCGAAGGCAAACTCGGGGCCTTGATTCTGCCGCACCACACCGGTGGCGCGAATTGGCCCGGCGGCGCTTTTGACCCCGAGACGGGCATGTTATACGTGGCTTCCATTACGAATCCAGATAGCCTATCACTCGTTGTAGCGGACCCGAAGCGCTCCGACATGGGCTACGTGGCTGGCGGGGGGCCGCGCCGGCCGGGCGCGCCCACCGGAGCACCGCGAGGCACCATGCCGCAGTTTAGCGCGGGAGAAGGCTTTGTGCGGCCCAATATCGGTCCGCAAGGTTTGCCCCTCGTGAAACCGCCGTGGGGAAGGATCACCGCCATTGACCTTAATACCGGCGACCACGTCTGGATGATCGCCAACGGCGATGCGCCCGACGCAGTGAAGAATCACCCGGCCTTGAAGGGCATCGATTTGAAGAATACGGGTAAGCCTGAGCGGTCTCCGTTGATGGTGACGAAGACCCTATTGTTCGGTGCGGACGGCCCGGGACTGTTTAACGCCGGCCCCGGCGCGGGCGGCAAGATGTTACGGGCGATCGATAAGAAGACTGGCCAAATCATTCACGAATTCCCGCTGCCGGCCAGTACGACCGGCGTTCCGATGACTTACATGATCGGTGAAAAGCAATACATTGCCGTTGCCACTGGCGCGCGGGGAGTCCCCGCCGAGTTAGTTGCTTTAGCGATTCCATAGTGGCACTGGCTAGCGGAGCGCTAATTGATGACAAGGTTTGACGCTACTAAGCATCCCCTCCCTGACGGTCAGGGTTCGTTAGGTGGGTGACCCCAGCAACATTCATCGGTAATCGGTCACGCTCCTAACGCGAAGCCTCGATTGATTCCACTAAGTCAGTCCATTCGGCTTCCAGGGTACTCAAAGCCGCACGGCGCGTGGTGACATCGTTGCTGAGGCGTTGAGTTTCTTCGACGCTCACAAAGTTGGCCAGTTGACCTTCGAGCGCCGCAATCTCCTGCTCCGTTGTGGCGATTTGCTTCTCCAGGGAATTGGCCCGATTCTCCAGCTTCTTCATGGCTTGCGGATTCAGGCGGGCCCTATTGTCCATCACCGCAACCGCTGCTTGAACTACCGCCACCTCAGGCGCGGCGATGGCAGTAGCGGCCGTCGCATTGCGCTGCTTGGTCCAAAGATAGTCTTCGTAGTTACCCGGAAACACCTCCACCTCGCCACCGCCGATTTCGATCACACTGGTGGCTAACTGGTCAATAAAATAGCGGTCGTGGGAAACGAAAACCACCGTACCCGTGTATTCGCGCAAGGACTCGAGTAAGACGTCCTTCGCGCGCATATCCAGATGATTCGTAGGCTCGTCAAGCAGGATAAAGTTCGAGGGCTGCAGCAGCATCTTGGCCAGCGCGTAGCGGTTACGCTCACCGCCAGAAAGGACCTGGATACGCTTAAACACGTCGTCTTCAGAAAACAAGAAACAGCCGAGCAGCGAGCGTAACTCGGTCATCGTCTTGCGCGGGGCCGCGTCCTGTAAGTCATCGAGCAAGCGGGCTTCCGGGTCCAGCGCCTTATATTGGTCCTGCGCGAAGTAGTCGACCTCGACGTTGTGGCCTAGTTTAATCTCGCCTTCGGTTGGGGCTTCGACACCCGACAGCAGCCGGATCATGGTGGACTTCCCCGCCCCATTGACGCCTACCAGCGCAATGCGATCCCCCCGCTCGATGTTGAAGCGGACTTTCGCAAAGACCGTCTTGGGGCCATAACGCTTCGTCACCTCAGTAAGTTCCGCCACTACGCGCCCACTCGCCTTAGGCTGCGGGAAAGAGAAATGGATAACCTGCTCTTCGTCGGGAATCTCGATGCGCTCAATCTTCTCGAGCTCCTTGATGCGGCTCTGCACTTGCTTGGCCTTCGTGGCTTGAGCACGGAACCGGTTGATGAAGGATTCAAGAGCCTCGATACGATCTTTTTGATTCTTGTACGCGGCCTTCAATTGAATCATGCGCTCGTCCTTGAGCGTAGTGTATTTGGAGTAATTACCGACGTAAATGGTGACTTTTTTGTTCCAGATCTCGGCGACCCGCTTCACCGTGGCATCTAAGAAAAAGCGATCATGGGAGATGAGGATGACGGCGTTCGGATAATTCGCCAGATACTCTTCCAGCCAGTTACGCGCTTCGATGTCGAGATGATTAGTAGGTTCGTCGAGAAGCAAAAGATTAGGCTTTTCGAGAAGTAACTTGCCCAGGGCAATGCGCATTTGCCAGCCGCCGGAAAACTCTTCGGTATTGCGCAACCAATCCTCTTTGGCAAAGCCCAGGCCCGTCAGGACGGCCCCCACTTGGGAATCGAGCGAGTAACCATCGGAATGGCGGAACTGGCTGTCGATCATCTCGAAGCGTTCGGCGACGGCGGCATACTCGGCACTACCGGGGTCGAGGTCCGACATGCTGTGCAGCAGGGTTTCCTGCTCGCGTTCGAGGTCACGGATATGATCGAAGACACTCATGCACTCTTCGAAGACGGTGCGGCCGGTCATGGAGAGGCCATCCTGCGGTAGGTAGCCGATCTGAATGCCCTTTTGTAAGTTGAGTTCGCCGGAGTCGAGGGTCTCCAGACCGCCAATGATTTTGAGCAGGGTGGACTTACCGGTGCCGTTGGCCCCGACGAGGCCAATGCGGTCCTGAGCGGTGATCATCCAGTCGAGGTTTTCGAACAGAACTTTATGCGCGTAGCGCTTGCCGGCGTTTTGTAATTGAATCATTCGGAGACGTGGCGGAAGGCGCGAGCGGACCGCTGGTTAGTAAGTTGGACGCGCTCGACGTGAGCGCTGCGAACGAGTAAATCAAAGTCAGCGCCCAGGGCGAACAACAGGAGGGTCGAGAGCATTAGAAGCCGTTCGTGACGCGGTACTGTTCGATGATCGTAAATTCGCGTTCGGACAAGCGGAAGTTGAGTGCGCCGATGACGCCATCGACTTGTTTCGCGCTGCGGACGCCGACGATCGCCGCGGTGACGGCGGGATGGTGAAGAGTCCAGGCGACGGCGACTTCACCTGGCGTGCGGCCGTGGGGCACCGCGATGCCGCGGAGTAACTCGACCAACGCCAAGTTACGCGATAAGTTCGGCTCCTGGAAAGCGGGGTTGCGGCGACGCCAATCGTCGGCGGGCAGATTCTCGGCGCGCTCTTTGGTCATCGAGCCGGTGAGCAGTCCGGCCTTCATGGGCGAGTAAACCAAAGTTCCGATGTGGTGCTTCCGGCAGTAGGGCAGAGTTTCGGTGGCGATCTCGGGCGAGATCATCGAATAGGGAGGCTGCAGCGAAGTGATAGGCGCGATAGCTTGGGCGCGCTTGAGCTGCGCGATGTTGTAGTTGGAAACGCCAATCCAGCGGACTTTGCCTTGCTTCTGCAACTCGGCCATGGCTCCCCAGCCCTCTTCGATGTCTTCGTCCGGTTCGGGCCAATGCATCTGGTAGAGGTCGATGACATCGACGCCGAGGCGAGTGAGACTGTTCTCGCACTCTTCGATGATGGAGTCGCGCTTGATGATCTTGACGATCTCGCCCTGGTCATTCCAGCGGCGGGCGCACTTGGTGAAGATGTAAGGCTTGTTGGTAAGGCCCTTGATGGCCCGGCCGACCACTTCTTCGGAGTGGCCGAAGCCGTAGACGGGGGCGGTGTCGATCCAGTTGACGCCCTGGTTGATCATGGCCTGAATGGCGGCGACCGAGTCGTTGTCGTCTTGTTTGCCCCAGGCGAAGGCCCATCCGCCGCCGCCGATGGCCCAGGCACCGACGCCGATGGAGGTGAGGGCGAGGTCGCTGTTGCCGAGTTTGCGAAGTTCTGACATGTGGTCTCTCTAGTGTAATCCGTTGGTCGAGGCCGAGTGCATGTTTGACGAAATGAAGCGTTGGAGTTCTACTTCAGGAACCCGGGAGAACCGGCGGGGTAGATCCCGCACGGCCCTCCGCACGGCCCTCCGCACGGCCCCGTGCCCGGGCCGAAGATCTGGACGCCGAAATCGAAGTAGGTGAGGTAGAGGGCGGCATAAGTCTGGTCGGCGGTGAAGGAGACGGGGCTGGTCAACGGGAGGGCCGGGTTATCGCCGTCGACGATCTGCACCGTTTGCGCGCGCGCGTGGTCCGGGTCGAAGAAATAAAAAGAGACGTCGTGCCAAGGCGCTGTCGGTGAGTTGCAGGTCCACATCGAAGGTTGAGTTGGGGCCGGTATCCCGATACCAGATCGAGGCGATGCGGCCGGCAGGCAAGTACATTCTCGACTTATTTTCACTTATTTCGTGCCGTATCGTTTTTCATTACTCGTCAATCGATATTGTCTTAGTCGGAACAGTACGCCCATTGCCAGATGGGCGGTTTGGTTTTGTGCCGGGCTGGCGCGGTTTGGCTGGGCCCGGTCACTCCATAAACCACCCAGTAACTTACTGATTCCTATGGGAACGAATATTTCTGCAGGCGGAGCTGCTTACTCTCCATTAGGCATACCAGTAAGTCCAAGGTAGTCAGAGGTGGCGCGGAGGACGGTGGTGATGGGGGCGCGCGTCAAGGCCAAGCCGCTGCCGCGGTGCGCTTACGCGCAGCCTTGACCCGCCCCTCCACCCGCCCCCGAATTCTTCCCATCGTATTGACTTGACATTTCCGCCCGGCTCATGGAGGACAGATCATGGGTGAATCAAACCGGACGGATTGACTACTACGAACACAGCAAGTCTTGGCTTGTCGCAGCCGAGTAACTTTTTGCCGAGGCGGGTAGGGAGGGCGTGTTAGTCCGTGCTTGCCGCTGAAGCGGAGAACTCTGAGGAGGGGCGAGACGTTCGGCAAATCAAACGTTGATTCCAGTTGCTAAGGGGCTTAACCGCCTGGCGGGCCATGGGAAGGCCGGCCATGGGGACGTAGCGCATCCGTCCCCAGTATTGAAACCAGCATTACTGATGCGCTATTTCCCCGTTTTTGGAACGTCGCCGCATGGCACCGGCCGTCGTCAACAGTCCGGCGATCACGAGCATCGCGGCCGACGATGGCTCCGGCACTCCCGCCGTTTCCACGGTCAGGGTAAAGCTGCGGAAACGCAAGGCATCGGCTGCGGTTGTGTCCTGAATGTTCAACGTCCAGGTCGCCGCAGCGAGTTGGCCATTGAACGTGCCCAGATTCCCCACCGGCTGAAAAGTCCCTGCCTGCATCAGCGTGTCAACCACGTTCACCACCTGAGGCGCGGATTGTGCAAAGTGAATTACACCGTCAAACAGAGTAGTGCCTACCTTAAAACTGTTAGCCGAAATCAGATTCACGGTCCCCCCAGGCCCAGTTAGCGTGAACACCGTTTCGTTCAGGTAGGGCGTTCCCGCCGGATAAGGCCCAGCGAACGTCTCGCCATCGGCCTTGACGAAATCGATGGAGATTTCGACCCGTGTGATGGGCAAGACGTCCCAACCCGGAGTGGACGAATTGATAATGACGGACCGTGTGCCGCTCGAGGCGTCAAATAGTCCCGTCGTCGTGTTAGTAAGGGTCATCAAGCCGGCGTTAGCCGCACCGGACGAGACAAATAATAAGCAAGTTATTCCGCAGAGTGAGCGCATGAAAGTGCTCCTTTCAACGGGTAGTGCGGGGACCGCCGGAATCCGGGGTCACACAATCGTGTGGATTCTGTGTCACATGGATTGTGGCCCAGCGCACGCGAGAGGCGCCTCGTTGCCACGTCCGGAGTGGTCCATATTGCGCTCCAGCAGGATTCGCACCCACCGGTCGCTGATGCCCCTCTTCCCGCTTGCCCCCCGTTGACTGATCTTGCATCACCACCCGTCACCCCGGTCCCGGCCATTCAAGATGGCCTCGGTAAAACTATTACTTCGACCGCTTGAAAAAGTCCTCAATTACGCGTGGATAGCTACTGGCCCAACCGCGTGAGCGGTGGGGTGAAACTGCGAGAATCATTAGATTATTTGACCTAAGTGCCCCACCGCTAACGCGGCGGGCTAGTTTCTGCCGCCAACGTAGTTAGAACATATTCGCGCGGTCACGGTACTAGCGTCGCCATTCTCATCGGCCGACGATAAAGCGGCTACGGAGCCTTCGGCAAATCAAGTGCCGGGTTGGCAGCGAAGAAGTGGAAGGGACGGATTTGGAAACTATGCCACATGACCGGCATCACCGGCCAATCCTCCGCGCGCGGGACGTGGTGGAAGCCTAAGGTGTACCACCCGACCAAGTCCGTGTTCTCAATCGCCCGATTGGCCTTCACCCATTCCGCCAGGCCATCGTTCGCTTTACTGCTGGTTGGGTAGACGCCCGAAGCGTACCGTTGCGTGGTGTCATACGGGGTCACCCAGAATTGATGAGCCGAGAAGCCGCCTAGCTTCTGGGGCAGATCGTCGGGGGCCAACAGTGACGTAGCCGTCGCGCCCGCCATGATCTCGTAACCGGTCGGATAGCCTAGCGGACCCTTCACGTTCGGGTTCACGAACATCCACATCGCCGGACGGTCGAGCCGAAGGTCCAAGATCGCGTCCTTCTCCGACTTCGCGATGGACGGCTGCACGGCCCAGATACTCTTGCGCATCGGATCGTTCGGTAGCATCTGCTGCACCAGACGCTCGGCCATGAAGCTGTTCTTCGGGCCGTCGACATCCATGTCGAGCCGGTAGGAGAAAAAGTGGTCATGGTTCACGCCCATCGTATTCGGTGCCACTAACTTGCCGTACTCGAGGCCGCCCGCGTGATTATGCGTGGCCATCTTCTCCGCTACTGACTTCGTCTCAATTACGCCGGTCGCTCCGACGGCGACGTCGATGGTGCCGTCCTGTAAAAAGCGCCAGTCCATGATGTAGTCGTAATTGCCGATGACGGCCGCCGATCGCAGCACTAACTCGCGCGATGGCCGGCCATAGACTTCGCCGTCCTCGCCGTGGCGCCAAGACGGGTCGCTGCCCGTGCGCTCGAACAAACAAGCCCGTTGCGTGCCGACTTTGGGCGCGCCGTGCTCACCAACCGTGAGGGCGTCGAAGTAAGTGGCCGTGGGCGGACAATCAAGCCCGGCGCGCAAGGGCTTCAGGATGCCGCCGGTGAAAAACTCGCCCGCGTCGATGAAGACGCGGTTGTTCCAGCCATGGGATGGATCCATGTAGGGGACATACAGTTCCGAAATCGACCCCTCATACATGACGGATCGCTGCCGCTCGCCATCTATATAACGCACTAAGTTCAGCACCACGCCCAAGCGCTGATCCAGCCGAAACCGGAACCGCCAGTTCTGCCACGAAACCTCACCCTGCTCAATCTTGTAAGCCACGCCCATGGGCTGCGAAATCGAAATCGGTGTGGTGCCCGCGCGCGGATTCTCGGGGATTTCCTCGTAGTTCACACCCTGGCCCACGGGCACCGCGCCCGTGTCGATTACCTTCAGAATCTTCTTGCTCACCATATCTATCTGCACGGTGAGCCCCTCAATCGACCGCCCCCAGCTGTGATACACCCCATGATTCTGCGAACAACTACCAAAGCCAATGCGCGCCGTTTCCTGCTCCGGAACCGAGACATAGGATACCGGCAGCGACACGCATCGCACCGTGTTCAAATCTGTAATGCCGCGCTTCTTAAAGGCCTCCAGCACCCGCGGATCTTTCTTGATCAATTCATCATGGCCGGACAGCTCACTCCTCAAGAACGGCGCTTGCACGCCCTGCATGGCCTGCCAACTCACTAACTTCTTACTCGTAATATCAACGCGCGCTTCATAAGTGACGCCCTTCTGCAGCATGATGACATCGGCCTCGCGCGGCATCGGAAAATACCCGGTTCGCCAATGGGTCGCCGCATCCTTCGCCGGGGCTCGCAGCAGGACGCTGGCGAAGTAACTCTCGGGGCCGGAATGCCCGGTCTTTTGCAGCACATCGTAGACCGTCCAATACTCGCTTGTGGTCAAACCATCGAGCGGATGCTGCTGGGCAAATGCGGTGACCGCAACTAAAGCAAAAAAGCTCTTAAACACTTTCATCGTATTCTCCTCAGGATCGTGGCGCTATCGGTAGAAATAGGGCAGGGACGCGAACTCCCATAGGCTATCATGCCGCCCTTGTGTCACCCGGAAAGGACCGCGCACGCTCCTCATTTTACTTACCCTCCACGCGCCACAATTCCCCGCTGAGAACCTGGCGAAACTGACCATTCCCGCTCACGCCCTTGAATACCGGTGCCAGAGCCTCATGATCCCCATGCGCGGCGGAGTGTGAGTCTGGAATATGTATTCCAGCAGAACTTACTGAGGGTGTCGAGCCAGTTGCCGCAATCGGACTTGCTGCGGGAGGAGTTGCGTCAATTTGAGCGGAAAAGCCAGCGCGGTGGGGCTTCGAAGTTGGGGGCGTCGTCGGGTCATGATGATCTGGTGATGGCGTTGGCTCTGGCGGGTTGGTGGGCGTATGAGAACGAAAGCCGGGCGTTGGCGGGGCCGGAGTTGAAGGCGCTGGATGATTAGGTTCGGGCTTGATGCGGGCTCCCCACATCTGGGGCGGCTGGGTCCCCGCAAAAGAGTTGAGAACTTTGGCGGGCGAAATCCACTTATTTGTATGAG
>JANLPT010000042.1:0-3939 GCA_031367405.1 Bryobacteraceae bacterium
ACAGCAATTTCGGTGATGAACAGTTCGCGGGTCGGAAAATCGGTTTCCGGACCCCACAAGCCAAGCCTGACCGCGTAAGCCAGGTTGGTGACGCTCGATGCGCCCGTCGCCGAGGCGTAGAGCACGCGCGCACCAGGCAGCCTGTCCTGCAGCGTCACCCCGGCGATGCCTTGTTCCGAGCCTTTCGACTTGCCGCGGGACGTCTCGCCGCCGGCCACACCGCCCATGGCGTGGGCTTCGTCGAACGCGATCACGCCGTCGAAGTCCTCGCCCGCCCAGGCGAGGATCTGCCCAAGCCGACTGTCGGTCTCGCGCTGCGAGCGCAGCGTGGCGTAAGGGACGAACAACACCCCCTCGCCCATCCCGATCGGACGGCCCAGCGGCCAGTTGCTCAAGGGCTGGATATCGGCCCCAACTCCCCCGATCGCGGTCCAGTCGCGCCGGGCATCCTCGAGCAGTGTGGCGTTCTTGGATATCCACACGTGCTTGCGCCGGCCGCGCAGCCAGTTGTCGAGTACGACCGCCGCGATCTGCCTCCCCTTCCCCGCGCCCGTGCCATCGCCGAGGAAATAGCCCTTGCGGACCTGCTGGATGCCGCCCTTGCCGTCGGGGTCTTTGGCAGCAGCGGTGGCGATCCATTCGTTGTGAGACTGGCCCGCATAGACCACGGTCTCTAGCTGGGCCGCTGACAAGACCCGGTTTTCGACCGCGAAGCGCGGCAGCAGCGGGTGATAGGTCGGCCGCGGCGCCGCAACCGATCCCATTGCAATACTTTCGACCAGCGTTGTCGGGTGCTCGCCGGCATCGTTGAAGATCAGCCGGCTCGGCCGATAGGGCAGGTACTCGCCGACTTGCTCGCCGAGCGCTGCGGGGATGTCCAGCGCCTCGTAGGCGACTTCGGCAACCGCGATCGAGCGCATTGGGCCGCTGGGTTGCGGCCGCGGTGGCCCGCCGGTTTTGCGGCTGAAGCCGGAAAACACCGCCTTCAACCTCGGCGCGGCCTTGTCCGCGTTGCCAAGGAGCGGGCGGGGCAGCGGGGGTGGCTGATCGAGCAGCGAGGCAAGCGCGTCGATCTGAACATTATGCGCGCACGCCAGACCTGGTGCCTTGTCGATCACGAGCATGATCGTGGCAACGCCGGTGCCGTGTTTGGCGAAGCATCCCTGGCCAAGCGCGAATCGTTCGACAATCGACGATCCGTGCATCACCGCCGCCAGCGATGCGGCGTTTTTGCCGGCGCGGTCGATCCAGTCGGGCAGGATCGCAACCAGACGTCCCCCCGCAACCAGCATTCGCAGTGCCGCCTTCAGGTGCCGCAAGGCGGTGTAGCTGTCTTCGTAGCCGTCGGCGTCGCGTGAGAACGGCGGATTCATCATGACGATGGTCGGCAACCGGCCCGTCCACAGCCGGTCGATCTGGGCGCCGTCATGGCGTGAGACCGTTGCATTCGGGTGCAGAGCCGCGAGGCGGTCGCGGCGTCCTGGCTCGATCTCGTTCAGGAACAAGGTCGCTCCGGTCCGCGCCGCTTCGGTAGCGAGCAGGCCAGTGCCGGCGCTGGGTTCAAGCACAACGTCACCGCAGCCGATCCGGGCTCGCAGCTGGGCAAACAACGCCAGCGGTGCGGGGGTGGAGAATTGTTGCCGCGAGACTTGCAGCTCGCTGCGGACGGTGTGTGTGGGGAGCGAGTTGCACAAAGTCAGCAACGCCTCGAGGCATGGCGGTCCGGGGATCTCGCTTCGTTGCAATCGGAGTGCCACCGCACATTCCAGCATTTCGAAGGCGGCGCGTATCGGGACGTCGGCGCCGTTCGACGTGTTCGAGGAATTCTTCAGGTGCGTCAGCAACGCTACTCGCGACGTAATCGTCTCAAGAGCGGGTTCCAGCGTAATCGCAGCCGTCGCGAGAGAATCTTGGTGCATGGGGATCTCCATCAAATCCGATTGATCACCCAAACCCTCCCCCTCCCCTCCTCTCCGCGCTTGTGCGGGTCCCACGCGGAGCATCCGCGGGCCATTATGATATTGCAATGTCGCGGAATTGGCCGTCGAGGACAGGGTCCCTTCGTCCCCCTTCCACTCACCGCTTCAGCTGGTGCGTCGGGTGAAGCGTCCCGGTCATAGAGCCAATCTTGTTTCGAGTGGAGGCAATCTGGGAAGGCTTGTCGTGGCCGAAGCCGCAGCATCTAATCAAAAATTAACCACATTCACGCATAGCCTCGCGAGAGGATGGGTTGAACGTTCGTCGTCTCGCAAGATGGTGGCGGCAATCCCGGATGAAGGGGCGATGCCTATGCGAGTGTTGCTGATCGAGGACGAGCCAGCAACGGCCAGGGCGATCGAGCTTATGCTCTCGGCCGAAGGATTCAACGTGTACACGACCGACCTCGGCGAGGAAGGCCTCGATCTGGGCAAGCTGTATGATTACGACATCATTCTGCTCGATCTGAACCTCCCCGACATGCATGGCTACGATGTGCTGAAAAAGCTGCGCGTCGCGAAAGTCATGACCCCAGTGCTGATCCTGTCGGGCATTTCGGAAATGGACTCGAAAGTCCGCAGCTTCGGCTTCGGCGCCGATGACTATGTGACGAAGCCGTTCCACCGCGAGGAACTGGTGGCGCGCATCCACGCCGTGGTGCGCCGTTCGAAAGGCCATTCGCAATCGGTCATCCGCACCGGCAAGCTGGCGGTCAATCTCGATGCCAAGATCGTCGAAGTCGACAGCGCCCGCGTGCACCTTACGGCCAAGGAATATGCAATCGTCGAGCTGCTTGCGCTGCGCAAGGGCACCACGATCACCAAGGAAATGTTCCTCAATCACCTCTACGGCGGGATGGACGAACCTGAACTCAAGATCATCGACGTGTTCATCTGCAAGCTGCGCAAGAAACTCGCGCATGCATGCAGCGGCGACAGCTACATTGAGACCGTTTGGGGACGCGGCTACGTGCTGCGCGATCTCGAAGGCGATGTACTCGCTGCCTGACGCAAACCGTCCGCGGCACCTTCGTGAGCAAATGCCCAGGTCAGCAAAGAGGCCCCCCTCCCCGCATTGATCCCACGCGAATGCGCTGGTGCGGCAACGCCCTCTATCGCCGCACCAACCAAAAGCCGCTCGGAACTCAGCGTTCAATTTGAACTGCGCTGATGGTCAGCTGGCGGCGGGTTCCGGCACATCGCCTGCCGGCCCCGCATCAAATGCCACGCCGAGCTTCTTGCGAACCCTTGCAGGCTTGATTGGCTTCGCTGGCGTAGGCGCTGCTTTGGCGGGTTTGCGCCCGAGGCCAAACCCGATCGCAAGCGCCCTGCGGCGCTGGGCGTATTCGGGCGCAACCATCGGATAGCTGGCTGGCAGATTCCAGCGCTTGCGATATTCGCCCGGGGTCAGATTATGGTCAGTGGTGAGGTGGCGCTTGAGCATCTTCATTTTGGAGCCGCATTCAAGACAAGTCACCGCATCTGGTTTGACCGACGAGCGGATCGAGACCGCCGGGACAAAGTCTTCCTCGACGGGTGCCGCTGGCCGGCCAAGGCCGGCGAGCGATGAGTAGACCGCCTCGATGAGTTTTGGCAGATCGCTTGGTGCGAGACTGTTGTTGCCGACATGGGCAGAGACGATGTCGGCAACGTGGGTGAGAAGGGTTTCGTCGGCCATTTGGTTATGTGCGCCCTATATAGTTCCGGCGCAGGCTATCTCGCGCCAGATCCAAAATCCATCGTCACGCCCTACAATCCACCGGAAAGTTCGCAGGTGACTGGGGCAGAAAGCAAAAAAGAGGCCAACTTGCGCCGGCCCCGTAAAGTTTTGGGAGAGGATGCCTGAAAGGCACTCTGAATATGGGGACAGCCCGATTATGCTGCAAGTGCGAACCATTCAGGCGCGCATGAGAAAAATGCAACCTTGCTTCCGTGCAGACCTGGCCGGTTTGGTTGACTGCCG
>JANLPT010000043.1:0-10303 GCA_031367405.1 Bryobacteraceae bacterium
TGGTGTCTGGCGGGGCCGGCGGGCGACTTTGCGGCGGCGGGTATTTTGCGTCCGAAGGTGGGCAATGCGGGTTTGGGTAAGCTTGATTGGTTGATGCCGAACCAGCGTGCAGTGTTGTCCGATGATCCGGGGGCGGACGACGTGGCGCCGTTGCCGCCGGGCTTTTATGCGGGCAAGGCCTATGTGCTGCCGGCGTTTCCGCCATCACGCAGACTACTCTGTAAGCAGCCGCGAGCGTTGGAGCCGGCACTGGCGCGGATGTTTGGGCGGGAATCTGGAACGCTGTTTGCGACCGAGCGGGTCTGGATCAAGATCACATTTCCGCGTGACCTGCCGGCGCTCCATACCGGGATGGGCGGCGTAGCGTTGCATGCGATCACGGCTTCGAATGTGGAGTGTCTGAACCAGACTATCTATTTTGAGAAACAAGGTACGGCGATTCCGATTAGCAAGGAGGGCGGGACGGATTGGCACTTAGTCGCTCCGCTGTCGGTGATCAGCGAGAGCGATACGCCTTACTTACTCGAGACGGAGCCGTCGTCCGATCCGCACGTGGGGCGCTATGCGATTCGCAATGGGCGCATTGAACTAACTCCCGCGACGTTTGCTGGTGGCAAACAGCATGCTTACGCGAACGTCCGGGTGTGGATCAGTGCGGGGACGGCGGGCAATCAAGTGGGCCCGGGTAAGATCGTCGCGATTCAAATGAAAGACCATGCGGGTGGGATGCGCGTGTCGAACCCCACGGCGGCGGCCGGCGGCACCAGCACCGAAGAGTTCGCCGATGCCCGGACGCGCTTTACGACAGCGCTCTTGTCGCGTGATCGCGTCGTCACTCGCAGCGACTTGTTTGCGATTGCCAATAGCTTCGACCGGCGCGTGCTCGATACCACCATTCGTTCTGGCGTCGAGCGCGTGGATGGCGCCTTGCGGCGGGTGGAGCGCGTCACCGTGTATCTGCGGAAGGACGATTTCAACGATCCGGATCTGGAGGCGCGTTACTTACTCGATGACTTACGGGGCATTTTGCAGAAGCGCTTTTTGCACGACATCGAGTTGAGCCTGCAAGTGGAATGGGAGGCCGCATGAGCGTCATGCCGGACTTGGCGCAGAGCTATCATGGTTTCCACCACACCGTGGATTCGGCGCTGGAAGTGCTGGCCAACCTGAACGTATCGGCGCACCGGATTACGATCCGCATGGCCGGACGCGGTATGCCGTCACGTTGGATTGTTTCGCAAACGCCCGCGCCCGGAAGAGCCCTCACCGACGGCGAAACGATTACGCTCGAAGTGGCGGGCCTAGGCTATTTTCATAACTTACCCGTGGCGTTGTGGGATGCCGGTGGAGAGACGCAGATGGGGACGCGCGAGATCGTCGCCGCGCTCGACGATCCTTACCAGAAAGCGGCGCATTGGTTGCGGGAAGGGGCGCGGCTTTTTGACGTTAGCCCGAATAACCTGGAGGCTTGTGGACGCTGGATCGGGTTGTTTGGCCTAAATCCGGAGGATTGGCCGATGGAGAAATGGTACTCGTTAGCCGTGTTACTGCCGAGCCTGCAATCGATGGCGGGGAAAGAAGCGGGGATCCGGTTCGCGTTGTCACTGATGTTGGGTTTGCCGCTGGAGACGATCCGCCGGTCGCCCCGGTTTCGTAAGTTGCCACCGCAAGAGCTGTCGCGTCTGGGCCAAGGATATGCGCGGTTAGGCGTGGATTCGATCGTAGGCGACCGGATTGAAGACTTGGCCGAACTGACGCTGGTGCTGGGCCCGGTGACGCTGGAGACTTACTATGCTTTTGCCCGGGAAGATCGGCAGTACTTACTCAATCAAGTGCTGTATCTGGTTACGCCCTGCCACCAACGCTACAGCACGGCTTGGAGCCTGGAGGACCGCCGTCGCGCGCCCCAATTGGGCATGGCCACGCAGAACTCGCGGCTGGGTTTGAATTCTTATCTGGGAGCGTTGCACGCATGAATCCTGATGACTTGAAATTGTCTTCCGTCAACTGGGAGCACGGCATGTTACTGACTCCGGATCACTTCCGGCGGCAGGAGCAATACTTTGATTCGCTGGTGCTGTGGGCGCTGCGTTACACCACGAACGCATACGGGTTGGTGGGTGGTGGTCCGCGGCTGCCGGAAGCCGAACGTGGCGCGGCGCGGCTTGACCCGATCGTCAGTTTGTTAGAAGACGAGGCGACGCTGGAGATCGCGGTGACGCAGTGCCGGGGATTGTCGCCGGCCGGTTGCGTGATCGAGATTGGCCCGGCCTGTCCGGTGCGGCGCACTTTTCAGAAATCGGAACTGGAAGGTGTGCAAGAGACACCGGTCTACTTGATTTATGAGCCCCATCAGAAGGTGGAATCGGATGGGGAGCGCGATGAGTTTAATCCGCAGATGATGACCGCGCGGTATCCGGCCTACCGGCTGTCGTTGCAGGCACCGGCCGACCAGGCGGGTTACGCGGTGGTGTGCGCGCAGTTACGCCGGCAGCGCTATGCGACCGGATTCGAAAAGAACCCGGACTTTATTCCGGCTTGTACGTCGATGACGGCGCATAGTGGCTTGGCGGCCGCTTACCGCAAGATCATGGAAGAAGTCACTTTTCTGGCCGAGCGCTACGCTGAGTTACATCGGGCAATGCGCGAGTATCTCACCTTATTCACTGAGCGTGGCATTGAAACCGAGGTGGATTCGCAGACGGTGCAGTTTGTCGATCGCATGGTAGTCGCCTTGCAGGATTGCGTTTATGAGTTACTCGACTCAGCCCAACCGCCCCAGCGCTTCTTTGGCCAGTTGCGGCGATTTACCCATTCCGCAGCAGTGTTCTTTGACTTAACGCCCGGGATGCAGACTTATTACGAAACCTTGAAAGAGGCGGGCGAGACGGCCTTCACCCAACTGATTGAGCAACAGAAGAGGATTCTGAAGACGTCGCGCACGTGGAGCCTGAATGAAGACCTGGGCGCGGAAGTAAGAAGCGCACTGGCGAACTTAGGCGCGTTGCTGCGACTGGAACAGGCCCTTGAGGGTAAATATCTTGACTTCCGTGTGAGCCCGACTTTGGATGCGATGAACTTTGTGTTCGATCGCGGCGGCAATATGTTATATAAGTTGGCCGCCAAGCCGAGCCGGGTGCAAGGCCAGGGCGATGAGCTGATTACGTTCTTTAGTCAACTGCGCCTCGAAGGCCGCGATAAGTACCGGCTGGTGTTAGTGGGCGAAAACGGGGCGGCCTTTGAGAAGGGCACGCGCGTCAACGCGGAGATCCGGATCAACGAGGGTGCCGGTTTCCAGCGCGCACCGATTAATGCGGTGTGCGAGGCGCGGGCGGGTAGTCAAGTGAACTTTGAGTTCGACTTCGAAGCGCCGGACGTTCCCACGATTACGGACTTGAAGGTAGCGGTGCCCGCGCACTATCCATTCCGGACGGCGTTGCTGTTCTCGCGGCATCGCTTCTATGCGGGCCGGGCCGAGGCGGCGCCGGCGCGCGTCGAACCGATGGCAAGGGTGAATGAGCCGCCGCCGGTAGCCTATCAAAGCCCGGTTCCCCCGCCGCCGCCTCCCCGCTATGCGCCCCCGCCGCCGGAACCGCCTGCTCCCCCGCCACCCCTCCCGGGAAAGGGAGCGCCTTGGGATTTGTTTAAGCGGGCGGAGCCGCCAGAGGCCAAGCCCACTGACGATGCACCGCCCCCCCCGCCGCGCCGCCGCCGTCTAGAGTAAAGGAACTGCCATGGCCATTGATCTCGACAAAATTTCGAATGAACTGGAAACGGCGCTGGAGCGCGCCCGCGTGCTGGCCGAACAACGGCAGCAGGCGCAGATATCTCCCCTGCACATGCTGTATGTGCTGCTCGATGAGGAGGGCCCGCTGACGGCGATGCTCGACAAGAGCGGCGTAGCGGCGGCTGGCCTGCTGGACTTATTTTCCACGAAGCTGAACAAAGAGAAGAACTCGAAGCTGGAGCCGGGCCGCCGTCCCACCGCGTCGTCGGGGCTGCGGCTCTTGATCGATAAGTCCTTCGAGATGATGAACCGGCGAGGGGCCGAGCGCGCCGAGCCCGTAGATTTCGTCATGGCGGCGATCGAGTTTGGCGAGACCGGCGTGCAGAGCGATCTGCGGGATGCCGGTGTCACCAAGGAGACCGTGAACAAGGCCGTTGAGACGCGCGACGCGACGGGCGAGGTGTTGGAGCAGAAGGGCGGCGGGAAGGCGCCGGCGGGCGGCAAGTTACTCGAGAAATATGGGCGGGACCTGACCGCAGCGGCGGCCAAGGGTGAGATGATGCCGGTGATCGGCCGCGAAGAAGAAGTGCGGCAAGTCATCCAAACCCTGCTACGCAAGAGTAAGAATAATCCGGTGCTGGTGGGCGATCCGGGAACGGGCAAGACGGCCATCGCCGAGGGTTTGGCGCAAAGGATAGCGGCGGGCGATGTGCCTGAAAGCTTGAAGCGCTGTAAGGTGATCGCGCTCGATTTGACGGCCATGGTGGCGGGTGCCAAGTATCGCGGCGAGTTCGAAGAGCGCATCAAGGGCGTCGTGGATGAAGTGCGCGCGAAGAAGGGCGAGATCATTCTCTTTCTCGACGAAATTCACACTCTGGTGGGCGCGGGCGGCAGTGAAGGCGGCATGGATGCGGCCAACATTCTGAAGCCGGCCTTAGCGCGCGGCGAACTGCGCTGCCTGGGCGCGACAACCTTTGAAGAGTATCGCGAAAAGATTGAGAAAGACGGAGCGTTGGCGCGGCGCTTCGACATCGTGACCGTGAAAGAGCCGTCGGACGAGATGATGATGGTGCTGCTGCGCGGCATCCGTCCGCGCTTTGAGGCGTTCCACGGCGTAAAGCTATCCGACGAAGCTTTGCAGGCCGCAGTGAAACTTTCGCGACGCTACATTCGGGCCCGTTTTCTGCCGGATAAGGCCATCGACATCATCGATCAGGCGACGGCGCGCATTCGGATGCAAAAGGAATCGAAGCCGACGCATCTCGACAAAGACGAGCGCCTTTTGATTCGCAAGAAGGCCGAGCTCGAAGCCATCGAGCCGACGGCGACTTCTCCGCAAGCGAAAAAGAATGTGGAGGCGCTGCGGGCGTCAATTGCTGAGATGGAGCCGCGCATCACCAAGCTGAACGAGCAGTGGAATAAACAGAAAAACGGGCTCGATCTGCTGCAGAAAACCAAGCAGGCGATTGAGGTGCAATTGGCGGCGCTCGAGGTGGCCGAAGGCAAGGGCGATGTCACCCAGGCGGCCAATATCCGCTATGGATCGCTCAAGAATTTGGAGCTTCAACTGGCCGACTTGGAGAAGGAAGGTCCGGGGACGATTGTGGTGCCCGATACCGTTTTGCCCGAGCACATTGCCGAAGCCATTGCGGAGCGCACCGGCGTGCCGTCGAGCCGCATGCTGGAGAGCGAGAAGGAGCGTCTGCTGCACATGGAAGCGCGGTTGGGCGAGCGCGTCTATGGGCAGGATGAAGCCGTGGTGGCGGTGGCCGAAGCCGCGCGACGCATGCGCGCCGACTTGCAGCCCGGCCGCAAACCGAATAGCTTTCTGTTTGTCGGGCCCACCGGCGTCGGCAAGACGGAGCTGGCGAAGGCGCTGGCCGAAGCGTTGCTCGACGATGAAAGCGCGTTGATCCGCATTGACATGGGCGAATATAAGGACAAGGCTTCGGCCGCCGGCTTGATCGGTTCGCGACCGGGCCTGGTCGGTTCCGACGAAGGCGGCTTCCTCACTGAGCAGGTGCGCCGCAACCCCTATTCGATCGTGCTCTTCGACGAAGTGGAGAAGGGGCATCCGGAGATTCTGGATCTGCTGCTGGGCGTCCTGGACGAAGGCCGTCTCACCGATGCCAAGGGCCGTTTCTGCGACTTCTCAAACACGATGGTGATCTTCACATCGAACCTCGGCATTCGCGAGGCCATGGAGGTGACCGATGATCTGGAAGAGCGCAAAAAGATCATTCTCGAGGTGGTGAAGAAGACGCTGCGTCCTGAGCTTTATAACCGGATCGGCCAAGTGGTGCAGTTCAATTCGTTGACCGAAAAAGAGCTGGAATCGATTGTGTCGAAGAGTATCAATGCCCTGACGCGGAAGCTGGCGGACGATCGGGAGATTGGTCTGGTGGTGACGCCCGAGGCGCTCACTTACCTGGCGCAGCAATCGTATGATCCGGCTTATGGCGCGCGTCCCGTTCAACGGACCCTGCAGCAGATTGTTCTTTCACCCTTGGCGGGGATCATTTTGGCGGGCGAGGTAGTCGCCGGGCAGACGATGCAGATCGCTTATGATCCGGGTGAAGAGGTAACCGTGCCGCCGGAAACCGAGGGCGGGGAAGTGACCACGGTTCGCGAGGGCGATGGTTTAACCTTTGGCATTCTTGAACCGGAATCCTGACGCGCTTTTGCGTTTGTTATGGTGTAGAGCACAAACCAATGCGACCGACCCAATTCGTCCTTAGCCTCGTGATCGCCGCCATCCTGCTGCCCGCCACGCTTTCGCAAAGCGAGGCGCAGGAGGGCTTTGTCGTGCTGCACGATGGCGAAAGCAATGTGGGTTGGGCGGGCGATGGCCCGGCGTTTAGTGCGGGTGGCGGCGTGTTAGCGATTGATGGATCCGGTCTGCTGCGTACGCTATCGCCATTCGCCGACTTCATCTTGCGCTTCGAGGTGCGGGCATCGACCCCGCAGGCCAATGTGGGCTTGATTCTGCGGGCGAACCGCGAAGGGGCTCCGAAGGATACGGGTTACGAAATCCAGCTGGGTTCGGGAGATAGTGAATGGCCATTCGGCTCGATTGTCGGCCACGCCAAAGCGAACGGTACATTGCCCACCGCGGCGTGGGTGGCCATCGAAGTGGAAGCTAACGGCGGCAGCCTGGTGGTCCGCGCGGCGAACCGTGTGGTGGCTTCGGCCAGTGGCTTCCTGGGTGCCGGTGGCTTGATCGTGATTGAAGCCAATCGCGGGGGCAAGGTGGAGATCCGCAATGCGCGGTTGAAGCCGCTGAACCCGCAGTTGCTCTTCAACGGCACGGACTTGTCGGGCTGGAAGTCCACCGGCACGGCACCGAAGCAAGCGGGCGGAATTACGAAGATGCTGGGCTTCGGCAAGGGTAAGGCGAAGGAAGTGAAGTGGACCGTGGGCGGCGGGTCAATTCATGGCGAGGATGGTCCGGGACAACTGGAGAGCTTGTTGCCGCTGGGCGATTTCCTGCTGCAAGCCGATGTCAGGATTAACTCGAAAAAGGGCGAAAACAAGAAACGGTATTTGCTGCTTCTGCGGGGTGATCCGGGCGCATTGGGTACGGGCTACGAAGTGAATTTGCAGCCGGGTTTGGCTGGTGGCGTGGGTCCGCTGGCCAGCAGCAAGCGGTCGCTCGGCGCGGTAAACCAATTCTCCACCGTCACCGTGTCGGCCTATAATCGACACTTTCAAGTGTGGGTAGACGGCGTCCTTACGGCCGACGCCGATGACGTGCGAGCCGAGGGTGTGAACCCTAAGAAAGAAGCGCGGACCACACCGGGCGCGATGGCTTTCTATAGTCCCGATGACGATGCGAATCTCGATATTCGCAATGTGAAGGTCGTGCAGTTACCGAAGGTGCTGGGCCATGTGAAGCGGCAAGCGGCACCGGCTGCGTCGGCCACGCCGGCGATGACATTGCCGGCCGTCCCCGTGAGCCCGCAAGCGCCCCCCTCGGCGGCAAGCGGCGGGAAGGACCCGCAATTGGCTCTTCTGCAAGAGCAGATGAAGCAGCAGCAGGCCGACAAACAAAAGCAGGAGACGCAGAAGCAGCAGGTGTCAGGCTTGTTGCAGAAAGCTTTGAAGACGAACGATCCGGGGACGCAATTGGCCCTGTATGACCAGATCCTCTCGGTCGATCCGGACAACCAGATCGCGTTCAATGCCCGCAAAGAGGCGCAAGGCAAGCTCGACGCGAGTCAAGCCCAGAAGTCCGAGCAAGAGCAAAAAACGGCGCAGGCGCAAGCCGAAGTCGCGCAGAAGGAGAAGGACTTCGCCGGGAACCTGGACAAGGCGCAGTCGGCCTTTCTGGCGGGCAATCTGGTGCTGGCCGACCAAACCTTAAGCGCGGCGGAGAAAGTGTTTCCGGGCAATCCGGCGGCGGCGCAGATCCGGCAACGGCTGGATGCGGCGCGCGGACGGGCCTCGTCCATCTTTACCTTGGGCGCTGCCGGGGCCGGGGCGGCGGTGCTGGGCGGGCTGGCCTGGCTGTTTATGGCGCGCGGCAAGAAGGATCCGTACGTGGAGATCACGGTGGGCCTCGATAAAGGCAAGAAGTTCAACATCGATCAAGCGGTGATGAAGCTGGGCGCGATCGCCGAAGACGGGGGCCAGAAGAACGACGTGGTGCTGCGCGATGCCGAGCGCATGGTGTCGCGTTTCCATGCCGAGATTCACAATCAGAATGGAAAGCTCTATGTGATCGACGCGAATAGCTCGAATGGCACGTTTGTGGACAAGAAGCGCATTGCGGCGGGCAAGCCGGTGCTGTTGTCGAAGGGCTCGCAAGTTAGTTTTGGCGGCACTTGCGCGGTAAAAATTGGCTTTGAAAAACGTTCTAAAGAGAAGAAGAGTTAAGCGCGGGCGATCGATGCCTGGCTAAAGGAAAAGAAAATGAGCCCGAGTTTCATCAAAGTATTTTTGGACGGCCAAGATGTCGAAACGCTCGCGTCGTTTCTGATTACTCTCGATTGCACGATCACCCACCAGTTGAATCGGCATTCGACATGTAGTGTGCAATACCGTGAGCCGCCGGCCAGCCGCTTCTTCTTCGAGCCGCAAATCGGTGCGGTGATGGAACTGAAAGCCGTTGACGCCGACGGTGCCGAACTCTCGCTCTTCAAAGGCGTCTTGCAGGAAGCGGCGGCGGATTGGGAACTCAATGGCTCCGCCGTGCTCACACTCTCGGGCGTCAGCAAAAGCATGCAGCTCGACACCTTCGAGAATTCGCAGACCTTCAACACGGTGCCCTTGCTGGACGCGATCAAACGCCTACTCGGGCCGCGCGCTGCGGATCAGGTGATGCCCGATCCGGGCCCGGTCAACATGATCCAGTTTGGCGAAACCGACTGGAGCTTTGTCCATCGCCTTACCGACCGCTTCGGCGGCTTCATGCGCATCTCCGGTGACGACGTTGATGTCTTCGACACCTTTCAAGGCGATGGCGTCGAACTGGCGTGGCGTACGGAAGCCGGGTTGCACGCCTTCCGTACCCGCGGCCGGCTGGAGCCCACGATGCTCACCGGAGCGAACTTCGAGTTTTCGTCGGCGACCAGCGAACAGACTGACGCGCTCGAGAGCGACGTGACGGCGGAGGATTCGCTCGCCGACCTGCGAGCCGGCGCGATCAAGGGTAGCAAGGCGTTGGGCCTTGAGTCGTCATTGTGGAATCGATTCCTCGCGCCCAGCCACGCCCTGTTCAAACGGGAACTAGGTTTTGAAGCGGAGCGGCGCATCATGAGCACCTGCCGCGGTTTTGGCGAGAGTCGTGTACCGGAAATCGTCACGGGAGGCAAAGTCAAAATTACTGGCGCCATCGATGTGCCTGGTACTTACGGCGTGATCCAGATCGTGCATTCCTGGAAGCCCGGACGCGGGTATCGGAACGAGTTCGAATGCACGCCGTTCACGCGGTTTATGGAGCCGGTGGCTCCGCCGGTGGAGCGCTACTACGGGCCGGAGATCGCCCGAGTGGCGGAGACCAGCCCGGACCGCGACGGCCGATCCGCCCACGTGCGAGTGGACTTCCCGTGGACCGACCGCCACGACACGGGTTTCCTCCCACTGATCACGCCCAACGCCGGTGCCGGCCGGGGCATCTGCTTTGTGCCTGAAGTCGGCGACCAGGTGCTGGTGTTCTTCAGGGGGGGCGACTCCTGTAAACCGGTCGTGATGGGCAGCATGTGGAATGGCGTCGACCAGCCGCCGCTGGAGGATCTGCACGGCGGCGAGTACAAGCCGAACGACATCAAGCGCATTGTCACCAAGAGCGGCAACCGGCTGGTGTTCGACGACAAGCCAGGCAAAGAGACGATGGTGATGGCGACGCCCAACCATGTACGGGTGAGCTTGTTCGACGGCGGCCAGACGTTGCTGCTGCACTCGGATGGCGATGTGCATATTCATGCCGGCGGCACCGTACACATGCGGTGCAAACAATTCCTGCGAGAAGTGGGCTAGGAATCCGTTTTAGATAGATGAGGAGCAATTATGGCTACGTTTGATGGAGCGGTGAAGACCAAAACGCGCGTGCCGCTCGGCAAGGACAAGTTTCAGCCC
>JANLPT010000044.1:0-4474 GCA_031367405.1 Bryobacteraceae bacterium
GGGGAAATCATTGATCGTATGAAGTTAGTCAATGACGCTTTCGGAATACATGGTGCTACATGGTGCAGCCTCGCGACCTGCCTGAGATGTGTAATTCACCCTCGACCTCTTCCGTCCTAAATATCCTACCAAGCGGCTAAATGTAAGTATCCTTCGCTCGCCTCACGAATATTTGCGGTCGCTTCCGGGCGAGTGGTCCCTTGCGACACACATCCAGGAAGAGATGGACAGCTCGCAACGAACACTCCGTCCTCGTCCTCTTCGAGTAATACCCGATACTTCATAGCTTGAATTCTAGCAGTCACTGCGACTTTTGAGCGGATCAAGCGAAGCCGTAAACCTTCATCGCATTGGCGTACCGCACGCCAGCCCGCTCCTTGGCTGGGATGAAGGCATTCAACTGCTCGATCGCCTCCCGATACAGCTTGGGCGACGGACCAAGGCCGCCTTGCACCATCCGGCTGGCGCCGAACGCTTTGACGAGGCGGGCGATGTGCGGAGCTAGGTCTGGGAAAGGGTGCTTTTGCTTGGAAGAGTAGCTTAGCCCGGAGAACTTCAAAACGGCCCGGGGAAGGTCGGCGAGGCGGGCGATGTGGTCCCAGCCGCCTTCTTCGACGCCCGCGCGGCCGAGATGATCGAGGATCACGCCCACCGGGACTTGTTTGGCCAGCGCCGCCATAGCTGGCGCATGGTGCGGAACGAAGTGCATCTGAATGGCGAGGCCGAGGTCGGCGCAGGCGAACCAGGTGCGGCGCATGGCGGGGTCGGCGAGGTCGCGATTCTTGAGGGGACCGCCTTTGAGGAATGGCTCACGAGGACCGTTGACCGCATGAATGCGCAAGGCAACAATGCGTTTGGGCCAGCGATTGGTGAGCTCTTTGAGCTTAGCTGGCGTGCCGGGGTCCACGGGATCGAAGAGGCAGGTGCCCTTGAAGAGTCCTGCGGGCTTCTCGTTGGTGAAGCAGTATTCGAGAAAGCGATGATCGTCCTGGTAGGGCTCGGGATGGACGATGATCGCGTGCCGGATGTTGTGCGCCGCAGCAAAGTCGAGGTAGGGCGCGAGAGGCTCGGCGGGAGGCTGATACGTGGCAGCGGAATGGTAAGGGAAGCGCGCCGGTTCGAACAGATGCAGATGGGCTTCGACCGAGGCCGGTTCAGCGAAAGGGGCGAGCAGCAAAGATCGGCGAGTGAGCATTCGAGTTTCCTTCGGCGGAGTCTCCATGCTATCCTACCCGGAGAGGGCTATCCTACCCAAAGACGGATGGCCTCCCACCCTATGTGGGCGCGTAGCTCAATTGGCAGAGCAACTGACTCTTAATCAGTAGGTTGTAGGTTCGATTCCCACCGCGCTCACCATCAAAATCAATCACTGATGGGTTACTGAATTAACCCGGATTGCTCCACATGTGACGGTCAAAAGCCAGACCCTAGTTCGAGCGCTGATAAGCGCGGCACACGGGGACCGCCTGGCCTTCCGTCAATTGGCAGACAGCATTGATCCCGAGCCCCTTCCATTCCTCCGTCTTGCCGCCCAGCCAACGCACCGTCACCAGGTCCACCTTCTGCGCCGCGCCTAACCCAAAGTGCAAAGTGAGCGAATGCTGCGAATAAAAGCTTGACCCGCTAAAGACTTCGTCGATCTGCTTCCGTCCGCCCGCATGGACCGTCACCCGCGCCCCCATCGCTGACCGGTTGCTTTTCACCCCCGTCAGCCGCAGGTTGATGAAATTGCCCCCCACCGCCGTGTTCTTCAGCACCGAGGGACGGTCGTTCATGTTCAGGATCACCGCCTCGGGCCGGCCGTCGTTATCCAAATCACCCAGCGCCAGCCCGCGCGACACCCGCGGCGTCAACAGCGCCTCGCCGCCCTTGGCCGTCAGATCCGCAAACTTCCCGTTGCCCAGATTGCGAAAAAGCAACGTCTCCTGCCGGTAATGGTCGCCCACGGCCGCGCCCTCCACCTCCGGATACACGTGGCCATTCACCGTCAGCAAATCTTTCCAGCCATCGTCATCCAGATCCACCCAGGCCACGCCCCAGCCCAGCAACTGCCGCGCACCGAGCCCCGCCTGCGCCGAAACATCCGTAAAAAATTTGCCGTCCTCGTTCAGGAACAGCGACGTCAGATCGCCGGAGAAGTTCGTCTTGGCGAGATCCAGGAAGCCATCGTTGTTGAAGTCGGCCACCGCCACGCCCATCCCCGCCTGCAGACGGCCGTCGGCATTAAAGGCGACCCCCGCCGCCTCGCCACGTTCCTCAAACGTCCCGTTTCCCCGATTGCGAAACAGCAGACTCGGCGTCATGTCGCACGCCACATAAATGTCCGGCCAGCCATCGTTGTCAAAATCCGCGCTCACCGCCTGCAGTGCATACCGGCCACCTGGTTTCAGAATGCCGGCCGCGCCAGAAACATCGCGAAAGGTGCCATGGGGCTCCTGGTGGTAGAGGACGTTCGAGGCCAGCGGCAATCCGCGCGGGCCGCACATCACCGGAATCTCCTTCCACACGCAATATTCACCCTGGCCTGGCTTCGGCGTCTTCGCGAGATCGAGATTGACGTAATTCGAGACGAACAGATCGAGGCGGCCATCGCGGTCATAATCCAGGAAAGTACAACCGGACCCATACCGCACTCCGCCCGAGGGCAGGCCAAACTTGGCCGTCTCATCGGCAAAACGACCGCCTCCCAAATTCCGGTACAGCCGGTTATGGCCGTAATAAGTAATCAGAATGTCCGTGCGTCCATCGTTGTCCACGTCACCGGCGCAAACGCCTTGCGCCCAACCCTCGAAATCGAGCCCGCTGGCCGCCCCTGAGGATGTAAATTTTCCGTGTCCGTCGTTCTTATAGAGCGCCGGAAAGTTGGCATTCGTCGATTTTGACGACAGCCGCGTGCCATTCAGCAGCAGCACATCGTCGAAGCCATCCCCGTCCACATCGAAGACAGCCACCCCGTTTCCCGTGGTCTCCAAAATGAAATTTTTGCGCTTTTCCCCGCCAAAAACGTTGATTCCTAAGATTCCGGCCTGGTCCGCCACCTCCACCAGATGGATCGCCTCCTGGTCCGCAGGCACCGGGAAACCAAGCATCAAGAATATGAAAATCAGGAAATACATGCGTCTAAATTTAATGACTACATCATTGCAGTTATTGACAGGCGGTGATACCTTTCAACAAGCTGTAAAGATCTATTTTTTGGGGTTACCTGTCTATGAAATCTGCCTTGTTGCGATTGTTCTTGCCTATTTTCCTGCTCGCCACGGGCGCTTTTGCCCAACGCGATCTTGCCACTCTCGTCGGAACCGTTACCGATCCAGCCGGTGCCGGCATTCCCAGCGCTAAAGTATCCATCTCCGAAGAGGCCACTGGTCTTCGTTATGACGTAGTGACCACCAGCGGCGGCGAGTATGCCCGCCCGGCGCTCAAGCCCGGCATCTACACCGTCACGGTGGAGGCTGCCGGCTTTAAGAAGAGCACCCGGCGCAACATTCCGCTCACGGCGGGTGATCGCACCGGCGTTGACGTCCAACTCCAGGTCGGCGATGTCGCCACCAACATCGATGTCACCGGCGAAGTCGCCGTCTTGCAGACCGAATCCACCATCATCGGCGCCAGCGTTGACGCCAAACAAGTTTCTGAACTTCCCCTCGGCGGCACGCGCAACTTCGCGTACCTCGCTCGCCTCTCGCCCGGCGTGGTGCCGAACGAGCCTGGCGCTCGCGACTCCACCGGCGGCGGCTTCTCAGCCAACGGCGTACGCTCCAACGGCCAGAATAACTTCCTCCTGAACGGCGTCGACAACAACGTCAACGTCATCGACTTTTTGAACCAGACTTCCTTCGTGATTGGACCGTCGGTGGAAGCCATCGGCGAAATGCGCGTCATGACCAACGGCTATAACGCCGAATATGGTCGCGGTGCCGGCGGCGTCGTCAACGTCACCATCAAGAGCGGTACTAATCAATTGCATGGTTCGCTGTTCGAGTATCTGCAGAACGATAAGGCCAATGCCAATCGTTGGGAAAATAATCGCAATGGCGTCAAACGCGGTCCCTTTAAGCAGAATCAATTCGGCGCGGCCGTGGGCGGCCACATCGTCAAGAACCGCACGTTCTGGTTCGCTGACTACCAAGGCACGGAGATTCGCTCCACCGGCGGCGCGGTCCCCGGGCTCGGTACGTCGGCTTTTTTCAGCATCCCGACGGCGGCCATGCGCGGCGGCAACTTCTCGGAATTGCTCGGAACTAACCGGAACATTCCGAATGCGCTCGGCGTCTCGGCTCGTGAAGGCATGATCTACGATCCCACCACCCAGACCACCGGTGCCTACGCCAACGGCACCACTGGCCTCATCCGGCAACCGTTCCCGAACAACACCATCCCCGCCTCGCGCCTGGATCCGGCGGCCGTGAAGATCGCTGCTCTGTTCCCTGCGCCGAACGTGCCCGTCGGCCCCGGCATCCCGCTCAACAAC
>JANLPT010000079.1:0-13603 GCA_031367405.1 Bryobacteraceae bacterium
ATCCGTCCTCGACGACCTCCAGCCCAAAGGCGTCACCCAACAAATCCTCGTCGAGCGCTTCGTCCAGCGCCACTGGATCTCGCAACGCCTCGCCCGCACCGAACGCGCCTGGCTCCAAGCTCTCTACCAAGCCCAACTGACAGAAGGCATCAAAGCCGCCAAAACCCCCAAACCCGACCCCGAACCCTACGAAGGACTCGCCATCAGCCTCCTCCAAGCGCCCGGCGACCCCCACGACCTCATCCACAAAAACTTCTTCCGCTACCGCGCCCAAATCGAGCAGGACTTCCAACGCGCCCTCCGCGCCCTCGAGCGCAATCACCTACTCGTAACCCCCTCAGAAGAAAGCGAGAACCCCGAATTTGGCTCTGTTTCGCAAAACAACCCTTCCGAACCCGCACCCATCACCCCCGACACCACGCCGCCCCCGGAATCTCCAGCCAACATGGATTCGTCCCCCGAACCAATGCGGCACCCAGCCCCGCTAACACCTACCGGAAACGTCACCGGCTCTGGCGTGAGGACGGGAATCAGGTCAGCCGTGCCGGTAACCCTAATGTGCGGATATGTCGGGGCGGAACGGTCACCCGGAACGGTCCAAGTGGAGACTCCTCCATCGTTCACCGAAGAAACCGCGCTTCCGGTCGCCACGAGATGGCCCGGTGGCGGCTAACCCGAAGGGCGCGATCCGCCTGACCATTTAGACATTCCAACGGTGTAGTGTAACTCCCCGTCGCCTTGCGCCCGACGGCCGAAATCAATGTAGGAGGAGGAGGCTCAGACTCAGGCTGGGTTTGGGGATCGACGAGTGTTTGAGTTGGTGCTCAAGGTGACGGCTAAAGGCAGCGAATATCGGGGCAGGCGAGGAGGCGGGTGTCGGCTGTCAAGAGCGGTGCCTTGATTTCGACGGCGGTGGCGGCGATGAAGCGGTCGGCCGGATCCTGGTGATCGAGGGCGATGGTCCGCGAGCGGATGGCGATGGCGAAGGTGATGCCGGCCTCGCGCACTTGCAGAGTTCGAATGGCGTTCTTGAGCCAGGCGCTGGGTTCGCCCTTGACGGGCAAACGGTCCTTTTCAATCAGCAAATACGCCTCCCAAATGCTGATCGAAGAGAGAGAAAGGTCATTGCGTTCGTCGTCCATGATGTTGCGGTGGGTCTGGCTCAGGTAGGGTTCGCCGAGCAGGTACCAGAGCCAGACATGCGTATCCAACAGGACTTTCATTTCGTCGTTTGGGGCTTGGCGAGCGTGTCTTCCATGGCTTCCCAACCTACTTCAATGGGCTGAACCAGATCGCCTACCGAGGCCCGCAAGGTGGACTTGAGAGCGCCATAAGCACCCTGGCGGCTGCGCGGCAGGGCAGGATGAACGATGGCCAGCGGCTCACCGTTCTTCAAAATCTCAATCGGTTCACCGGTTTGGCGCACTTTTTCAAGCAGCCCCAGGCAGAGGGCCTTGAATTCCGAAATGTTGATTTGAGTCGTCATAGTTGGTTAGCTAGCTTCTTTTTAATTATAGTCATGAATCGTTACTATAGTCAATACATCATTTAAGCGACGATCCGAATGACCGTTACTTTGCGATCTGCGCTACGGCCCAGGAAATATCCGGCGACGGTGGTTGCGCCTGTAATGCCGAGGAATGTGGTGAGGAGGGCGGCGTCGGAGTGACTTCCGGTTTTGGCGGCGGTGTATCCGCCCAATGTCAGACCGGCGACGAGGCCCAGGGTGGTGCCGAGCCGACGGCCCCACGCCGCCTTGGTTTTGACGATGCGGAGCGTATCGAGGGAGGCGCGCGGTATGGTGGCACCGCCTTTGGGGAAGAGCTTTGGATTGGACGTGTGTTTGGCTTCGAGCACCAGCTCCTCGGGACGTACCGAGACGACGTTGCCTCGTAGCGTGACGCCCTCCTTGGTGGTGAATTCGACGTCGTGGCCGATGGCCACCGCACCCAGTTCGCTCCACTTTAACTCCACGGGCGCGGACTCAGCTTGCGCGGAACCGGAAACGAGGGCCATTGCGAGTGCGAGTGCGAGATAAGACTTCATGGTCATGGCTGGGTTTGAGCGTAGAACAGGTCGAAAACGGAGTCAATCGGGGAATACTTTGGGGCCTCTGTGTGATATTCCAATATAATGCGCACCTCCATTTCCCGACGCCGGTCGCTAGTCGCTTTAGCTGGATCGCCTGCGGCCATGGCTTGGGCCCAGCTTGGCCCAGCCGATCTTGAACGTGTGCAGATAGGACAAGTGCCACCGGCATTCGACCTTCCTTCCGCATCGGGCGGCAAGGTCAGCCTGCGCTCACTGCGCGGCAAAAATGTGGTGCTGGTCTTCTACCGCGGCTATTGGTGACCCTACTGCACCACGCAACTAGTTGAGTTGCACAAGCTTCTCTCGGCCGATCTGCAAGAGAGCACGGCGATTGTGGCCATTGCGCCGGATGCGCTCGAAAAGCTGGGGGATATTATCCCCAAGGTGAAGTCCCGCACGGATGGCAAGTTTGTCGTCACGCTTTTGGCCGACTCAGACCATGCCGTGATTGATCGCTACGGCCTTTTGAATGAAGAAGCGGCCGCACGAGGGCGATTTCTGCCGCATCCCACCACCTACGTGCTCGACAAGGCGGGCGTGCTGACTTGGAAGTTCACCGAGAAGGACTATAAGATCCGGCCGACGAATGAGGCGATCCTGCAGCAGTTGCGGAAACTCCCCTAGCCGTCGTAGCCGACACTAGAGGGATATGATCGAACCGGCGTATCCTGTTGCGCGTGCCGCAGCGTTCCGCGTCCATCGCCATTTTGAACTTCTCGCGCCGGCGCAAACTCCGCTGGCGGACTTGCCCACGCTCGAAGCGATCATCCATGTGGCTTTCTGGGCCAGCTTGCGCCGCGAAGAAGGCCATTCGCCGCGCGTGTCGATGGCGGTGGTGCCGCCGGAGATGGTGAATAGTCCTTTGCTGCTGGAGCGGCCTGTGGCGCTGACGCCGGAATCGCTCACCCGCGCCGCACCGGCGGTTGACCGGCCAGGCATTCACCTCGGGGTGAGGAACCACGGCGAAGAACTTGCGATGTGGGGCACCACGCATCATCTGCCACCGTTTTGCCTGGTGGTGGAGATCATCGCCCCGGGGCTGTTGGTGGTGAAGTGCAGCCGCCCCGAAGGGTCAGGCAAATTCGTCAATATCGCCGTTATTGAGGGCGACCAGATCAAAGTGATCGACCAGCGCGCGGCCACGATGCCCGATTGCCCGGCCATGCTGAGCCCTTTGCTGGGCCTGGAATCGCAGTTTCGTTCGGAGGATTCGGCGGGCACGCTGATCCAGCTGGCGGTGTCGATGCGGGCGCACGGGCGGGGCGGCACTCTTCTGGTGGTGCCTGCGCTGGAGATTCCTGGGGCGGCTCCAGAGGCTTGGCGCGAATCCATCATGGCCCCATCGCTCTATGGCGTTTCGCCGCCGTTCGCCATCGAACTCAGCCAGCGTCACATCGACGGGGTGGCCGGGCTGACGGCCGCCGATGGGGCGACGATCTTGAACGACCGCTTCGAGGTGCTGGCTTTTGGGGCCAAGATTGTCCGCCGCCGGGGCGCGGAGCAGGTGAGCCAATTGACGATCAGCGAGCCCATTGAAGGCTCAGTGGCGACGATCATCGAGCCCGCGCAACTGGGCGGTACCCGCCATATCTCGGCCGCCCAGTTTACGCACGATCAGCACGACGCTTTGGCGATGGTCGCGTCTCAGGATGGGCGGTTTACGCTTTTTGGCTGGTCACCCTGCGAGGACATGGTGCATGCCCGGCGCGTGGAAGCGCTGCTGCTCTAGGCCTTGTCTCGTCCGCGCCCGCCCTGTATACTCGCCGGAGGATATTTAATTATGGAGAAATTCCCCGTGTCTCGCTTATCCTTCTTGATTTTCTGCCTTCTCACGGTTCCGGTGTTCGGCCAATTCGATACCGGGACGATTTCCGGCTCAGTGAAAGACGGCTCCGGTGCCTCAGTGGCCGGTGCCGCCGTGACGGTGACGCACGACGCGACGGGCGGAACACAGCGCTTAACCTCCAACCATGAAGGGTATTTCTCCGCGCCCCTACTACCCGTTGGTAACTACCGGATTTCGGTGGAGGCGGCGGGGTTTAAGCGGTTCGTGCAGACGGGAATTATTCTGAATTCCTCGGGCAAGGTGAACATCGATGCCGAACTTACGGTGGGCCAAGTAAGTGAGTCAGTAGAGGTGACCTCGTCGGCGGCCCAGGTGCAAACCGAATCGGCGCAAGTGGGGAGAGTGGTGGAGTCGAAGCAGATTCAGGATCTGACTTTAAATGGACGCAATCCTATTTACCTGGCCTTGTTGAAGCCAGGCGTGCGGGGCGGAAGTATGAATACGTTTGACCCTGATTCTGTGTCGAACGGCGGGTTCAATATCAACGGGGGACGGGCGGATGAGTATGTGGTGATGGTGGATGGCGCGGTCGCCACGCGTACCCGGTCATCCGGCTCGATGTTAGGGTCAGTGGATGTGGACACCGTGCAGGAGGTTCAAATTCTGACGGCCAATTACTCGGCGGAGTACGGCCGGTCATCGGGCGGACAGATCCGCTTTGTGACGAAGAGCGGAACACGTGAATTCCATGGCGATTTAGTGGAAAATTTTCGCAACTCAGCTTTGGATGCCAATCAATGGCAAAGAAACAGAAGTCCTGACCCGGCGCAATATTCGGGGGCGGCGCCCTTCCGGTTTAATCAATTTGGCTTCGATGTGGGCGGCCCGGTATTCATTCCGAAGAGATTCAATCAGGACCGGAGTAAGTTGTTCGTTTTCTATGCCGAAGAGTGGGTGAGGCGGCGGTACGAAAATACA
This sequence comes from Bryobacteraceae bacterium, assembly GCA_031367405.1. Taxonomy (GTDB): domain Bacteria; phylum Acidobacteriota; class Terriglobia; order Bryobacterales; family Bryobacteraceae; genus JALHNI01. The sequence continues at coordinate 4,856 of JANLPT010000079.1, forward strand.
AACACGGGAATCGTTCCGACAGTGGCGATGCGCAACGGCGACCTGAGTAGCTTATTGGTTGCCTCCAATCCTTACTTCGGAAGAGTGAGGACCGCCACTGATCCGGATTCCAAGGCACCTTTCGCTGGTAACATCATTCCGCTTAGCAGGCTGAGTGCCAACGGGCGGGCTCTGCTGAATGTATATCCGGAACCAATTGCGGGATTCCAGCAAGGTCCATCGAATTGGATTGGCACCGGGCATACGGAATCGAACATGCGCAAAGATACGTTCAAAGTGGACTGGATCATTTCAGACAAACACCGGGCAGCCTTGCGTGGCACCCACAATCCATGGCGGTTCAATGTGCCATTTAGCGATACGTTTGGACGGATGCAAGAGTCATGGTCGCGTCCGAATCGCACCGGGGCGGCAAGTTTGACGAGCACGCTGACCCCTACCTTTGTGAACGAGTTAACGGTTTCGGCGAATTCCGATGGGTTGGGCGACATCGCCTGGACTAACTGTGCCACCTGCCGCCGCAGCGCCTTTGGCGTGAACTATCCTTTCCTATTTCCGGGGACCAAGGCGGCACCGGAGAAGGTACCGACGATCCGGGTGCAGGGGTTGACGACGCTCGATGCCGGCCCTTATCCCGGAGCCTGGGCGGGGTATGTTTATGGCCTTGCCGACAACATGACGAAGATCTGGAATAAGCACACGTTCAAGTTCGGTGTGTATTTAGAACGGTCTGGCCAGAACGACTTTATCCAAGGCACGACCGCGGGTCCGGGCACGACAAACAATCAGAATGGCGACTTTAGTTTTGCGGATACCGGAGGCCACCCGCTCACCACCAGTCTGGCGATGGGCAACGCGTTGCTGGGTAACTTCGATAGTTACTCGGAATTTGGCGCCAAGGCGTACACGCCCTATGCGTCCACGTCGATTGACTTTTTTGTGCAAGATTCCTGGAAGGTATCGAAGAAGTTGACTTTTGAATATGGCGTGCGTTACTCGCTGTGGCCGCAATGGAATAGCCGATGGGGTAATATTTCGGAGTTTCTGCCGCAGTATTATGACAAATCGAAGGCGGCGGTGATTGACCGGGCGGCGGGCTTTGTGGCGAGTGGAGACCGCTATAACGGCATCGTCCTGCCGGGCAATGGCGTGCCGGACGCGGAAGGCAATCGCATTCCGCAGCTTCATTCGGGCCAATACGCGAATCTTTATCACGGCTTACCCGCGGGCTTGTCGCCGACCCATAAGAACCTATGGCAGCCCCGGCTGGGTCTGGCGTATGCGTTCAATCCCAAGACCGCGCTGCGGGCAGGGTTTGGCAGTTTCTATAACCGTACGGCGGTGAATCGCGATACGGCGTTGGGTTCCAATCCCCCGTTCCAATTGCAGCAGGGTGTTTTCAACGGCAGTGTCGACGCGCCGGGCGGAGCGACCAAACGCAATTTTCCCTTCGTGATGACGATTCAGGATCCGGTTTTTAAGGTGCCGCTCGCGTATATGTGGAACACCACCTTCGAGCGCGAACTGCCGGGGTCGCTGCGCGTGGAGATCGGTTATGTTGCCCGCCGCGCGTTGCATAACCAACGGAAGCGTAACATCAATCAGTTACAAATTGGCGATGTGCAGAATAACCCTGGTGTGAACCCTAACTTTCTGCGCCCTTATCAAGGCTATGGCATTATCGGTATCTCAGAAAATTCCGGTAAGTCAATGTACAACGGCTTGCAGATGAGCGTGGAACGCCGCTTTTCGAAAGGTATTCAATTCGGCGTGGCTTACACGTTATCCCGCACTAACGACGATGCGTCGAGCCTGACGGAAGTGTTGCCCAATGCTTTCGATGGCCGGGGATACTACGGCATTTCCGACAACGACCGGCCGCATGTGCTGATCGTGAATTACATCTACGAGATCCCTTTCTTTAATAAGAGCACCCGAAAAGTGACGAAGTCTCTGCTGGGCGGATGGGAGCTGTCGGGGGTAAACCAATGGCAATCCGGCGGACCGTTTTCGGTTCGGGAAGGGGTGGATTATGCGGGGGTCGGCCCCGGCTCCGGCACCCAATTCTGGAAGGTCTCGGGCGACCCGAACGGGGTGGCTCGCACGCCTTTCACCAACGTGGCGGTGTGGTTTAACAAAGACGCCTTTGCCCGGCCGGATCTAAAGGCTTTCGCGCCCTTCCAGCGCAACATTCTGCGCAACCCTGGCTTTTATAACTGGGATATGGGCCTGCGCAAAAACTTTGCCGTTACCGAGAAGCAGAAACTCCAGATGCGTTTCGAAGTCTTCAATATCTTGAACCATCCGAATTGGGGAGGGGCGAATGCGACGCCCACCAGCGGTTCGTTCGGCCAGGTGACGTCGAAGAGCGGTGAGCGGCAACTGCAGTTGGCGCTGAAGTACATCTTCTAAAGCGCTCGGCCAACGCGCTAGGGCGGGGTCCGCTATACTCTGAGAATCCTATTCCCAGGAGTCCCTATCCATGCGCTTCATGAGCCTGCTGTTCCTGCTTTCGAGCCTCGAGATCGCCGCTAAGCGATTCGACCTCGACGCCCTGAGCCACATCGTCCGCCTATCGGACCCGCAATTGTCCCCGGACGGCAAGTCGATTGCCGTACTGGTTTCGCGGACGAATCTCGAAGAGAATCGTTCGGACGTCGACTTGGTGCTGGTCGACATTGCGACGAAAGCCCAACGAATCCTTACCCAACGCCGCGGAATCTCGCAACCGCGCTGGTCCCCCCAAGGCGATCAACTCGGCTTCCTGGCCACGGTGGAGAATAAGCCGCAACTCTTCATTCTGCCTATGGCCAGTGGCGAGGCGCGGCAAGTGACAAAGTCGCCCACCGGTTTGCAGCAATTTGCCTTCGCGCCCGACGGCACCCGCATCGCCTTCGTCGCCAGCGACGAGCAAGCCGTGAAACCTGGCTTTGAGCGCCATAACAAGAGCTTCGAAATCCAAAACAACGACTTTCTCACCACCGTGCAACCGGTGCCTTCGCACCTCTGGGTGATCGCCAGCCGTAACGGAACAGCCCGCCGGCTTACCTCCGGCGCATGGACCCTGCCCATCAGCTTTCCGCCCGGCGCGCCCGCCTCGCCGGTGAACTGGACCCCTGACGGAAAGAGCCTCGCCATCGTCAAAGTGGCGACGCCCTACTCGGGCGACTTCAACCAAACCACGGTGCAAATCGTCGATGCCGAAAGCGGGCAAATGCGCGCGCTTACCGGCGTCGCCAAGTCCGAAACGCAACCGGTCATCTCGCCCGACGGTCAACGAGTCGCCTATTGGTATCCGCGTGACGGGGCCGGGCGCAACGTCAACGAGATCTACGTCAGCGCGATGGGGGGCGGCGAAGGACGTAGCGTCACCCGCGCCATTGACCGCAACATTCAACGCTCCATCTGGATGCCTGGCTCCGATACGCTGCTGGTGAGCGCCAATGACGGCACCGGCGTCAGCCTGTGGCTGCAACCGTTGACCGGGGCGGCGCGCCGCATCGACACGGGCAAAGTGGTGGCGACGGCCGCCTTCTGGCTCGACGCCTCAGTCAGCCCGAAGAGCCAGATCGCTTTCACCGGCAGTGAGCCTAACTGGCCGGTGGAGCTTTACTATCTCGAGAGCCCCAGCGCCAAGCCCGTGCGCCTGACGGAATTCAACCAGCCGATTGCCGCGCTCGAATTGGGGAAGAGCGAGACGGTGCGCTGGCAGGGTCCGGATGGTTATTCGAATGATGGCGTGGTGACTTATCCGCCCGGTTTCGCTGCCGGCCAGAAGTATCCGCTGGTGCTTTATATTCACGGCGGTCCGCGGTCAGCTTCGAAAGAGGGTTTTTCGAATTACGCGCAATCTTTTGCGGCGCAAGGCTGGGTGGTGTTCGAGCCCAATTACCGCGGCAGCGATAACTTAGGCAATGCCTTCCAAGCCGCCATTCAGAACGACTCAGGTGCCGGGCCAGGGCGCGATGTAATGTCCGGCCTCGACTTACTGAAGAAGCGCGGCTGGGTGGACGAAGCGCGCGTCGCCACGTGCGGCTGGAGTTATGGCGGCTATATGACTACCTGGCTGCTCGGCAATTATCCGGAGGTTTGGCGAGCGGCCGTGGCCGGTGCCTCCGTCACCGACTGGATGGACCAATACAACTTAGGCGACGCCAACGTGCGGCGCGGCGATGCCTTTGGCGGATCGCCCTATACTGACCCGGCGCGGCTCGAATCGATGCGCACGCAGTCGCCGATCACTTATGCCAGTAAGGTGAAAGCGCCGACTCTTATTTTGGCTACCACCGGGGACTTCCGTGTCCCGGTGGTTCAGAGCTATCGCTTCTACCACGCGCTCCGCGATAACGGCGTCACCACGAAGTTCATCGGCTACCCGGTTTACGGCCATAGCCCCAGCGACCCGGTACATCAGCGCGACATCATGCGCCGGTATGTCGAGTGGCTAAAATCTTACCTCGACGCGGGATCAACCGCGCCGAGTTCGGGGAACCAGTAACTCTTTAGAAGCGAATCCGGAGAGTTAACGAGGCATGCCGGGCCTGAACTTGGGCAGTGGTGATGGTGCCGAAGGTGGTGCTGGTTTGGTCACGCAGGCTATTGGCGGTAGTGCAGGCACCATTAACGGCGACGCAATGGAGATCTAGCCTGGTGGCGGGATTGCCCGGGTTGAAGTGATTGAAATAGTTCACCGGAGACGAACAGCATGAAAATGAGGTGTCCGCATTTCGAACCGTGCGAGGGGAAGGCCTTAACGAATCACGCGAAAATGATCGGAAGCATAGCTGGGAATCATGGCGTCAGTGGTGAGCAAAGCGAGTTTTTCAGCCGTGGCTTGGGCAATCAGGGCTCGATCGAAAGGATCCTGATGCAAGGGGGGCAAGGTGAACAGGATGGCAATGTGTTCCGGCCGGTAAAGAAGTGGGCGCAAATCGAGCGCCTCGAGGGTCTGGCCGAACCACAAGCGCGGGTCGCCGACGTCGAGCATACCCTTCATCGACTTGATCATCACTTCCCAATAAGCGACGACACTCAGGAAGGCGGGGCCTTTTTCAATCGCCTTGATGACCGGAGCCGAAAGCAACTCCGGAGTGCTCAGGGCGATCAACGCCACGCTGGTGTCCAAGAGGTAGCCGTTCAAAACTCGCCCGCAAGGAAGCGTTCAACGCTGACCGGATCGTCCCACCCCGGCTGAAGATGGATCTTACCGCGCATCGTGCCAAATCGAACCGCACGGCGTTCCAGGGGGGGAGCAACGAGTTGGGCCACCGCCTTACCATTCCGGGTGATGACGACTTGTTCACCCTGCTCAACAGAACGAAGCAGTTCGGAGAGATGATTTTTCGCGTCGGCGACTGAAACATCCATAACGCTTTTAGTATAGCCAGAATAAATGGCTATCGCAAGAAGCGCCAGTTTGGACCGCGTGGCCAGAAAACGGGAATCTACTTGGCGACTTGGGGAACGGCGGCCGTGTCGGGCTTCAGAAGAGAAGCTCTCAGGATCCGCAACGCGGCTTTCCGGGCAACCTTGCGCTTGCGATCCTTGTTAAAACGAGCTTTATCTCCGGTATAGGCTGACATGGTCCTTCAAGGTTAGCAGGATTTTGGGCGTGGCGTCAGCAGAGCGTCTCGCCGCATCACTTGCGAAACGATTTCAAAAGACCGCAAGCGATCCTCAAAGCGATAGGCCTCGGAGGTGAAGATGATTTCGTTAACGCCCGTCGACTCGACGAAAGCCTCAATGCCGGCGCGGACCCGGCCCGGCGAGCCGACGATCAGCGCACCGAGTTTCGACTCCACCAGCGAGCGTTCACCGGCGCTGAGCAGCCCGTCGAGGCTGTCGACCGGCGGGGCGATGAAAAATGGCTCGCCGCGAATCAGTTTGGCAACCCGCATCAAGAGCGATGTGGCGAGCCGCGTGGCTTGGGCACCGGTATCGGCGGCAATCACCGGTACGCCCGCCATGACGTATGGCTTGGCGAGATACGGCGACGGGCGGAAAAGCTGGCGATAGACCGCTAAAGCTTCGCCCAATTGCTGCGGCGCGAAGTGGCTGGCGAAGGCGAAGGGCAAACCGAGTAAGGCGGCCAACTGCGCGCTGAACGTGCTGGACCCTAAGAGCCACACGGGCACGTTGGTGCCGCTGCCGGGGACGGCGCGGATGGTTTGCCCGGCTTTTACCGGCCCTAGCAAAGCAAGCAACTCGGCCACGTCATCCGGAAAGTCGCGGCCGCTGGTGAAGGGGTCGCGGCGCAAGGCGCGCACGGTGGCGGAGTCAGTGCCGGGCGCGCGGCCAAGGCCAAGGTCGATGCGGCCGGGATACAGCGTCTCCAATGTGCCGAACTGTTCGGCGATCACCAGGGGCGCATGATTAGGCAACATGATGCCGCCCGACCCCACGCGCAGGGTAGACGTGTGGCCCGCGATGTGGCCGATGAGCACTGACGTGGCGGCGCTGGCGATGCCCGTCATGTTGTGGTGCTCCGCGAGCCAGAAGCGCGTAAATCCCCAGCGTTCGGCGTGCTGGGCGAGTTCAACGGAATCCCGGAAGGACTCCGCAATACTACCGTTTTCTTTGACGGCCGCCAGATCCAAAATGGAATAACGGGTCTCGCTCATACCTGATCGGATGCGGGTAGCGGCCCGATGGTCGCGGGCGCTATTCCTGCGTGAACAAGTCCGGCCGGACGATGCGTTCGCCTTTTAGCAAAAGCAGCGTGATGCGCTCGGTGGCGGTGATGTCGGTGAGCGGATTGCCGTCCACCAGCAGCATGGTTGCCTCTTTGCCGACGGCGAGGGTGCCGGTGCGTCCAGCGATGCCGAGCAGCCGGGCGGCGTTGCCGGTGGCGGCTTGAAGGGCGGAGGCGGGGGGCAATCCGGCGGCGACCCATAGTTGCATTTCGCGATGAACGGCGGGGCCGTGAAAGACGAGCGGATTTCCAGCGTCAGTGCCGGTGACGAGCCTAACACCGGCGGCATGGGCCCGACGTAAGTTACCGGCGGCGATGTTCATGTCCATTTTGTAACTACCGAGGCCATCGCGCATGGGCTTACTGGCCGACGATTGCATGAATCGGCGAGTCGCCGCCAGTAATGGCGCGGGAACCGCTTGCTGCACTAACGAGAATTCGAGTAAGCCGGTGCGCCCGGTGGCGAAAGCGGTCATCCCTTCGAGGACGCTGAGCGTTGGATCATAGTAAGTGCCAGCTTGGGCCATGCGGATGAAGGTTTCGTCCGGTATCTTTTCTGACATGGAGCCGTGCTCGATGCTGGTGGCCCCGGTCGCAATAGCGTCAGCGACATCCTGCGCGCTGCCCGTATGAATGGCCACTGGTAAGCCCTGCGCGCGCGCCTCAGCGGCCATCGCGGCGAGTAAGTCTGGTGAGGCGCGATTGAAGCTGTAACCGGGTTGCCCGGCATCGAAAACGCCCTTAATGCAATCGACGCCGGCTTGCTTCAATTCACGCACCATGCGGCGCGCTTCATCGGGTGTTTTTGGCAGCCGCAGAAACTGGGCACGGCCCGCCGTCTGCATCGGAACAGGAAAATTCTTGAGTAACTCGGTGGGGTGGCCGCCTTCCACGGTAAAGATGGGGCCACAAGTGGCGTAGTCAGCACCGGTATATTGCAGTTGGTCAATCTTCTTACGCAACGCGAGCGCGCTATCGAGCCAATCGCCCACGCTTCGCGTAGCAGTGACGCCGGAATAAAGATAGGCGGCTAGCGCTCGCTCACTCTGCTTGGGTTTGGCGTAGTCCTGCGGATGATCGTAGAACCCGCCGGGTGCCCCAATGTGAATGTGGACGTCGATTAAGCCGGGCAGCAAGGTCTTGCCGGCACCTTCAACCGGATCGGCTTTCAGTGCCTTGGCGTCGGGCGCGTCGCCTTCAAAGATTTGGGCAATCTTGCCTTCACGAATCAACAGCGAACCGCGTTCGATCACCCGGCCATCGCCGAGCACCAGGCGGGCGTCGCGAATCAGGCGGTTCCGGGAGCGCGACAATTGCCGGTCGATCTTGTTCTGCCGTTCCAGGTTAGTTTTGGCGTAAGTTTGATAAACGCCGATGGCCAGAAAGGGTAACAGCGCCGCGCCGACCCAGAGTTTGGCCGAGTTCTTGAGCTTTTCCTCTTTTTCCCAACGGAAGAGCTTCATGCAGATGAAGAGGGCGACGCCCGCAGTGAGCAGCAACGCGGCGGCGGCGGCGGCGTTATCGACGAAGGACTCGTTGCGGATGAGGATGCCCTGCACGCCGCCATTGATGTGGGTGGCGGGAATGAACTGCGTCACCGTCTGCAGCCAGCTAGGGAAGGCTGACACGGGAAACGTGGAACCACTCAAAAACATCATCGGGAAGTAGAGTAACTGGGTGAGAATTTGGCTCTCCGCCATGGAATTGGCGACGGAAGCGATAATCAGCCCGATGGAGCGGAAAGCAACTACGGCGATGGCGACAAATAGAATCAAGGAAGGCCAATGTTCCGGTGTGGTCATGCCGTAATAGAACTTGGAGATCAGAAACATCAGCAGCACGCTGGGCAAGTAAGTCACTAAGCCAACCACTAGCGAAGCGACAAGGATGGGGGCGGGCGAAATGGGGGCGACCTTGAAGCGGCGCAGGATATTCTGGTCGCGCTCCATCACCATGCGAATGCCGCCGCCGAAGAGGCCATTGCCGAGTACGCCGATCACCAAAATCATGGCGAAGACCATATTGATCATGCCGCCGCGCTCGGCTTTGAAGGCGGT
>JANLPT010000271.1:0-17510 GCA_031367405.1 Bryobacteraceae bacterium
ACGACCTCCAGCCCAAAGGCGTCACCCAACAAATCCTCGTCGAGCGCTTCGTCCAACGACACTGGATTTCGCAACGACTCGCCCGCACCGAACGCGCCTGGCTGCAAGCCCTCTACCAAGCCCAACTGACAGAAGGCATCAAAGCCGCCAAAACCCCCAAACCCGACCCCGAACCTTACGAAGGCCTAGCGATCAGCCTCCTCCAAGCCCCCGGCGATCCCCACGACCTCATCCACAAAAACTTCTTCCGCTACCGCGCCCAAATCGAGCAGGATTTCCAACGCGCTCTCCGCGCCCTCGAACGCAATCACCTCCTCGTAACCCCCTCAGAAGAAAGAGATAACCACGAATTTGGCTCCGTTTCGCAAAACAGCCCTTCCGAACCCGCACCCATCACCCCCCACACCACCTCCGACACCACGCCACCCCCAGAATGCGACGCCAACATCAATTCGAGCCCCGAGCCAATGAGGCAACCAACCACCGCCGATCCTACTGAACTTCGACCACCCCATTTTTCATGACAACCCCGAAAAAGTACCCGGCACTGGAAACCCTCTCTGGGGCAGCGAAGTAATCCAAGCAAATTCGCGTCCAGGTGTTCGCTCTCTTCCCGCAATAACCGCCGTGAGTGTGCGGGGGCAGATCCGTAATTAGCTAAATGGCGCTATTTCGCTTGGCCAAGAAGTATGGTGAAATTGAACCATGAAACAGCTGCTTTTTCTTCTCTATCTTTCCTATGCGATCCCCATTTGCGGCTGGGCTGGGGAACAGGCTGGAAAACAGGGTGGGAAACAAGATGCGGCCCCGAAGGGTGGGCCGCGTGGCGGCACCGAGTTCTTTCCGGTGAAGCCATTGGTGAGCCGGCCGGCCGGCCAGTCCGCTTCCGCTGCCAGTTTGCGGATCGGGAGTGGGAGAAACTTCTCTTATGCGCTACCGGCCGGCTGGCGAGTCGGCGAAGATGGCCAGTTTGCGATGACTCTGGTGGCTCCCGATAACAAGGCTTTGACGGTGATGGTGGGTAACTCGGGGTTTCCGCCCAATTATCCGCCGGGGCGCTTTGTTTCTGAAAAATTGATGGGGATGCAGCCGCAAAATTTGCAAATGGGGCCGCCGAGAGCCGCTAAGCCCGTGGCTGGTTTCACGCAAGCCGTGCAATTCGATGTCAGCTATTCGTCGCGCGGCGTCGCCTACCGGGGTGTGGCGAAGTGTAATGTCCAAACCGCCTATGACACCGCCGTGTTGGCCATGACGGCGGCGGTATCTGAGGCGAGCCAGTGGGCGAATTACGCGGACTGGCTGCCACAGGTGGCCGACCAGATTTCGGCCACTAACGGCGCGGCGTTCGGGGTCCGCGGCGTCATGGCGCAGAACCTGCAGAATTCGATGGCTTATGCTGAGGCCGCGCGCAATTACCGTGACTGGTCGCAACGAAATTGGCAGCAAGTCACCAATGACCGAAATGCTTCGGAGGATCGCAAGAACACCGCAATTCGCGAAAATCTGGGTGGCGTGCAGCCGTATATGAATCCTTATGGCGAGGAGCGCAAAGTCGAGTTACCGCTCACCTACCGGCACTATTGGATGGACCGGCAGGGGAACGTGATGGGCACCGACAATCCGAACGCGAATCCGAACCAAGGCTCAACGACGGAGTGGAGATCGATGAACCGGGCGAAGTAGGGCGGCTAACGAAGGGCGGCGAAGAGGATGACGGGGTTGGCCAGCACACCGCCGACGTTGACCACGAGCGGGATGTTTCCTGAGCCGGCCGATTGGGGCATACGGACGGCGGTCTGCACGATCCCAACCAAGCTGGGGGCGAGCACGGAATAGAGCACCGCCGCCGGACGGCCGCCGATGGAAACCATCGGGTTCACCGTTCGCTGGAAGGGGCTTTCGGGTGCGGTGGTCCCCGTCACCATCGCCGGTGTCGTGCGCGCGCCAAAGCCACTCGAGAAGAACAACAGCACGTCGTTCGGACGCGCCGGATTCTCCATCGAAACGACGGTGCCATTGGCTTTGTAAACCGCAGCGACGTGGCCCTGCGCGGTGGAAGAACTAAAAAAGACCGCCGGCGCGGTGGCCGTCACGATCGCTGGGATGACGGCACTGTCACCGTTGGGCGTCCGGACCATCAACGTCTGCCAGCCGATGGGCATGTCAACAGGGACTTGCGCGATGATGTGGTCGGCCTGCACGTCGAGGATGGGGACGGCGCGCCCGGCCATGAGAATGGAGGTGCCGTTGAGGGCGGTGGGGATCCGGTTGCCGAGTAGACCGGCCAGATCGCCGGCCACGCTGGTGAGGTTACGGCCGAAGACGGTGAAGAGTCCACCGGGGGCGATGGGGCGATGCTGCGGGTCCCAGACGGCGCTGATGACGGATTGGGCGACGGGAGGTCCGGTGCTGGGGGCCAGGCGCACTGGACTCATTGCATTGAAGGTCACGCGAAAGGTCTCTGGGGCCACCAACAGTGCATTCACGCTGGCCAAATCGGCGGCGGTCCTGAAATTGACGGTATTGTAGGGCGGCATGTCGCGAACTAACGGGCTCTCAAATAGTCTGGCCCGGTCGAGCCCTTCGACGAAGACGGTGTTCCGTTCCTGGCCAGGATCAAAGATCGCGAGCGCGGCAATGGCCTTGCCTGTTTGATCGCGCAGGCTGTGGAGGCTGAGGCTCAGGGTATCGATGGCTAAGCCGGTGGGCGATGGCACGACGAAATTTACGCGGCCGGTGCCGTGTAACCGGCCACGCAGGCCCCCGTTAGGTTGGTCACGCGTATTGACGATGAGCGAGAGCGTGGCCGGTGCCCGCAGCATGGCGGTGACGATGTTCGCGGTCGTCTGGTTCACTTGCACTTCGAGGCGATAGCGGATGCGTCCGTTGCTTTCTGTCTGCACCGGAAAACCTGTTTCGAAGTATTGACTACTGCGATCGACGCGGATGGAATCACCGCTATCCGCCAGTAATTGAAGGCTGGTGATCAGAGTGTCTCCGGGCAGTCCATCGGAATCGATGTCGAGCAGCACTTCGGCCGACGTCAACTGACCACGGCGATCGCGGCATGCGATCAGATGGACGGCACCGACTCCGGTGGCCGCAACGCCCGCTGGTACCGGTGGTACCGGATTCGTGCCCGCGAGACGGGCCAGAAGGACTACTTGATCGGCGGGCACCAGTGGACCCTCCAGTGCCCCGTCCGGCTTCGATTCGGGTTGCCCCTGGCCACCTGTTTCGAGGGAGAGTTCGAGCGACAGGTAGAACGTACCAGGGTTCGCCAGCAAAAGCTCAGCTTGGCGGGGGAGTAACGGCAGCGCCTTACGCTCGAAATACCAAGTGCCGCCGGACAGTACGTCACGGGGGAGTACACCAGTGTCAACGAAGAGTTCGGCGAGATTGGGGGCCGTGCCGCGATATAGTTTGAGGGTTCTGGTCCCGTGAGCGAACGTTATTGAGTACTGCACACTCAAGTCAGCAGAGGCGCTCACCGCCTTACCGGCCGCGTCCCGCACCACACGAACCCACATCGTGACGGTGCCATCAGCGGGGAGTCGGCTTGGAGGGACGCCTTGGTTCGGGGTGAGACGGACTCGAAAAGGAACCGTTTCAACCGTCTGCGCGACGACCGTCTGCGAGACGGCATTGAAGGTGAAGCCGAGGCACACGAGGAGCCGAACGAGCCGAGCTAGATGGAGAAAAGGCTTAGTACCCAACGGATTTCCCGCGCAAGTTGATCCTAGAGGATCACATTGGGGCGGTTGGCGTCAAGCTTGAGGAGTACTATTCCGAATTGTCCCGCGGGTCGCCCTCTTGCCATTGCCGTTCCAGCATGCGGGAGTACTCGCCGGAAGCGTAAAGGTCGAAGTCGAATTGCGAAGGGCGGACGTCGCCGAAGCTCCACATCAGTTGGCGGCAGGCGAAGAGTTGGTCAGCGTAGCGGTAGTAGTGGCGAATAAACTCGTCGGTGAGTTCGAGGCGTTCGGGCACTTCGACAAAGACCGCATTCAAGCCCAGCGCGCGGGAGAAGATGGATTTATAGTCGGCGACCCCCCATTTTTTTAGTTTCTCGCGGACGGGTTTCGGCGGCTCTTCGACGAGCAGGGCAGCAAAGCTCTGGTAGCAGAATCCGGCGCGCTTGAGAGTTTCTTCGCGGGCGACGATGTCCTGGCATTGCTCAATCCAACGCAGCAGATCCTTACCGACGTAGAACAGCATGCGGATCTCGCAATAACGGCCATCGAGCAGGCGCTTATCGAGGTCTTCGCGGCTCAACTCGCCCTGCGGGAGTAGGCCTTGGAGCATCAGGCTGGCGCGCGAGCTCTCGACGAGTTTGTCAGGACCGGAAGTCTCGGCAAACGGATGGAGGATCAGCGGCGGAAGCCGCCAGGTTGCTATTTCGGACTTCGGGGTCATTGCGATCATGCCTGGGCTCTAGAGGTTTATCGTCGCAGTTGGCGGCAAACATTAACTTTAGGCTTACTTTCTTTGTTCCAGGGTAACAGTGGTTTCCTGCTGCTGTCCGTTCCTGATGAATTTCACCAGCACCAGATCGCCGGGCTTCTTTTGACGCAAGACGTAGGTGTAGTCGTAGAGATTGTCGATTTTCTTGCCGTCGAACTCCACCATCACGTCGCCGGCGGCGAGGCCGGCTTTGGCGGCGGGCGACCCCGCGCGAATGTCGGCGAACTTCACGCCTTTGCCTTGCCCCGCCATATCCGGTATCGAGCCGAAGTAGGGGCCGTAGCCGCTGCCGGAACTGGTGCCCCCATTGCTCTGAGCGGCGGGTGCCACCTTGACGAAGGTAGGCCGGCCGGGCGCGTCGGTGAGGCTGGTGAGGGTATCGGCGACCAAGGCCAGCACCCGTTGGGCGTTGGGGACGTCGATCCGGTCCCAGGTGTCGGAAGGCTTATGATAATCGGCGTGGAGGCCGCTGAAGAAGAAGAGCGCGGGAATCTGTTTGGCGGTGAATGAGCTGTGATCGCTGCCGCCGATGCCGGATGGCTCGGTGAGGTCGACTTTGAGGCTGGCGTGCTTTACAGTAAGGCCGTCCAGCAGGTCTTTCAAGGTGGACCCGGTGGCGGCACCGCCGATGATGAGCCGCCCCTCTTTGGCGCGGCCGATCATGTCCATGTTGATCATGGCGATGGCTTTGTCATTCGGCAGCAAGGGATGATTGGCGTAGTAGCTGGAGCCGATCAAGCCCAGCTCTTCTCCGGAAAAAGTCATGAAGAGAACGCCCCGATGGCGCTTGCCCTGCGCCGTGATCAGGCGGGCCAGTTCAATCACGCCCGAAGAACCGGAGGCATTGTCGTCGGCCCCGGGGTGGATCTTGCCCACCTCCGACGGTGCCAGTGAGAAGGCCTCGCCCAAACCTAAATGGTCGTAATGAGAACCGACGATGACGTATTCATCGGTTTCGCCTGGCCAATAGCCAACCACGTTGTGGGCGTCGCGCATCACGTGCTGGACGTCACTCTGGAGGTCGATTCGTAAGGCGTTGGGAAAAGCGAAGGAGCGGGGCTTCAGGTCGGCGTCGATGCCTTCGACAATCGCTTGCAGCGGCTTACCGGCGGCAGCGAACCAGGCGTCCGCCAGCGGTGCCTTAATTTGGATGAAGGGGATGCCGGCGTCGTCGGGGCCGGACATGCGGGTGAAGCCGGTCAGGTCGTTGGCCTCGGAAGGATTGGAGACCGTGTTGTTGATGAGGATCAGGCCGCGGGCGCCGTGTTGTTTGGCATTCACCACCTTCGATTCGAAGGACGCATGGCTGGTCATGCCGGTGCCTTTCCACTTACTTTGGTTATCTTTCTCCTGCGGCTCGCGGCGCAACACCAGGACGATCTTGTCTTTGACGTCGAGGCCGGCGTAATCGTCGTAATCATACTCGGGGGCGGTGATGCCATAGCCGGCAAAGGTGACGGGTCCGCTGACGTGGCCACTGCCGGAGAAATAGAACGGCGAATAGTCGTGGCCCAGCTTCAAACGCTGGTGCTTCCCCTCCAGGGTGATCGACAACTGATTCTTATTGCCCAGCTTCGAAGAAGTGCTGATCCGATAGCTCTGGAAGTAGCCCTTGTGCGAGCCTGCGGGCATCAGCCCAAATTGGGCGAAGCGGTGGGCAATATATTTCGCTGCTTTCGCGATTTCCGGTGAACCGGTCGCGCGCCCTTTCAATTCGGGCGAGGCAAGGTATTTCACATTTTCGAGATAGTGCTGGGCGTCAATGAGGTTGGTGGCGGCGAAGGCTTCGATGCCCCATAGGGCGATGAGTAAAGGGGTACGCATGCTTATTTCTTTTTGGGCGCGAAAGGAGTGGGCAGTTCGACGCTGCAACAGGCTTCTTCAGCGGCTTTTCCGTTGACTTTCTGATAGTCGAGCTCGAGGTCGATCAATGATTTGAGACTTGCCCATTCGAGGGTGCCATTCAGGCGGCGGCCGTTGACGAATAGCGTTGGAGTAGAAGAGACGCCCACCGCTTTCCCATCGGCGACATTGCGGTCGACTTCCTTTTCAGTGGCTTTGGTGTCGAAACAGGTAGCGAACTGCGCGGTGTTGAGGCCTTTGGCCGTCAGCCAGGCCAGGGACTTTTCCTTCACATTGGCCGGCGTGAAGTCGGCTTGTTTGTCGAACAGATAGTCGTGGAAATCCCAAAAGCCGGTGGCATTTTGGCGAAAGACGCATCGGGCGGCGATGGCCCCGGCGCGCGCCCAGGGATGAATCTGGTCAAGCGGAAAGTCCTTAAAATAGAGCCGGACGTCTTGCGGATAGGTCTTGAGGAGATTTTCGCGCAGGATGCGGGATTGTTCGCGGCAATAGGTACATTGGAAGTCGCTGAACAAGACGAGCACCACCTTGGCACCGGGGGTACCCAGGGAAGGTTGAAACTCCGTCTTCAGTTTGGCCTGGTCGGCGGCAAAGGGATTTTTGGCGATCTCATAGACGGGCGCTTCAAAGAATCGCTGGCCGTCGGCGGACACTTCGAAGAGATGCTGCTTGAAGCGTTCGCCCATGGAGGCGATCACGCGCACTTGCGAGAATCCGGCGAGCGGGCTCGGGGTGGGGTCACCGACTTCGATCTGTACCTGGGCGGGGTAGGGAATCAGATGGCGGAGATAGCTTTCGAAGGCGGCTTTATCGAAAGCCCCTTTGGGCAGGGGGGGCTTCGCAACTTGCGCCATCAGCGTGGAGGCGATGAGGAGAATGATCGCTCGAGATTTCACTTTTTCATTCTCGCAGAGAGCGGGGTAGAGGATAGCGCCAAACTCCATGGATCCGGCGAGATACGCGCCGGCCGATTGCTAAGGTAAAGACCTTAGATCAGCGCCAGAACCTTAAAATATTGCTTCAACTCGTTAGTTTATCAGCCACTTAGGCGGCACCGTCATCGGCCAACCGCCCCTTGATGTGTAGATGTTCACCACGGAGAAGAAGAAGTAAACACAAATTTACACGATTCTTGTCAAACAAGAAAAAATGAGCGCTTGCTGCAAAGGCTACTGTCGTGGTAGAAAAATAGTGTAAGCGCCGCAAATGTCTCTTATTTTAGAGACCAGCTGGCCAACCGGAGTTCTCAAACTCGCATGCCCCAGATATTCCCGAAAAAACTCGACTTCTTTACGCGGCTCAGTGGCGCGGTGCTGATTATGACCGCCATGAGCGGTGCGGCACTGGCGTTTTACATCATGAGTCCCACGGTGCTCGACACCGGCTACACCCCCGTCCAACCGGTACCCTATAGCCACAAACTCCATGCCGGCAACCTCGGCATGGACTGCTACTACTGCCACACGACCGTCGAAAAGGCCGCCCACGCCGCCATTCCGCCGACCGAAACCTGCATGAACTGCCATACCAAAGTGAAAGAGAAGTCGGCTTTGCTGGCTCCCATTCGCGAAAGCTATGAAACAGGCAAAGCCGTGCCGTGGGTGCATGTCCATGTGCTTCCCGACTACGTGTACTTCAATCATCAGTCGCACGTCACGGTGGGCGTGAGCTGTGTTTCCTGCCACGGCCGCGTCGACCAGATGGTGGAAGTGAAGCAAGTGCAGCCCTTGAACATGGGCTGGTGCCTGGAGTGTCATCGCAATCCGGCTCCAAATCTGCGGCCCGTGCAGTTTGTCACGAAGCTCGATTGGAAGCCCGAGGGCGATCCGGCTGAATACGGCCGTCAAGTGATCGCCGCCAAAGGCATTCATCCTCCCGTCAACTGTTCGGGTTGTCACCGCTAGAAAGGTCATCGTCGAAACCATGGACCTCATACAAATCTCACCAGCCCAGAACGCGACCGGCAAAAAATATTGGCGCAGTCTCCACGAGCTCTCCGGCACGCCGGGGTTCGAAAAGTGGGTCGAAGACGAGTTCGCCGGGGGAGCCGACATTCTCGATCCTAGCTCCCGCCGCATGATGTTGAAGCTGATGGCGGCGTCGTTTGGTATGGCCGGGCTTGTGGCGTGCCGCCGCCCCGAAGAGAAGATTCTGCCGGTCTCCAAATCGGCTGAAGATGTCATCCCGGGCAAGCCGATGTTCTACGCCACCGCCTTCGTCAATCGCGGCATCGCCAATGGCATTCAGGTTGAAGTACACGATGGACGCCCGACCAAGGTAGAAGGCAACCCGCTTCATCCCAATAGTCTCGGCGCGGCTTCGGCGCTGGCCCAAGCCTCCGTCTTAAACGTGTACGATCCTGACCGTGCCCGCTCCGTCCACGAAGGCAACAAGGCCACCAGTTGGGCCGCGTGGGACAAGTTTGCCGCTGAGAAGTTTGCCCCCGCCGCTCTTGGTAAGGGTGCTGGTTTGCGCGTTCTTTCCGAACGCACTTCCTCGCCGACACTGCTGTCGCTGAAGGCGGAGTTACTCAAGAATTACCCCGAAGCCAAATGGGCCGAGTATGACTCGCTCGATGGCGGTTATGCCATTGCCGGCGCGGAGATGGTCTTTGGGCAAAGGCTCCAGCCGATCTACCACTTTGACCGTGCGGAAGTCATCGTCTCGCTGGACGACGACTTTATGGGTGAGGATGCCGCCACCGTCCAGGCCACCAAGCAATTTACGAAGAAGCGCAAAGTCGCGCTGCCCGGCGAGCCGATGAATCGGATGTACCTGGTGGAGAGCCGTTTCTCGATCACCGGGGCCATGGCCGATCATCGCTTGCGGATCAAGTCCGGCGAGGTGTTGCAGTTCGCCTCCGATCTGGCAGTTGAGTTGGGTGCCAAACCGGCGCTCAAGGTTTTGAAGCCAGGCGATGCCACCCAAAAGTGGATGGCCGCCGTGGTACGCGACTTGAAGGCCAATGCCGGCAAATCGATCGTCACGGCCGGACCCATGCAGAGCCCGCAAGTCCACGCCCTGGTCTATCTGATGAACCAGACCCTCGGCAATATCGGGACGACCGTCACCTTCTCGAAAGCCGTCTTTGAACCCGCCCAAAGTATTGGTGAATTGGCCAGGGAAATTGGTGCCGGGCAAGTGAATACGCTGGTGATGCTGGGCGGCAATCCGGCTTACACCGCGCCGATCGATCTCGACTTCGCCGCAGCCATCGCCAAGGTGGCTACCTCCGTTTACCTGGGTGCCGATATGGACGAAACGGCCACGGCCGCGAAGTGGCATTTGCCGCTCGCGCACCCGATGGAAACCTGGAGCGATGCCCGGTCCACCGATGGCACGGCGACGATTCTGCAGCCTCAAATTGCCCCCTTGTACGATGGCCGGTCGGCGATTGAACTGGCGGCGCAGCTCACGGATGGCAAAGCCAAGAAGGGCTATGCCGTCGTCCAAAGCTATTGGAAGTCAACCCTCCCCGCCGCCGATGCGAACCGCATTTGGCGCCGGTCTTTGCATGATGGCGTCGTGGCGGGAAGCGTCTTTCCGGAAGTGAAAGTCGCCGTCAACGCCAAAGCGATTCCTGACGTCGTAGCCGCCGCGCTTTCGGGCGTCGAAGTGGTTTTCCTCTCGGGCAATGTGGGCGATGGCCGCTTCGCCAATAACGCCTGGATGCAGGAAGCGCCGGAGCCCATGACGAAGCTCACCTGGGACAACGCCGCGCACATCTCGCCGGCGATGGCGCGCGAACTGAAGGTCGAAACGGGCGGCATCGTCAAGATCACTCTCGGCGCGCGTTCGCTCGAAATTCCCGCGCTGGTTACGCCCGGCCAAGCCGATGGGTCGATTGCCCTGGTGCTCGGCTACGGACGCACGAAGATTGGCCGCGTCGGCGAAGCAGTGGGGGCGAATGCCGGCTTGCTGCGGACCAGCGAAGGCTGGGCTTTCGCCAGCGGCGCGAGTGTCGCCGCCACCGGTGCGTCGCACGAATTCGCCATCACCCAGGAGCATCACTCGATGCGCGAGCCGGACATGCCGGGCCGCAAAGGTGAGATGCGTCCCGTGGTGCGCGAAGGTTCGCTCGAAGAGTATAAAGCGCATCCGCACTTTGCCCCCGAAGTGGACCATCACCTCGAAATGTTCGATCTCCAAGGTGTGCACGACTATTCGAAGGGCTACCAATGGGGCATGGCGATTGACCTGAACCTTTGCATTGGTTGCAATGCCTGCCTGATCGCCTGTAACGCCGAAAACAACATTCCGGTGGTGGGACGCGACCAAGTCCGGCGTGGCCGCGAAATGCACTGGATTCGCCTGGATCGCTATTACACCGGCACCGACGAGGATCCGCAGGCCGTCCTGCAGCCGATCGCCTGTCAACAGTGCGAGGCTGCTCCTTGCGAAAACGTCTGCCCGGTCGCCGCCACTGTCCACTCGCCCGAAGGCCTCAACGATATGGCTTACAACCGCTGCATCGGCACGCGGTATTGCGCCAATAATTGCCCGTACAAGGTGCGAAGATTCAACTACCTTGACTGGCACAAGAAGATCACTCCGGTGGGCGAAATGGTCCACAACCCGGACGTCTCCGTGCGCATGCGCGGCGTGATGGAAAAGTGCAATTACTGTGTGCAACGCATCCAGGAGAAGCGCATTGCCGCCAAAGTTGACGGCCGGCGCGCGATCCGTGACCTGGAGATTCTTACCGCCTGCCAGCAGACTTGTCCTGCCGACGCGATCGTCTTCGGCAACATCAATGATCCGGCCACGGCGGTAGCCAAGGCCAAGTCTGAGCCGCGCGATTATCTGCTGCTCAAGGAAATTAATACGAAGCCCCGCACGAGCTTCCTGGCCCGTTTACGGAATCCGAATCCGGAACTGAAGGCATAGGGAAGGGACGAAACGGAGAATATGGCGCAAATGGCAACCACCGCAACTCTGCCCGCGATCAGTAAACCGCTCGCCCAGGAGCTGAATCCGACGCTGGTGAAGGGTAATCTTACCTATCACGAAGTCACCAATCAGGTCTGCGAGATCGTCGAAGGTGCCGTGCATCGCAACTGGTATATCGGGTTCGCGATCTCGTTTTCGATTTTTCTGATGATGATCGGAATGCTGGGCTACCAGCTCTTCACGGGTGTCGGCGTTTGGGGGAATAACTCGCCCGTCGGCTGGGCCTGGGACATCACTAATTTCGTTTTCTGGATCGGCATCGGCCATGCCGGCACCCTGATTTCCGCCGTGCTTTTTCTGTTCCGGCAGAAGTGGCGCACGTCGATCAACCGCGCCGCCGAAGCCATGACGCTGTTCGCCGTTCTCTGCGCCGCCATCTATCCCATCATGCACACCGGCCGTCCGTGGCGCGGCTACTGGATGTTGCCGCTGCCCAACGTTGACCTCAACATGTGGCAGAACTTCCGCTCGCCGCTGATGTGGGACGTCTTCGCGATCAGCACCTATGGCTCGGTTTCGGCCGTCTTCTGGTATATGGGGTTGATCCCGGATCTGGCTACGTTGCGCGATCGCGCGGCCATGGCCGGACGCCACACGCGGGCCGCCATTCTCGGAGTGTTGAGCCTCGGTTGGCGCTTCTCCGCCCGTCACTGGACCAACTACGAAAAGATGTATTTGCTGCTGGCCGCGATTTCGACGCCGCTGGTACTTTCGGTCCACTCGATCGTTTCTTTTGACTTCGCCACGTCCATCGTCCCCGGCTGGCACACCACCATCTTTCCGCCCTACTTCGTCGCCGGAGCGGTGTTCAGCGGTTTCGCCATGGTGCAGACTTTGCTGCTGGTGACGCGCTGGGCGTTGGGCCTCGAAAACCTGATCACGCCCAAGCACCTCGACAACATGAACAAGATCATCCTCGCCACGGGCATGATCGTGGGCTACGCCTACGCCACCGAGTTCTTTATCGCCTGGTATAGCGCCAATCAATACGAGCGCTTCGTCTTCTTCAACCGCGCTTTTGGGCCCTACTGGTGGGCCTACGCCATCATGGTGAGTTGCAATGTGCTTTCGCCGCAGATCTTCTGGGTAAAGTCACTGCGCACCAACGTCATCGTCACGTTTATTATGTCGATCTTCGTCAATATCGGCATGTGGTTCGAACGTTTCGTCATTATCGCCTCCAGCTTGCATCGCGACTTTCTGCCGTCCAGTTGGGGCTATTTCAAGCCGACGTATGTCGACATCTGCACGTTCATCGGAACGTTCGGATTCTTTATGACGATGTTCTTGCTCTTCCTCCGTTTCGTTCCTTGCATCGCGTTGAGCGAAGTGAAGGGTGCCATGGCTGGCCAGGCGCACTTACCGGGGCACGATGCGGTGAAGGACACCACGCCCGTTCACGCCGGAGGTCACCGCTAAACTCATGGGACTCATGTCATTTTTCGCGCCCCGCGTACCGAAGGGCGTTTATGGTTTGATGGCCGAGTACGACAGCCCCGACACGTTGCTTGAAGCGTGCAAGGCCGTGCGCGACGCCGGTTATAAGAAGACTGATTCCTTCTCTCCGTTCCCGGTACACGGGATGGAAGAGGCCCTCGGATTGCCCGAGTCGAATGTGGGTAAGATTGCCATCGTCTTCTCGTTCATCGGCGCGGCCACGGCGCTCCTTTTGCAGTGGTGGACAGGCGTCAAGTCCTATCCGCTGATTGTCGGGGGCAAGCCATTATTTGCCTTCGAGCCGTCCATCCCGATTACGTTTGAGTTGACGGTTTTGCTCTCTTGCTTCTCCGCAGTCTTCATTATGCTTGCGCTCAACGGCTTGCCGCGGTTCCATCATCCGGTGTTCGCCGCGAAGGGTTTTGAGCGCGTCGGGGACGACCGGTTTATGCTGTTGATCGAGAAGTCGGACCCCAAGTTTGACGAAACCGCCACCCGGCAGCTGCTCGAAGGCACCCATCCGAAATCGACCCAAATGGTGGAGTCAAACTGATGCTCGCTAAATTACTCCCCGTCGTTTCGCTCGCCGTCCTGCTGTCGGCTTGCGGTGGATTGACGACCCGCAGTACGCCGATCGAAGTCTGGCCGGACATGGACCGCCAGCACAAGTTCCGCGCCCAATCGGCGAACAGTAATTTTGCCGACGGCCGCACCCAGCACCTGCCGCCTGAGGGTACCGTCGCCGTGGGCTTGCTCAAGGAAGACGAGTCGTTCTACCAGGGTAATTCTGGCGGCATGTACGTGGGCCGCAACCCGCTCACGCTCGACAAAACCACTTTCGAGCTAGGTCAACGCAAGTTCAACACCTACTGCTCGCCCTGCCATGACCGTGCCGGGACCGGCCATGGAATGGTGTGGAAAAAGTTACCCACTTTCGCGCCGGCCAACCTACACGATGACCGGATCAGGGCTTATCCCGACGGCGAGTACTTCGATGTCGTCAGCAATGGGCGTCGAAACATGAAGGGCTATAAGACACAAATCGTGGAGCGGGACCGCTGGGCGATCATCGCTTACATTCGCGTATTGCAGCGTCAGGATGGCGCGCTCGCCGATGTGCCCCCCACGCTGCAATCGGACGTTCGGTAAAGGAAATTTGAGCATGTCTGGACACGATCATCTCGAAGGCTTGATGGACCGCTGGTACATGGATGACGCCACTTGGGCGAAGGTACGCAACGCGCTGCTCTTTGTCGCCTTAATTGGTTGGATTGGTTGCGGCGCGGGCCTGGCCATGGAACCGGAACGCTTCTATCGCTCCTACCTGGTGGGTTTTGCCTACTCTACGCTCACCTGCCTGGGCGGTTTGTTCTTTTTGCAGGTGATGTACCTCACCGGTTCCGCCTGGAGCGTCACCGTCCGGCGCATTGCCGAGCATCTGGTGGCGGCGATTCCCGCTTGCGCGGTGCTGTTTATTCCAGTCGTCTTTGGCATTCATCATCTCTATGAGTGGTCGCATACCGAAGAGGTGATTAAGGACCCGATCCTCAGTCAAAAGTCCGGCTTCTTGAACGTCGAAGGCTTCGTTATCCGGGGCATTGTGTTCTTTGCCATCTGGAGTTTGGTGGCTTGGCGGATCACCAGCCAATCGCTGGCGCAGGATAAGGACCACTCGATTAAACATATGGACACGGCGGCCCGCTGGTCGGCTCCCGGTTTAGTCTTCACCTTTCTTACCGTCTCGCTCGCCGCCTTTGACTGGCTGATGTCGCTGGCACCGCATTGGTACTCCACCATCTTCGGACTCTACATTTTCGCCGGCGGCGGCTGGACGTTTATCTCGACCATGATGATCATCTGCCAGCTCCTGCGCAAGAATGGCATTCTAGCCAAGTCGATCACCGTTGAGCATTATCACGACCTTGGTAAGTGGATGTTCGCGACGACGGCATTCTGGGCCTACATTGCCTTCTCGCAGTACATGCTGATCTGGTACGCCAACCTGCCCGAAGAGACCATCTGGTATAAGGTACGCTGGGAAAATGGCTGGGAGGTGCTTTCGTATCTCTTGATCGGCGGGCACTTCTTCTTCCCGTTCCTGGTGTTGCTGGCTCGCGATTCGAAGCGTAATCTGGGCTTGATGTTCGCCATGGCTTTCTGGGTGTTGTTCATCGAGTACATCGACTTGTATTTTGTGATTATGCCGAACTTCTACAAGTCGCCCGCGCCGCATTGGCTCGACTTCTTTGGGTGGCTGGCTCCGGTGGCGACCGTCGGCGTGGTCTTCTGGTCGCGTTTCCGCGGCAAGGCGCTAATTCCGGTGGGGGATTTGCGTCTGGAACAAGCGCTGGGGCATCAAAGTGTTTAGAGAGAGAAAGGTCTGACGATCATGGAAGACGACCAGATTCGCGCAGCAACCGCTGAAGAGGGGTATGACCGGCAGGACCCGCAAGGGATTCCTGTTTTCGCCTTTGCCGGCGTGATCGTGATCACTCTCATCGCCAGCTTCGTCTTTGTTACCTATTACTACGGCACGGTCTACGATAACCAGATCCAGGCCGCCGTGGGCAACGTCGGCGCGCGGGAGCTGTTGGAAGTCCGTACGGGCGAAGAAGACGCGCTCTCCCGCTATAAATATACGGACAAGGCCAAGGGAAAGGTCAACTTGACGGTTGACCGGGCCATGGAATTGCTGGAGCAGGAAGCTAAGGCCGGGACGCTTTTCTATTCCGCCAAGCCGACTCCGGTGAAGAGCGCCGCTGATCTGGCTGCCGGCGGGGTGCCTGCTGTCGCGGGCGCTCCTGGCGCACCGGCCCCTTCCGCAGTCCCAGTTCCAGCCGCAGGAGAACATGGTAAGAAGTAGCTCCATTTCCTTGCTCTTCCTGTCGCTCGCGATGTCTATAATCGCGGCCGACAAGCCCATTCCCAATGCTCTCAAAGGCATTGAGGTGAAGGAGAAGCTTGGCCAGACGATTGACCTCGACCTCGAGTTCGTGGACGAATCCGGCTATCCCAAAACGTTGCGTTCCTACTTCGCCAGCGGCCGGCCGGTGATTTTGGATTTGGTCTATTACAGCTGCCCGATGCTGTGCAATTTGGTGCTCAACGGCCAGACGCAAACCCTGCGCAATTTTGATTGGACGCCTGGCAAGGAATTTGAGATCGTCACGATCTCGATTGATCCCACCGAGCAGTTCAATCTGGCGCGGCAGAAGAAGAGCGCGATCCTTGCGAGTTTTGGCCGGGAAGCGCCCGGTTGGCACTTTCTTACCGATCACCACGGCAACGTGAAGAAGCTGGCGGCGCAAGTGGGCTTTGGCTATCGCTTCGATGAGAATCAGCAGCAGTACGCGCACTCGGCCGCCGTCATGGTGCTGACGCCGCAAGGCAAGGTGTCGCGTTATCTCTACGGCATTTTGAAGCCCGAAAAGATTCGCGACGTGCGCTTCGCTTTGGTTGAGGCGGCGCAAGAGAAATTTGGCCTCAGCGAGCGCGTCCTGCTGTGGTGCTTTCATTACGATCCGAATGCGGGCGGCTATGTGGTCTTTGCCCGGAATCTGATGAAGCTCGGCGGCGGCTTTCTGGCGTTAGTGATGATTGGATTGTTAGTTCGAATGTGGTTGAAGGAAGACCGGAGCGCCTTTGAGACTTCCTCCGGCAAGGACTGGGTGACGGTAAAATGAGTTTCTTAGAAAGATTGTTTCTTCCCCCGCAAGCGTCCACGCATGCCAAGATGGTCGACGATGTATTTATCTTCGTCACCTGGGTTAATATTTTCTTTTTTGTCATCGTAACCGGAGCGGCCATTTGGTTCTCCATTAAATATAAACGGCGCGGGCCGGACGACCGGACACCGCATATTACTCACAACCTGAATCTGGAGCTCTTCTGGAGCATCGTGCCGCTATTCATCGTGATGATTATCTTTTTCTGGGGCTTCCAAACCTACATGGTGGCTCGCATCGCGCCCAACGACTCTTTTGAGATACAGGCGACGGCCAAGAAGTGGCTTTGGGCTTTTGAGTATCCGGACGGCACGCGTTCGATTAACGAATTGCATGTGCCTTTCGGCCGCCCCGTGCGCGTGGTGTTAAGTTCGGAAGACGTTTTGCATGCCTTCTTCTTGAAAGATTTCCGTGTCAAGACCGATGTGTTGCCAAACCGTTACACTGAAGTGTGGTTCGAAGCGACGAAACCCGGGGAATATATTCTGCAATGCGCTGAGTATTGCGGCAAGGATCACTCGATGATGCGCGGGAAGGTGTTTGTCGATAACAAGGCTGACTATGACCGTTTTATTGCGAATGGTCCGGCGGACTGGGAGAAAATGGCCCCCGCCGAGCTTGGCAAGATGACCTATGAACAAGCGGGCTGTATCAGCTGTCACATGATCGATGGCAGTAAGGGGCAGGGCCCTACTTGGAAGGGGATCTACGGCCAGTCTCATCAATTTACCGATGGGACTTCGCAGGTGGTGGACGAAAACTACATCCGGCAATCGATCGAGAACCCGCAAGGTAAAATTGTGAAGGGCTTCGAAGGCATCATGCCCACTTACCAAGGGCTGTTGCGCGAGAAGCAGATTAATGGCGTCATTGCTTATATTAAGTCGTTGAAGTAGGAAAGAAGAGAATATGGCCAACGCGACGGTTAGCACCCAGACTCATACCGGCACAACGCAAGCGCCGCTGAATTATCTCACTGAAAATAACACTCTCAAAGCGTGGTTGACCACCGTCGATCACAAGCGCCTGGGGCTCATGTATTTGGGCGCGGTGATGAGTTTTTTCTTCATC
>JANLPT010000250.1:0-2582 GCA_031367405.1 Bryobacteraceae bacterium
CGGCAAGGCGACGATCTCGACGCTTTCGGCGGCCGGATGCAGCCATGCCAGCAGGCGAGGCTCGCCATCTCGATTCTCGTCGTGGTCGAGCGACTCGATCTCGTCCGCGCACTCTTGACGCAGCCAGTTGGCTACCGCAGACAAATCCACGCGCCCACGGCTCAGCCAGCCAGGGCGCGTTCGGCCGCGCAACATCAGATCGATGCCCATACAATGCTCCCGATTGTATGCGAGTCCCTATGGCGTATTTGCCATCAGTTTGTCCACGGGGGTCGAACGCCGCAAAGCCGGGCGTAGGTGATGGCTTGGCCGAGGTGCTCCGCCGCGTGGGTATCGGGATAGGCGAGCACGCCACGCTGCGTGCTGGGCGCGCCGAAGAGGGTCGTTTCCCTGGCCAAGCCGCCATTGCGAGCCTCCTCCATCTCCTTGCGCACGGCCGCGAAACTAGCCACGAGTCGCGCCCGAATGATCGCTTTAGTGAGCGGAGCCGTCTCCAGCGTTCCGTTGACGCTGATCTGATTTTCACTTGCAGCCGCACCCGTGGAGATGCCGAGCATCAGCTGGTTGCTATCGGCGATGTGAACGAACAGCTCGGACACCGACCGCATACCGGACTGCGGACGCCAGGAGTATTGGGTTTCTGCAAACGCGTCCGCCAAGCCGAGTAACTTTTGTTCAATTTCCTTGAGCGGAGCCAGCAGATCGGCGGCCGGCAGCACGTCGGGCACGTTGCGCACGGCGAGCAATTCGACGTCAAAGATCAGTTCGGCTTTGGGCGGAATTGCACTGCGGCCTTTCTCGCCGTAAGCCATTTGATAGGGCACAAAGAGCCGCCGTTTGCCGCCCACGCGCAGACCTTCAAACCCGGCCTCCCAACCGGCAATCACCAAGCGGCGACCTTGCACGAACTTGAACGGCTCCTTGCGGTCTACCGACGAATCGAACTTGATGCCATCGCGCAGCCAGCCGGTGTAGTGAACAGTGTATTCCTGGCCCGGCTCGGCGGCGGCGCCCGTGCCGGGCCAAAAATCCACGTAACCCATTTTTACCTGCTCCACCGGTTCGCCAGTGACCGCTGGCATCTGGGCCCACAGCGGCAGCGCGATCAGGAGAACCAGAAATCGAACACTCATGACAAAAAGTATATCGACGCTGCCGCTAAACTAGAAGCTATGTCTCTGGCCACCACTGCGTTCGTTGAACAACACCGTGAGCGAATGCTAAATGAACTCAAGGACTTCATCCGCATCCCCAGCGTCTCAACCTTGCCCGAACATCAAGGCGACATCGTGCGTTGCGCCCAATTCGTAGCCGACGCGCTTTCCGAAGCCGGGCTGGAACATGTCGAGATAATTCCCACGGCCGGCCATCCCCTCGTCTATGCCGACTGGCTCCACGCGCCGGGCCAGCCCACCGTGCTTTGCTACGGCCACTATGACGTTCAACCGCCCGACCCCTTGGAACTCTGGGTGACGCCGCCGTTTGAGCCCACCGAGCGCGACGGCAACCTCTATGCGCGCGGCGCCGTTGACGACAAAGGGCAGATGTACATGCACATCAAGGCCATCGAAGCCTTGTTTGCCGTACACGGCAAACTACCGGTGAATGTGAAGTTTTTGATTGAGGGGGAAGAAGAGATCGGCGGCAAATCGATCGCCAAATTCGTCACGGAAAATCAAGCGCGCTTGAAAGCCGATGTCGCGCTGGTGTCCGATACGGCGCTCTACGCAGAGGGCATGCCCACGCTGTGTATTGGTCTGCGCGGTTTGATTTACATGGAAGTTGAGGCGAAAGGCCCGTCGCGCGATCTGCACTCCGGGTTGTATGGCGGCGCCGCTCCCAATGCGGTATTTGGCTTGGTGGAGTTACTCAGCAAGTTGAAAAACGCCGACGGCGTGATTCAGGTGCCAGGGATTTACGACGACGTCGCGCCCCCGGCCGATGCCGAACGAGCCAGTTGGCAGCAGCTTCCGTTTTCCGAAAGCGAAATGCTGGCCAAGGAGGTGGGTTCCACGGCGCTGACGGGCGAACCCGGCTTTAGCGTCTTTGAACGCACCTGGGCCCGGCCGACGCTCGAAGTGCATGGTATCGCCGGGGGCTTTACTGGCGCGGGCGCAAAGACGGTGATTCCGGCTACAGCCACGGCCAAAGTGAGCATCCGGTTGGTGCCGAATCAGGACCCCGAAAAGGTGATCACTGCTTTCAAAGCTGCAGTGGCGGCGGCCACGCCGCACGGCATCCAGACGCAGGTAACTGTGCTGAGCTACGGCCCCGGGCTGATGGTGAATCCGGACCATCCGGCGATCCAGGTGGCAGCGGAGGCGTTCACGGCGATGATGGGCCGTCCGACGGTGTTCACGCGGTCCGGCGGATCGATTCCGATTGTGGGCGAGTTCGCCCAACACCTGGGCATTCCCACCATTCTGATGGGGCTGGGCCTACCTGACGATGGTCTGCATTCGCCCAACGAGAAGTTCTGCATCGCCAACTTCTACCTGGGGATCGAGACCCTGGCGCTCTTTCTGGAACAGTATGGGGAAGGCTCGAGTTGAAGCCAACCGCCCCACTTGTGCCAGCCGTTG
>JANLPT010000302.1:0-17935 GCA_031367405.1 Bryobacteraceae bacterium
GGCGTGAGCTAGGCATGAGGAACTAAACTTCAATCCCCTTGTAGCGCTTGCCCACGCGTATCGTATAGTGGCCGGGCTCCAGTTTCTGGGCCGGTCCGGTTACCGCAATCTCTATTTGCGACGGATGAGTCTGCAACCCGACGGAATTCGCCTTAATGAGCTTATCGGCTTCGGTCACCGAGCCGCAGAACTTGGCCGCTACGAGCGCCCGATTGAGCCGCGCATCGGCGGTCGAGAACTTATCCAGGGTCTCAAAAGCTGGCCAACCGCCCCAAGCGCCTTCGACAATTCTGGCCTCGCCGGCACCATGGAAATCAGTGACGATGCGCGTGGCAAGTTCCTTCTTATAACGCTGCGGATCGCCGGCGGCTTGCATCGCCGCAATATCTTCGAGCGATAGGTCAGTGAGTAACTCGTAGTAGCGCCACACCAGGGTATCGGCCATGTTCATCAACTTACGAAACATGTCGGCGGGCGGTTCGGTAACTCCCACGTAGTTATTCTTCGACTTCGACATCTTCTCGACGCCGTCCAAGCCCGCTAGAATCGGCACCGTGCCGACGATCTGCGGCAGCTTACCGTAGTCGCGCATGATGTCGCGACCCACCAGTAGGTTGAACTTCTGATCCGTGCCGCCCAACTCCACATCGCAATCGAGCATCACCGAATCGTAAGCCTGCGAAAGCGGGTAGAGAAACTCGTGCACTGAAATGGGCGTTTGCGACTGGTACCGCTTCTGGAAGTCGTCACGTTCCAGCAAGCGCGCCACCGTGTACTTGGAGCACAGCTTGATGATCTCCTCGAACCGCATGGGCAGCAGCCAGTCGGCGTTGTTGCGGACCTCGGTGAGATCGGGGTCGAGAATCTTGAAGACCTGCGCCTTGTAGGTTTCGGCGTTGGCGGCAAGTTCTTCGCGGGTAAGCGGCGGGCGCAGTGCGTTGCGGCCGGTGGGGTCCCCAATAAGGCCAGTCATTTCACCGATCAGGAAGATAACCTGGTGACCCAAATCCTGGAAGTGCTTCATTTTGCGCAGCAGGACGGTGTGGCCCAGGTGGAGGTCAGGCGCGGTGGGGTCAAAGCCTGCCTTCACCCGCAGCTTCTTGCCGCTGGCCAGGCGCTGGCGCAGTTCCTCTTCCGGAATGAGTTCGGCGAGCCCCTTCTTGATGTAGGCGAGTGGATCGATCACTCCCTATAGTCTAAGGCTTCGTCCGGCTATTGCCGATCTTTCTCAAGATGACCTGGAAATCGATCGCCATCCTGCTGGTAGCCTGCGCCCCGTCGGCGTGGCTCGCCTGGAGCTATCGCGATCTGCCCCGCATTGGCGAATTGCACGACGACGGCATCTATCTCATCTCCGCCAAGTCGCTCATTGACGGCCAAGGCTATCGTATCTTGAGCCTGCCCGGCCAGCCCGCGCAAACTAAGTATCCGCCCCTTTACCCGCTCTACCTGTCGATGCTCTGGCGTTGGGGGCCCGCCTTCCCGGCCATGCTG
Source organism: Bryobacteraceae bacterium (assembly GCA_031367405.1). Taxonomy (GTDB): domain Bacteria; phylum Acidobacteriota; class Terriglobia; order Bryobacterales; family Bryobacteraceae; genus JALHNI01. The sequence goes on from JANLPT010000302.1 coordinate 1,495, forward strand.
CCCTGGGCGATGCTGCTGCAATGGGTCTTCATTCCCTTGATGATTGGCCTCTCCGCCATCTACTATGCGCGGCACGGCCTCCACGCCGCTTTGGCCGCGATGCTCGGCTTCAATGCCTATGTGCTGGCTTTCGGCACCAGCCTGTTTACAGAAATTCCCTTCACGGGATTGTTGCTGCTCTGCCTGCTCTTGGGTGAAAAGCGATGGGCACTAACTGCTGGAATCATCGCCGGCCTCGCTTACCTCACGCGGACCGCCGCGTTGCCCTTGGCCATCTCCTTTCCGCTCTACTATTGGCTGGCGGGCGAACGCAAGAACTCCCTCCGCTTCCTGGCCGGGATGACGCCCGCGATTCTCGCCTGGATGGCCTGGTCAGCCGGCCATCGAAACCATTCGGGCGACTTAGTGAATATTGAGGCCACTAACTATCTGGCTTATCAGTTTCTCAACGTCACGTGGGACACCCTGCCGATGGTGGTGTGGAAGAACTTGGATCAGCTGCTGCTGGGGATCGGTGCCTTCGCCATCCCCAAGACAGAGCTGAACTTTTTCACCAAGATTGTCACCCTCGTCGTGGGGCTTGTCATGGTCTCCGGCATGGTCCGGCTCTATCGCGAAGGCCGCATGCGCGCGTACATTGGCTACGCGATCCTCTCGTCGGCCATCCTCCTGGTGTGGCACTTTCCGCCCAATGAGCGCTTCACCTTGCCGCTCTTGCCGCTGTGCCTGGCCGCGCTTTTTGTGGAGACCCGCCACCTCCGGGCCATGATCCGGCAGGTGATGGCGAAACCGGCCAAGGACCAGAAGATCGCCGGCGGCCTCATTGCCGCAGTGACCGTCATCGCCATCATCTTCAGCGTCTCCCGCCACCTCGAATCGGACTTTAGCGTCATTCCTGCTGGCTACGAGCAAGGCCGGCTCGACTTAGCCGAAAAACGCGAAGCTTATCGTTGGATGGATCGTCATCTGCCGCCTGAAGCGCGCGTGCTGGCTTACGACGATCCCACGCTCTACCTGTTTACGGGCCGTTACTCGATTCATCGCGTCATTCCCACTTCCTACTGGTATCGCGAGGACCAAAAAGCAACCGTACAGTTCTTTCGTGAGATCGACCGCTACGCCGGTGAGCGTGAGTTTCATTATCTCTACGTCAATGAAAGCGACTTCCGCCGGGATCTGGCCGAAGAGGAAAAGACAGCGGCGATGGAAGCCCTACGCCAACATCCGGGCTTAAAGCCCATCTTCCGCACGAAAAACGGCGTGCTTTACGAGTCGATGTTCGGTCGTCGTTTGGCGGCCCAAATCAAGTAAGTAGCAAGGCCGACGAAGCCCAAGCTGGCGGGCTCGGGAACTTGCGTGGTCCCGGCATTCTGGTTGATCCAGATGAGATGCGACGAGACCCTCGTCGCGCCGTTAAACTCGCCAAAGGCACCCCTCACGGGAGGATTGAACGTCGCGCTAAATGACGTAATGCCGGCCACGCGGCCTCCCAGGAAACTCGGCCCCCCGGAGTCTCCGGGAGCGAAGGTGGCCTCGTTAGCGACTCCCACGTTCGACAGGTTGAGGAGTGGAAAGTGAACCGCCCAGCCGTTGTTGGCGGCGGTGCCGTCGTCGAAGTCGGAAACCAGAATGTCGTCGCGCGGCGGGGCGGGCGGAACGAAAGGAGCGAAAGGAGCAAACGTGGCATCCCAAAGATTATTCCCCACCTTCACCCCCGCCCCCGCTGACGCGATGCTGCCTTGCGGCAATCCGAACGAACTCTGTTCACCCCATCCCGCCACCTGGTAAGTCTGGCCCACCTCGTCCATGTTGCTGTAGAGATCATAGATGCTCACCCAGGAAGCCAACGGGGAGGTGAGAAAGACTAACGCTAGATCCACTTGCGTGAGAGGATTGCCGGTCCACGACGGATGCACCAAGAAGCTCGCCGTGTTGAACGTCCCCGAGTTGACGCCGGAATCGGTGAAAAAAGCATTAGCCCCGGTGGCGGATCCGCCAATGCAGTGGGCGGCGGTCAGCACTACTGTCGGCGCGATGGCCACCCCGGAACAAAGCGCACCATTCGTGAAGATCAGCCTCGCCACGCCCGACTGAGCCGCGCCCGAACTATAGGCTGCTCCGGTAATGTTGCCCGCCGCCCCCAACAGCGGAGCGTACTGCAACACGCTCGCTTGAATCGCCCCCACCCAAAGCAAGCCACCTAACAAAAATCTCATCGTTTCCTTAAATCTTTCTTCTCCACGTTCTCGCTGTTCCCACTAGCTTACTTCGATCGACGACGGTACAGAGCAACCTCGTCCAGCTGGTCAACCAGTTGCCAGGCCGGGTCCACCGCCAGCGACTGCGTCAGCGGACTCGCCGTGCTCATCATCACCGCATCCACCCCATACTTTTCCAGCGACTTCCGCCAGCCCGCGCCCCCGTTCACCAGCGCCAAATACTCCTCGCTCATCCGCTGGCCATAATAATCCGTCCGGCCGTCGAAAAAGACCTTTTGCCGGGGGTAGTGGCGGTAGACCAGATAATCGCCCCAAGCATCGAGCGTAAAGAGGCGCGACTGCTCAATCAGCGTCCGGTGTTTCGCAATCAGCTCGACGGGAAATTTGCCGGAGGGGAAATCAGCGGGATACGTGAGCCCCGCATCGCTCACCGCCAGGCCCAACAACAGCACGGGCACCAGGGCGCTGGCCCGCAGCAAATTGGGCACATGTTCCCGGCCGATCGCGTCCAACACGGCCGCGATTGACTTCCGCCCGCCCCGCTCGGCCAACAGCCGCATGCCGTCCGAGAGCATCACCGCAATGGGCGCGGCCACCAGCGCCGCGAAGATCGGCACGTGCCGGACTGAAAGCAGCGAGGCATGGGCCCAGGCTGCAATCAGTAGCGCCCAACTCCAATTTCCCTGCCAGGCCAACCGCGCCGCCGCCACCAGTCCCGCAAACAGCAACAATTCGAAGTAGCTGCCCGACGCGGTTTCCAGCACCGGAGCCTGAAACTCCTGCACCAGTTTGCGAATCCAGTCCGCGCGCAGATACTCCGCCAGATGAACGTGTAAGCGGTAGCCGTAGGGATTGACGAGCGACGCCGCCAGGCAGCCCGCCAGCAGCAGGCCCAGGTGCCGCGCGCGGCCCCAGTTGCGTTCGAGAGTTGCGCCGGCCACCAGGACGCTCAGAGTCACCAGCAACCCCGCGAAGCCGCCATGCAGGTTCACCCACACGGCCGTCAGGGGAATCAACCACCAGATGCGGCGGCTTGGGCGCGCGTCGTCGTCGCGCAGCAGCTGGAAGGCCATCGCCAGAAACAGGATCGTGAAAATGTGCGGCCGCGCCAGAAAATGCACCGAGCTTGCGCCAATCACGGCATGCAGCACAAAGATGGCGGCCAAAGCGTTGGCCCCAGCCCGCACCATAGAGCGCAGGGTGAGCCAGCAGGTGCCGGCCAGGGTCGCCGCCGAAAATAGGACAATCCACTTCAACCCGCCCGCCCGGTAGAGCCCGGCGAACAGCAGATCCGCCAGCCATTCCCAGGCAAACCAGCTCTCGCCGGGCTTCGAGAAAGAGAAGGGGTCCTGGTACGGCAGTCCCCCTGTGTCTAGTATCCGTTCGCCAGTTCTAATATGAAATCCGGTCGCCGCGTCGGACAACAAGCCATTCGGACTGCCTGCATTGGTGAATAAAAGCAGCCAAAACAGCAAGGCCACGAATAATAAGTCCGATAAGGAAGGCATCCACCAGCGGGTGAGGCTGCGAGGCGATTGCATCGTAAAAATGGGTTCGACGGCAGCTGAGTGATTCATATCACGGCACTTAAGGGAACCATCGGCGGTCGGCGGCGAGAGCTTTAGCATGCCGGCAAAGGGGGGGCTTAGTACGAGAACCGGGCAGGGCACAGTGACCCTAAGGGGGTTTGCTTAAAAACTTAGGAAAAACCCTAATTTCCCCCCAGCCACTATCGGTTTACATTCGATTCATCCAAACAAAACTTCCTCTGAAGGAGGGGAGCTTATGAAAAACGTGATGAAACTTGTGTGGCAACTACGGATCTGGAAAGACACCCGTGGTCAGGATTTGATCGAATACGCGTTGATGGCCGGCTTTGTTGCCGTCGCCGCCGGCGCTATTATGCCGAACGTGGCGACCAGCATCAGCACGATCTTTTCGAAGGTCAGCAGCGTGATGACCGCCTCCTCGAACAGCGGTTCGTAATTCACTTTCGGGCTTTGCTTGATGGAAGCCCGGTTCGCTCACGGCGAGTTAATCGCGGCGAGTGAAAAACAATGGCCTCAGAAAAAAAGTTAAGGAGAAATACAAAATGAAGAACGTCATGAAACTTGTGTGGCAGCTGCGGATCTGGAAAGACACCCGTGGTCAGGATTTGATCGAATACGCGTTGATGGCCGGCTTTGTCGCCGTCGCCGCCGGCGCCATTATGCCGAACGTGGCGACCAGCATCAGCACGATCTTTTCGAAGGTCGGTAGCGTGATGACGGCCTCCTCCAACAGCGGCTCCTAAGCTCCTACCCGTGGGCGAATCTTCTGGCCCTTGGTGGCAGTTGGTTCGCCCGCTTCCTTAGAAAAAATAAGAATAATGAGGAGGGCCATTTGAAACATCTGAAAGCATTACCCGAATTGCTGCTCCGGATCAAAATCTGGAAGGATACTCGCGGTCAGGACCTCATCGAATACTCATTAATGGCTGGTTTTGTTGACCAGGGCCTCCACCCTGGTTCGTAAGGAAACGTTCGCCGAGTCGCCTCACTCGGGTGCCTGGCCTGCCGTCGGGAACACCCGGGCCGGAGCATTTTCCGGAGGTTCGTTCCCGGCGTTTTCCTTCCTTCCTATTTTCCCAAACCCGGTATTCCCCCCAACCCCCCACTCAACTTCACCGCCCGCACGATTGCCTCCGCCACCGCCTCTGACGCTGCTACTCCCAGCGCGTCCACATCGGCCTTGCGATTTCCCACCAGCGGCGACAAGCAAAACACCACATCGCCATCGATTCGCGTATGGGCCGGCCAAACCGCCCGCGTCAATCCGGCGTGCGCCAGTTGCGCCACCCGTGTCGCCTCCAACTTGTTCAGCGTCGCGTTCGTCGCCACTGCCACCAATGTCGTGTTCGAAGCTGGCGCGGCTGGCGCCAATCCGCCGCGCTTCAACTCACGCGCCGTATCCACAAAATCCCGCCCGCTGGTGCTGGTCCGCGCTCCCGCCAAAATTTTCCCCGTCGCCGGATCGCGCACATCGCCCCACGCGTTCACCGCCGCCAGCGCTGACACCAGCACGCCTTGATATCGTCCTTCGAGCGCCACCGTCGCCGTCCCGATGCCGCCCTTCATCGCCCGCGCCATGCCGTGGATCTTGCCCACCGACGCCCCGGTGCCTGCCCCCACATTGCCCTCCGCCACTGTGCCATCGGTGGCCATCGCCGCCGCCGCCATCCCCATTTCCCGCGTCGGACGGGCATTGGCTTTCCCCAAACCTAAGTCAAAGAGAATGGCCGCCGGCACAATCGGTACCCGCGCCACCCGCATGTCAAAGCCGATGCCTTTTTGCTCAAGGTACCGCCGCACCCCGCTGGCCGACTCCAGCCCGAAAGCGCTGCCGCCCGAGAGCACCAAACCATGGATTCGATCCGTCACATGCATGGGATGCAAGGTGTCGATCTCCTGGGTCCCTGAGGCGTAACCGCGAATCTCTACTCCCGCCGCCGCGCCGCCCTCGCACAAAATTACCGTGCATCCGGTCAGGCCCTCCAGGTCTGTGGCATGGCCGACCTTAATCCCCGGAATATCGGTTAAACCTTTTGGCACGCCCATAGCTTAACAGATTGAAGCATCAGGGTTTGCGCGCTTAACCACCCATCTGGCGACACGCGGGCGGCCTATGTTAGCATCGAAACTGAATCCCTTTGTTTGAGTTCCTCAAAGCTCCCGTCAGCACGCTCCAGGATTTCTGCCTTCTGGCGGGTAAAGCCCTGGCGAACATTTTTCGCGCGCCCCACTACTGGGACGACGTCCTCATTCAGATGGATCGCATTGGCGTCGGCAGCTTACCCATCATCTGCCTCACCGGCGGTTTTTCCGGTGCCGTCATGGCTCTCCAAATGTCAAAAGCCCTCGATACCTACGGCGCTTCCAGCCAAGTGGGCCAGATTGTGTCCATCACCCTCGTGGCCCAGTTAGGCCCCGTGCTCACTTCGCTGCTGGTGGCTGGCCGCAACGCGTCCGGCATTGCCAGCGAACTCGGCTCCATGAAGGTCACCGAACAGATCGACGCTATGCGCGCGCTCGGCACTGACCCGATTCAGAAGCTGGTCACCCCGCGCGTACTGGCCATGACCATCATGCTGCCGTTTCTCACCATGATTTCCGACTTCGTCGGCATGGTCGGCGGTTGGTTCATCGCCCTCGGATTGATCGGCACCACCAGTGCCATGTATTGGACGGGCGTCCATGAGATCCTCACCTATGCGGACGTCTCGCAAGGCTTGATCAAGCCCTTCGTCAACGGTTTCGTCATCTCCCTGGTCGGTTGTTATTACGGCATCAACACCACCGGCGGTACGCAGGGCGTGGGCCGCGCCACCACCCAGGCCGTCGTCGTCAGCTCCGTCTGGGTATTCGTGATTAACTTATTCCTCACCCAAATCTTTGTGAACCTCTGAGCCAATACCCAAATGCCAGAATCCCCCATACCGGCCGCCGAATCCATCCTACGTTTCGACGGCGTCAGCGTCCTCTCCGACGGCGCGAAGGTATTGGATAACGTCAGCTTCACTCTGTCCGCCGGCGAGACGCGCGTCATTCTGGGGGCGGCCAGCGCGGGGAAGACGGTGCTCCTCAAAACTGCTCTCGGCCTCATTCAGCCTGACGAAGGCCGCGTCTCGCTCTTCAATCAGGAGATTACCGGCTTGCGGGAACAACAACTCTTCGCCATCCGCTCGCAAGTCGGCATGCTCTTTCAAGAAAGCGCTCTGTTCGATTCGATGACCATTGAAGAGAATGTCGCCTATCCGCTCATCAATCAAGTTGATGCCCACCTGCCGGACGAAGAGGTTCTGAATCGCGTGGAAGCGATTTTGAAAGACGTGGAACTGGAGCATACCCTCGACAAGTTTCCCAGCGAACTCTCCGGTGGCATGCGCCGCCGCGTCGGCATCGCCCGCGCCAACGTCACCAACCCCAAACTCGTTTTCTATGACTCGCCCACCGCCGGGCTCGATCCGATTACGGCCAACAACATCATGTCGCTCGTCATCAAACAGCGTGACCAGCGCAACACCACCACCGTCATCGTTTCGCACCGGCTGCAGGACGGGGCGCTGATGGCGAACTACCGTTTCAATTCGAAGTCCGGCAAAATCGAGCGGCAAGTGCATACCGCCGACCTCGATCAACGCACCAAATTCATGGTGCTCCAAAAGGGCCGTCTGGTTTTTGAGGGTACCGAGGACGAACTCCACGCCTCGCGCGACCCCTATGTGGGAAAATTTGTAATACCGGAGGCCAGATCCGCTTGATCTGGTTAATCTGGCCGCCGAATCCGGTGCGAAGGAAGATATGGCATTAAACGCAAAAAATCAAAGCTGGATTCAGCTGCGGGTCGGCCTCACCGCCCTCTTCGCCCTGTCCATGCTCGGCGTCCTGATCTTCTTCATGACCAGCAATAAGAGTTTTTTCACCCGCGAAACCCGGCTGGTGACCTACTTCATCAGCTCCGGCGGCATCTCCGCCGGCCAACCCGTCCGCCTCAACGGCATTCTCGCCGGCAAAGTGGATAAAGTGGAACTCTCCGGCGACCTCCGCCCCGAACGCACCGTCCGCATCACCATGCTGGTCTTAAGCGACATGCTGAAAGACATCCCCGTCGATTCCACGGCCCAGGTCGGCAGTGAGAACCTGCTTTCCGGCCGCTATCTCGCGCTCTTGCGCGGCCAAAGCAAAACGCCCATCGCCGCCGACGGCGAAATCCGCAGTAAACTGCAACCCGAAATTGACGACATGAAGACACAGGGCCTGCAGATGCTCGAAAGTGCCAACTCCATCCTGGCCAAAATCGAAGGCATCGTCAAGCAGGTGGAAGTCGGCAAAGGCACCATCGGCAAGTTACTCGTCGACGAGACCCTATACAATAAAGCCTTCTCCATCGTCGCGGAAATCGATCGCGTCACCAAGGCCGTCAACTCCGGCCAAGGCTTAGTGGGTAAGTTGATTTACGATGAGGCGCTTTACGCCGATCTGCGCCGCACGCTCGCGCGCGTCGATACCCTGGTCACCGACGTGCAGGACGGCAAAGGTACGGCCGGCAAGCTGCTGAAAGATCCCGCCGTCTATGACGAAGCCCGCTTGGCGATTGTTGAGGTCCGCAAGACGATTGAGGCTTTGAACGCCGGCCAGGGCACCGCCGGCAAGCTCCTTCACTCCGACCAACTGCATGATCAGCTCTCCGCCAGCATGAAGAAACTCGACCTCACCATCGATAAGATTAATTCCGGCCAAGGCACCGTCGGGCAGTTACTCGTCAACGGGGCGCTCTATGATAATCTCAACGGCACCGCGCGCGAGATGCAGGGGCTGATGAAGGACTTTCGCGCCAACCCTAAGAAATTTCTCCGCATTAAGTTGGCCCTGTTCTGAAACAGTTAGTCGTCAATGCCGATGATTTCGGCTTCACGCGTGACGTCAACGAAGGCATCATCCATTGCCATCGTCAGGGTATCTTGACCGCGACGACCTTAATGGCCAATGGCGGCGCTTTCGATCACGCGGTGGTGGCCGTGCGCGACGCTCCCACGCTCGACGTCGGTTGTCACTTAGTCTTGCTGGGCGGCTATTCGGTCGTCGGCGCGCAACTCTTCCCCGAGTCCCTTACGGAATTAGTCCATGCGCTGGCGCGCGGTAAAATCAGGCCCTACGACGAACTCCGGGCGCAAGTGGAGCGCATCCTCGACACCCGCATCGTACCGCTTCATCTCGACACACACAAACACACCCACTTACTACCGCCGGTGCTCGAAGCCGTCGCGCGCATCAGTGCGGAATACAAGATACCCTGGGTGCGCCGTCCTTTTGATCTGCCTTCGGACGACGAGGCCACTTTGAAGCGCCGCATCATCGGCAACTTACTCCAGGTTTTCCGGCGGCGGCGCTTTAATGCCGTATTAAAGCGCTATAACTGCCGCTCCACCGATCACTTCTCCGGCTTCTCGCTCACCGGCTACCTGACGGCTGACCGTCTCTCAAGGCTCATCGCGCGCCTGCCCGAAGGCTCCACCGAACTCATGGTCCACCCCGGCTTTCTCGGTGCCGAATTGGCCGGCTCCCGCACCCGCCTCAAGCGCAGCCGCCTCCTCGAACTCGAAGCCCTCACTGACCCGGCGGTCCGCGAAGCCCTCACCCTCCACGGCGTCACCCTCGCTGGCTACCGGGACTTGTAACTTACTCCTACCGGCGCAGTCGCATGTCACAGTTCCTCTGCCGCCACTCGCCGAACGTCGTCAGGCAGTCGTTCCTCGGAGCGGGCGTGCCGTAGCGCTGCTCAAATCAAACACGGTAAAGACCGTCTGCACCGGTCCTTCCCGCCCGCATCCTTTGCCGGGCCCTGGACCACGGCGTCTTCGTCGCTTTTCATGGCCGTGGTTGTTGCGCTGGCTTGGCCAATGAAGAAAATCCCGTCGTCTACGTTGACTTCGCCACGGCCAACTACTACCACTTCGTCAGCAACGACGACCCTAATGTCGCGCACATCGACCGTCTGTTCTCCACTTGAGCATCACCCGGCGGACGGGTTGGCGAACACAGCACGAATTTAGTTTCCGCGCGCCAGAGGTGCAAGAAGGGCGCGACCGTTCCCGTGCGCGCCTCTAGAATCGGTGAGTTACTGCTTAATCAGCGTGCCGTCGCGTTTGCGGACTTCGCCCCAGCCGCCGTTGAGACTTTTCCGTTCGCCTTGCTCGCCGTAGCCGAACGGGTATTTCTTGGCCGCCGTTTCATTAATTTCGATGCCCCAGCCAGGAGCTTCGTTGGCGTAGGCATAGCCGTCCTTCATGGCCGGAACGCCGGAGAAGACTTCGAGCGTTCGCTCACCGAAGCCGCTCCATTCCTGGACGCCGAAGTTATAGCAAGCCAGGTCGAGGGCAATGTTGGCGGCGTGGCCCATCGGGCTGACGTCGCCCGGCCCGTGCCAGGCGGTGCGGACGTTGTAAGTCTCGCAGACGGCCGCGATTTTGCGGCTGGGAGTAAGTCCGCCCATTTGACTTACGTGGACGCGAATGTAGTCGATGAGACGTTCTTGCACTAAGGGCAGCCATTCGTGCGGCGAATTGAAGAGTTCGCCCATGGCAATCGGCGTCGTGCACTGCTGGCGAATATGTTTATAGTAAGCGTTGTCCTCCGGCGAGAGCGGGTCTTCGAGGAAGAAGAGCCGGAATTGTTCCAGGTCCTTGGCTAATTGAATGGCTTGGGTAGGCGTGATGCGTTCGTGACTGTCGTGCAGTAACTCCACTTCATCGCCTAACTCTTTGCGCGCGGCTTCAAACACCTTGGGGGCGCGGCGGCAGTAGTCATTGGGGTTGAAGACCGGTGCCTTGTGCAGAGGAGGCAGTTGCCCGCCCTTGGTACTGGCCATCGATTGGCCGCCCACCCGCGAGCCATAAGCGGCTTGGCCGGGGATGCCGAACTGAATGCGCACGTGCCGGAAGCCTTGGTCAATAAACTTCTTGGCACTGTCGATGATCTCGGAGATTTCGGTGCCGCCCGCGTGGCCATAGCAATCGGCGGCCTCACGGCACTTGCCGCCCATCAGTTGATACACCGGCATGTTCGCTTGCCTTCCCTTGATGTCCCACAAGGCTTGGTCGACGCCGGAGATCGCGTTATTCAGCACGCCCGAGTTACGCCAATAAGAAGAGTTGTAACACAGCTGCCAGGTATCGTCGATGCGGTCGGCCGGCTTACCGACTAACAACGGCTTGAGATACTTTTCGACGGCCATCACCACTAAGTCAGCGCGCTGGGTATAAGTACCGCAGCCCCAGCCATAAAGGCCATCCTGATCGGTGATGACTTTGACGGCCACCAACCGCAACCCTTGCGGCGCGGTGGCGATCACCTGGATGTCTTTGATGATCGGTGAAGGCGTCGCGCGGGTGGCTTTGTCCACCTTGACTTGCGCGGCCGCGGGAATAGCGGGCACGGCGGCCAGCATTTTCATCAGTGATCGGCGATTCATGGGCGATTTCCTTTACTATCAAGCATGCGCTTTAAATGATCGATTTCGGACTGGATTTTACGGCCCCGGGAGGTGAGCAGGAGCGTATAGAGACACAGGATCGTCCAGGCGGCGGCGAGGCCGTAGAACATATATTCAAAATTACGTTGATCCATGTCGATTGGCTCCTAGGCGATGGCGTGGGCGCGGCGGCGTAACGATTCTACCGCACGTTGACTATCTTCAAGCTTCATGCGGACCGCGACTAAGACGACGGTCAGCAACAGGAAGGCGAGCAGGTTGTGGAACAACATAGCCTGCATGGCCGGATCGATCGTATTCTTTCCGGTGCGGATGGTTAGCACGGGGCCGGGGTGTTGCGTTCGGTACCACTCATTGGCTTTGTAAGTGAAATAGACCGCAAAGAAAGCGAAGATGGAAAGCACCGAAGAATTCTTCGCGCGCTCTGAGGGGTCCTTGATGCCCTCGCGTAACATCAGGTAGCCGAGATAAATGAGCCAGGTGATCAGGGCCGAGGTGAGGCGCGCATCCCAGGTCCACCAGATGCCCCATTGCTGACGGCCCCAGATCATGCCGGTAACCAAATTAATCGCGGCGAGCGCGAGGCCAACTTCAGTGGCGGAGACCGCGAACACGTCGTATTTCCATTGCTTGGTCTTCAGGTACATGCCGCTCGAGATGGCGGCACCGAAGAAACAAGCCACGGCGGCGAAGTACGGCGGCAAGTGGAAGAAGAAGATGCGGTAAACAGCGCCTTGCATGGCTTCGTCGGGCAATTGCAGCAGGATGACGTAAAGGTTGCGCACGAAGTAAAGAGCGGCGAAGATACCGGCTCCATAAATAAGTTTGTCTCGCATAGTTTTGTAGCCTATCCAACCAAAACGGTTTCCACCAGCCCGGCGGCCAGTGAAGTGAAGATGATATCAAACGCGACTAAGACGCGAAGCCAGATCTGGTGCTCGGCGTCGATCGCTTGGCCCGCCACCAGCACGGTGGTGAGTTGCATGACGGCCATCAAGGCCGGGATCAGCATCGGATAAATCAGCATGGGGAGCATCAGTTCGCGGAGCTGCATGTTGACCGTGAGGGCACCGAACATGGTTCCGAGCGTGGCCATGGACCACGTGGCGAGAGCGCTGACGGCGGCCAGCATGGGCCATTGCGCGGTCCAGGTGAGGTTATAGAGGATGCCGAAAACGGGGAAGCAGATGATTTCGATGATCGCGATCAGGACGAAGTTGGCGATGGCCTTGCCGAGAAACAGGGCCGAGCCGGGGATGGGCGAGGCGATCAAGGCATCGAGGCAATCGTTGGGCAATTCGCGAGCGAAACCGCGGTTCAAAATTAACGTGCCCGAGAAGGCGAAGACCATCCACAGCAAACCGCCGGACATCTGTTCGAGCATTTCGGAATCGGGGTCAACGACGAAGCTGAAGAGGAGGAGGATGACGACGGCGAAGGAGAGGGACGCGTTGAGGGCCTCTTTGGTGCGGAGTTCACTGCGAAGATCCTTGCCGGCGACGGCAGCGACTTGGCGGAGGTAGTTCATGCGGCCTCGCCATTTACTGGGTACGCCGAGGCAGTCGGCTCACCGTAATGCAGGTAGACCCAGCCGGGGTTGGCGAGCATTTCCGGCGTGCGTTCACCAGTGAAGGCGAGCTTGCCCCGGTTAAGCAGTAACACGTGGGTGGCGAGTTCGAGAGCTTCTTTTAATTGGTGAGTAGAAAGGACCACGGTGGCTCCGTTCGCGAGCGCATCGCGGAGGAGTCTTTGGAGAAGAGCGATGGCCCGGTCGTCGAGCGAGGTGAAGGGCTCGTCGAGGATGAGGAAGCTAGGGTTATGGATGAAGGCGCGGGCGATGGCCAGGCGTTGGCGCATGCCGCGCGAGAACTCACGGGCGAGTCCGCGGCGGACGCGTTCGAGGTCAGTGCGTTCGAGCCAGAGGTCGACGGCGGCGGTGGCATTTTCGACCGAGTAGAGGCGGGCAAAGGTGAGTAAGTTCTCTTCGGCCGATAACTCATCGTAAATACCGATGCCATGGCCGATGATGCCGATGCGGGCGCGGACGTCAGCTTGACGGGGATTGCCGCCGAGGATGTTCACCTCGCCTTCTGAGGCTTGCGAAAGTCCAGCCAGCAGGCGGAGAAGCGTGGTTTTTCCGGCACCGTTGCGGCCTAGTAACGCAATGCAACTACCGGTGCCGAATTCAAAACTAACTTGCTGAAGAGCGGCGAAATCGCCGTAGTACTTCCACAAGCCTTGCGCGCGGAGCGCAGTCATTTGATGGCCTTACGCGGCGCTTGACGGTAGAGTAAGTAGAAGGCGACGCCAAAGATCCCGGCGATCAGACCGACGACCCAATAAATGCGGTCGTAAAGCTTGGGATAAATGGTGTCGATGGGCGGACCTTGATCCTCTTCTTCGCTGGGCGGCGCGGTATTGGCCAGCGTGCCCGCACCTTCAATCGACAGATTCAATGGGCCATTTTTGGCGGTAAAGACCGTGGCCATGGTGCGCGGTTCGGTGGTTAAGAAAGTAAGTCCCTCGCCCTTCACGGTGACACCTCGCGGCACAATGACGCGTACTTGACCCTGGTGCAGAATGCGGGTGGCGAGGTCACCGGGCGCGGCGAAAGGAGCAACCCAAGTAACGTCGAAACGGGTTTCGCCCGGTTTGAGTGGAAAATCGACCGTGTAGATATTGGCTTCGCCGGTGGGCTTGGCGGCTCGTTTAAGGGGCATGCCACGCGAACCGCTGGAAGCATCGACTTTCGCTTTGCCACCGGCCATGGGAGGCAGATAGAAACGGATCGTGCCATTCTGCGGGTCAACGAGCGTATTTTGGGTGGGGTTGTCGTAAATGATGGTTTCGCGGACCCGAAGTTCGCCCGGCACCGGTTCAATGAGGATCATGTGCTGGGTGGCTTTGGCCGATGTCAATTTCTTACTCGTAGAGAAGACGGCGATCTCGACGCCAGTGGGCGGAGTGCCAGGCTCGAGTAACTTGTTGTAATTCACACCTTCGAAGGTAATCTGCAACATGGAGATGCCTGCAACCGTGCCTTCGATGTTGAATTTACCGCTGGCATCGGTGGTGGCCTTGCCCGCCGGCTGCATGCCCTGGGCACTGGCTTTCACGAGGCTGACGGCGGCACCGGCGACGGGTTGGCCCGTGGTTTTATTGACGACGGTGCCATCGATCGTCAAAATGGCGAGTAACAAGGTGAAACTCATGACATCGCCTTTCCGCATTCGCCGCAGAATTTGAGGGCCTCTTTGAAACGGGCGTTGCAGTGCGGGCAGACGTAAGTGGATGGCTTCTTGCGCGAAGTGGGCGCGGTGTTAGCGACGAGGTTACCGGCGGCGATCAGACGCTGTTTCACGACATCGATTTCGCCCAACACGTGGCCAAGTTCTTTCTGGACGGAGAGCTTGGAGCTTTGATAGTCCGCGTCAGAGAGCTTGCCGAGGCGATATTCAAATTGTAAGTCGCGCAGATTTTCGTAAATACGAGTCTTAATTTCCTCGAGATGACGGAAGGGGTTGGGGGGGGCGGGCGCGGGTAAGTCGCGTTCGCGGACGCCCATGGTGTAAGTGATCACTCCGGCGACGAGGAGGATCGAGAGGATAACTACGATCATTTAGTCGAACTTAGCCATTTCCTTGTCGAGCTCGGCGCGGACGCGATCAGCTGAGCCATCCGGAAGCGCATCCAGAAGCACCGGACGGCGCGAACGCTTGATCCACCAGGCGATGCCCATCAGGCCCATGGCGATGGCGATGGGTGGCATCAACCAGCTCATGCGGTTGAAGCCCTCGGCCGGCGGAACGGCAAAAGCCTTTAAGCCTTCGCGCTTCGAGAAGAATCCGGCGACTTGGTCGTCGTTCATGCCGGCTTTTTGTAATTGGGCGATTTTTTCCCGGGCCGGCGCAGCGTAGTGGCAACCGAGCATTTGGCAGGTGCCGACCGTATTCTTGCAAGCGCCACAAAGGCAGGCCAGCTTCTCGCCGGCCCGGCGGACGTCTTTGGTGAGGAACTCGGTGGGGCTCTGGGCGATGCAGAGCGAGGCCACGAAGAGGATGGCTAGGGCGCGGCCGAGCTTGGCGGTTCTGCGATCCCCTCCCTTACGGTCGGGGTTCTGTTGTGTGCCTGGGGCGGCCACCAAGAGCAGGGCGATACTAGTTTTCCACTGGTTGAGGTTGACGCGCAATGCCGACCACCTCCATTTTGGCGTATTGCAGTTTGATTTTACTCGGAATGAGGCAGATCAGCGTGCCGATGAGTAACACCCAATATCCTACCCAGATCCAGGAGACGAGGGGGAAGACGTAGCTTTGCAGGATGACTTTGGAGTCGGCGGTGAGGCCGGCGAAGTTGAGGTAGAGGTCTTCGTTGAGGCGGCGGCGGATGGCGACGTTCGAAGTCTGGGAGCCGCTGACGGCGTACTTACGCATTTCGGGAGTCATGGTGCCGACTAACTCCCCGCCGGTGCGGACTTCGACGAGGGCGTGGTTCCAGACGTAGTTCTCGTTTTCGCCGCCCTTCATTTCGGCGACTTTGAGGTCGTAGCGGCCGAGCTTGAACGTGGAGCCGGGGGCCACTTCTACCGTGCGATCAATGTTGAAGGCCGAACCGGTGAAGCCGATGAACATAACCACGATGCCCATGTGGACGATGTAACCGCCGTAGCGGCGGGTGTTACGGTGAGTAAGTTCGATGGCACCGCGGAGTAAGTTGACATTATCCTTGGCAGCGATGGAACGCGAGCCCTTCCAGAATTCGGAACCAATGGTGCCGGTGACGAAGAAGCAGAGGCCGAAGGAGATGACGGCGTAGACGTGATGGATGCCGAGCGCGACCAGCACCGACATGAAGATGACGGCCCCGATGGTGGGCATGAGGAAGGCGCGCTTCAAGGCGTCGCCGGAGCTGCGCCGCCAGGCGATGAGGGGGCCGACGCCGGTGAGGAAGAGTAAGAAGAGGCCGATGGGGATATTGACGCGGTTGAAGTAAGGCGCGTCGACGGTGATCTTTTCGCCGGTGACGGCTTCGGAGATCACCGGGAACAGGGTGCCCCAAAGAATCGCGAAGCAACTGGCGAGAAGAATTAGGTTATTAAAGAGGAAGCTGGACTCGCGCGAGAGCACGCTCTCAAGCTGGGTTTCGCTCTTTAAGTAAGGCAGACGATTCAAGATCAGCCAAGTGGTGGCACC
>JANLPT010000332.1:0-3505 GCA_031367405.1 Bryobacteraceae bacterium
CCCAGAATGTCCGTGTTGTAGCCGTAGACGAATGCCTCGCCGGGCTGCGCCACGAAGGGCAAGGTGCCCAGCCGCTCCATCGTTTCACAGATCGGTTCGGCTTTGTCGGCGGTATACCAGCCATTGCCGGCGGCGGGCCCGAGTCCCTTCTCTTCGTAAAGCGCCGCCACGTCTTTGTCGGTTCCGTAGGAGATGCCGGCCGTATGGGTCAGCAGGTCCTGAATCGTGATGGGCCGCTTGGCAGGAACTCGAATGATGCCGGAACCATTTGACCCAGGCTCGGGCGGCACCGCGACAAACGTCTTGCGGAACGAAGGAATGAAATTCCCCACTGGTTCCTTGAGGCCGATCTTGCCCTCCTCCACCAGCGCCAGCACGGCCGTGCTGGTGATCGCCTTGGTTTGCGAAGCAATGCGAAACACCGTGTTCACCGTCATCCGGCGCCCGGCCTCTTTGTCACTCCAGCCCACCGCCCGTTCGTAAACCGGCTTGCCATCGTGCAGCACCAACGCGACCGCGCCGGCGATCTTATTCTCATTGGTGTACTGCTCCAGCAGGCGATCGATCCGGGCCAGACGCTCGGTAGAGAATGCCGGATCCGGAAGGGGTTGCGCAAACGCGCGGCAAACGAACAGGGACAAGGCGAGAGCGGGAATAGTCTTATTATTCATGGCGACAAGGCCACTCTAACAGATCGCGATTCGCGCACAAAAACAAGAGGGGCCATCTAATGAGGCCCCAAAGGGTCAGGTGTTCTCAAGAGCCTCCTCACTTCAATAGCTTCAAGTTAATCGACTCGCCCATGGCCTTGTACCCCGCATCGCCCGGATGTAAGTGGTCGCCGCCATCGTAAGCCGGCAGCACGCGGTCCGGGTGGGCCGGATCGCGCATCGTCCGATCGAAATCGATCACCCCATCGAACGCTCCGCCGGTCCGGATCCACGCATTGATCGCCTTGCGTTTCACTTCCTTTTCCGCCGAAAAATAGCCCGCAAACACCGTGCCTTCGAAAGGCAGAATCGTCGCACCAATTACCTTGACGCCCCGGACGTGCGCCCGCTCGATCATCTGCTTCATCCCGGCAATCAAATCGTCCGCCGTCACCGTCTCCGAAATCGGTGCCGACGTGCCCGCATGGCCCAGGTCATTGATGCCCTCCAAAATAATCACGTAGCGCACGCCGGGCTGCGCGAGGACATCCTGTTCAAACCGCGCCAGCGCGTTGACGCCAAAACGAATGCTGTTCGGCAATGCATCGTGCAGAATCCGATTGCCGCCGATCCCCGCATTCACCATCCCGATTTTCTTCGCCGCCAACCGGCCAGCCAGAATATCGGGCCAGCGCCGGTTCGTGTCCATCGTCGACCGCGCCCCGTCCGTAATCGAATCGCCAAAAGCGACCACCGAAAACGCCGCTGAAGGTGCGAGCACATCGACCCCTGCCAGGAACACCCACGATGGGATGGTGCCGGCCCCGGCCATATCCGCCGCGCCCGTCAGGTCGCCGGCCCCCACATAGTTGGTCTGCTGCGACGCATAGTGGATGCCCGCGCCCAGTGCCGCCTTCGGCACGAAAAGACTCACCGCCAAGTCGGCACCTGCGGGCACCTTGAACGAAACCGGATCGCTCAACACAATCGCACCCGCAGGAATCGTCACGCTGGGCCGGCCACCGAAGGTAACCGTATGGTCGGTGCCCGCCGCAATCGCCGCTCCCGAGGAACGTCGCGCCAAATGCACGGCACCAATCTCCACCTTCTGCTTGCCAAAGACATTCGACAAACGCAAGCGCACCTGCTCACCGCCCAGGCTCGTATGAACAATTTGCCGCACGGTCTGGTTGTCGAAAGCCAGTTTCGCGACGCGCATTTGTTCGGCGTCGGCTAACTGCGGCGATGGGCTCGCACCCCAAGTGGACACCCAGTGATCAGACGCACTGAAGCCCAATGCGGCGCAGCCCAGTAGCAGGAGAACAGTTCGTCGAAGCAGCATCCCCAAAGTATAAGTCGCGCGGGATCGACTTTAGCGAACCAGCGGAGTAACCGTAAATTTGCGGAACTCCACCGCGCCGTGGTCGCCTTGCACAATGAAAGGCCCCGGGTTGGCCTCGTCGCCATTGCCCGCGATCGCCGTCAAGCCCTCGATCTCGCGATGGTCAATCACCTTCTGGCCATTCAGCGTCACCGTCACCCAACGGCCCACCAAATGCACGTCCATCGTCTGCCATGCGCCCACCGGCCGACTCGCATTCACGACCGGCGCAATGCGGCTGTAGAGCGCTCCGTGGGAGTGCGTATCCCGCGCTTGCCCGAAGTCTTCGAGGATCTGCACCTCATAACGTCCACGCAGTCCAACGCCCCCATTGGTATGCTCACCCAGCTTATATTCGGCGTGCAGATCGAAATTCCAAAACGTCTCCTTCGACACCAGATTATTCGCCCCGGCCACATTCTTCGCGCTGCCGTTCTCCATCGCCCAACCCAGCGGCTGCCCCGCCACCATCGCCGTCCAAGCCGACAGGTCCTTGCCGTTCATCAGTTCCACCGGACGGCCGGGCTTCCAGGATGCATCGTCCCGATCGCGAATCGCCGGTGCGCGCGTGCCCGTAAATTGATAGACGACATGGCCATCCAGGGCGAACGTCCCCATCAACCTGCCATTCTGTAGCTTCGCCAGATAAACGCCCCGCCGCATTTGATTCCACAGTTCCTTGGGTCCCGTCTTAAACTGGCGAGTAAACTCAAAACGCAATTCGCCGCCATCCACCGTTAAGGACGGAATCACATCCATATCGCCACCCGGGGCACCGACAAACTTACCCTTCGCCAACTTACTCCCGGCACCTTCTACCTCCAGCCACCACGCGCGCGCCCGCGCCTCGTTCTTTACATCGATGTTCCAGCGACCATTGAAGTCGCTATCTTTGGCGGACAAAACGCTGGCCAAAAGCAGCGCCGCAGAAATGAATTTCGTCATCACCCGGAATGTAGCACAGCGGCCGCTCACAGGCTTCCGGCGGAAGGGGTCACTTCTGTCGCATCCTGTAAGAGTATGAATACGAAAGAACCCGGCCTGAACGTTCTCGGCGGCCCTTTGCAATCCTGCTCCCATGACCCCAAGACGGGCTTCTACCGCACCGGCTGCTGCGAAACCGGACCCGACGACCAAGGCGTCCACGTCGTCTGCATTCGCACCACCAAAGAGTTTCTGGAATTCAGCCAGTCCCGCGGCAACGACCTTTCCACGCCTCGCCCCCAATGGGGCTTCGCCGGCGTCAAGCCCGGTGACCAGTGGTGCCTCTGCGCCGACCGCTGGAAAGAAGCTCTCGACGCCGGCAAAGCCCCTCCCGTCGTCCTCGAAGCCACCCACCAAGCCGCGCTCCGGCACGTCACCCTCAACGACCTCCTTTTCCACGCGCTCACCAGCCCCACCGCCTGACTCGGCCCCGGAAGTTCCCGCTTGCGTGTCATACAATGAGGGGACTCATGGCTCTCATCGCCGGGCT
>JANLPT010000286.1:0-25446 GCA_031367405.1 Bryobacteraceae bacterium
CACATTGGCCGCCAGATCGTGCAATTGGCCGAGGCCGTGCCCGAAGAAAAGTACTCATGGCGGCCCGCGCCGGGGATCATGTCCGTGGCCGAGGTCTACACCCATGTCTATCTGGGCACCTACTCGCTGCTCGCCCAGGCCGGCCACCAGCAACCGGCGGAACTCGTGACCAAGCCTAAGACGAAGGCCGAAATTGTGGCTGGTCTGAAGCGCGCCCTGGCTGACGTAAAGACCCACTATCAAGCGACGTCGCCCCAGGAAAAGCAGCGGCCCCTCAAGTTATTCGGTGCAGTTGATTCTAAGGTCGAAAATGTCTACCTGCGCATTCTGGCGCACTTGAGCGAGCACATGGGCCAGTCCATCGCTTATGCACGCATGAACGGCATCGCCCCGCCGTGGAGTGTTCCGCCGGGCAAGAAGACAGGCCCATAGATTGGCCCATAGGTTTACGACTTTCCGGTCTAATCCGCGTCAATATAGATGTATGAGACTCTTTTGCGTACTGATTCTCGCGGCCTCCACCTTCTATGCTCAGGGCCAAGCTCAGGAACAAGTACCGGAAATGGCCATCGTCGAAGGCCGCGTCATTGACTCTGTGACGGGCGAGCCCATCCGCAAAGCCAGCGTAACGCTCATGCTCAGCAATAATCGCGGCATGGCCTTCAGTAGCGGTCGCGGTGGCGGTGGCGGCGGTGCGATCATCGGCGACTTCGCCATCCAGCCCGTCCCACTGCCCACCACCCGCTCCCAGCGCCTTCCCGAAACCGCCCTCGTCACCGATGCCAACGGCAACTTCCGCGCCCCCGTCACTCCCGGAACTTACCATGTCCGCGCTGAGCGCAATGGCTACGTCAACCTGCCTGGCAACCTCGGCGCCGTCACCGTATCTCCCGGTGAAACGGCGAAAGGAGTCACCGTCAAGCTCAACAAGCACGGCGTTATCACTGGACGTGTGCTCGATGAAGACGGCGAACCTATCGCCCGCGTCAACGTTCAGCAACTCAAGTGGATGCAGCAGAACGGACGCCGCACCCTCATTCCGCAAGGCAGCACCTCCACCAACGACCTCGGCGAGTTTCGCATCTTCGGCATCGCTCCCGGCCGTTACCTCGTTTCTGCCCAAGCCAACGCCGGCGGTTTCGGCTCGCAGGGACGCAGCCGCCAAACCTACGCCACCATCTTCTTCCCCGGCGTCGCCGACCCCAGCGCCGCTCAAGCCATCGAGATCACCCCCGGTGCCACCCGCCAAGGCATCGACCTGCGCCTTCAAAAAGTGGCCGTCGTCACCATCACCGGCAAAGTGGGCGGCCTGGCACCCAGCACCACCCCAGAACGCCGCATGGGAGCCATGGTGATGCTGGTGCCGCGCAATTCCCTTCTGATGATGGGTGGCATGATGCAGAATGCCGTCCCCGTTAACCCGCAAGGCGACTTTGAAATGCCCAACGTCCCGGCCGGCTCTTATGTCCTCACCGCCCAAACGCAGGGGCCCAATCAGGATCGCCGCTCCGCCCGCCTCAATATCGAAGTTAGAGACCGCGACCTGGCCGGGCTCTCCCTCAGTTTGGAAGCCGGCTTGACCCTCACTGCCCAAATCCGGGCCGAAGATGCGCCCTCGCTCACAGGCTTGGTGCTGTATCTGCAGGGATCTGGACCCATGTCTAATTCCACCGGCCGCTCCGACGCCGAAGGCAAAATGGCACTGGCCAACCTCGACAAAGACCTCTACCGGCCTAACTTAAGTGGGCTCCCCGCTGGCTATTACGTCAAGTCCATGCAGTTAGGTAGCTTCGACGCCAAAGACTCGCTCGACCTGACCGCCGGAGCGGCCGGCGAGCTCATTATTACCTTGGAAAAAGGCACCGCCGAGATCTCCGGCCAAGTGGTGGGCAAAGACCAAAAGCCCGCCGCCGCCGCCCAGGTCATTGTCCTGAATGCTCGCAATGAGACAGTCCGTATGGGCCAAACAGACGCCCAAGGCCACTACAGCATCCGCGAACTGCCCCCCGGCGACTTCCGCCTCGCCGCCACCGCCGACCCCGACCTCAGCGACCCTGACACTCTCGACCGCCTAGCCACGACCGCCGAAAAAATTACCCTCGCCCGCTCCGCCAAAGAGACCCGCCAACTGGAACTCCGGTGAGGGTGCCGGGGGAATTGCCAGCCGCGCAGTGGCATTCCGCCGGCCCTCCTGGAGCCAAAATCAGGCGGTTGCGGTACTAGCCAATCGTCAGGTGATCTTCCACCTTGGCCACACCGGGGGTGGACCAGGCGGCATGCACGGCGGCTTCGTGCTCGGCGTGGGTGCGGGCCGTGCCGCGCAGGCTGATGGCGTCATGAGCCACGTGGACTTTGATCAGACTGGAGTCGACCAAGGCGCTACGCTTCAGCGCTGCTTCGAGCGGTGCTTTGACGTCGCCCAAACGAACGGAAGGCCGCACAGCGACGTTGTTTCGCATTCCGCGTAGGCCTTTCAGGGGCAGAAGGGCTTGGGCGGCGGCGGCACTCTGGTGGTGCCACTCGACATGGCCGATGAGGGTGAGCGTACCGGCGGCGACTTGCACTTCGACCGTGGCGGGCACGAGGCAGTTGGCTTCCAGGATGCCCATGGCGGCGAGGGCGAGGTCGTCGTCGTCGCGTTGGGCGCTGAAGGGGAGCTCAACGCGGATATCGTTGGCAACGCTCTTGATGTGGGCGATGCGCCAGGCGGCGCTTTCCGCGGCACACTTCTCCCAGAAGCTATCGACGTGGCCGTCCAGGTGGACGGCACCGTTTTTCACGATGACGCCGATCTGCCGCTTGTGGACGCTCGGCTCCCATTCCAGTTCCTGTTCGACGTAATGCTGTAAGTCGGTGTCGTTCCACATGTGTTCGAAAGTGTATCAACTTTGTTGTCCGCATTTTTCGTATGGCCGTTTGCCGGATGAGACTGGATCGGCGGCCGCCGCGCGAGGCGCTTGGTGGATGTTGGACGTCTAGTTTTACGGCGCGAAGCCATAAGATGATAGTAGTTTGACTCCACTCCACATCATTGGCGCCGGGTTGGCGGGGACGGAAGCGGCTTGGCAATTGGCGCGCCAAGGGTTGGCTTGTACCCTTTACGAAATGCGGCCCGTGCGCACCACCGATGCCCATCAGACGGATCGGTTAGCGGAGCTGGTCTGTTCGAACTCGTTGAAGAGCGAAAGCGAGAACACGGCACCGTGGCTGCTGAAAGAAGAGCTGCGGCGTATGGGGTCATTGCTGCTGGAGTGCGCGCAGGTGGCGCGGGTGCCGGGCGGGCAGGCTCTCACCGTGGACCGGGTGGGCTTTGCCGCCGAAGTGACGCGCCGGATTGAAGGCGAGCCGCTGATCACGCTGCGTCGCGAAGAGCTGCTTCGCATTCCCGAGGAGGGCATCACGATTGTCGCGACCGGGCCGCTGACTTCAGGCGATTTCGCCGAAGAAATCGGACGGCTCACCGGCTCCGATCGTTTGTATTTTTACGATGCGATCTCACCGATTGTCGATGGCGATACGGTGGACCGAACCGTCGTCTTTGCGGCGTCGCGCTATGGTAAGTCGATCGATGGCACGGATGACTATTTAAACTGCCCTTTCAATCGCCAACAATATGAGACGTTCCTCGACGCCTTATTGGAGGGCAATGCCGTGCCGGCGCACATTCCGGCCGATGCGCCAGGTACGCCATTTTTTGAAGCTTGTCTGCCGGTGGAAGTGTTGGCGCGCCGGGGCCGTGAGACCTTGCGCTTTGGCCCGATGAAGCCGATGGGGCTCACCGATCCGCGCACGGGTTACCGGCCTTACGCCGTGGTGCAGTTACGGCAGGAAAATGCACGGGCCGATAGTTACAACTTAGTCGGCTTTCAGAACCACTTACGATTTGGCGAGCAGAAACGGATCTTGCGGATGATCCCTGGCCTCGAACAAGCAGAGTTTCTGCGCTATGGACAGATCCACCGGAACACTTACATTAATGGCCCGGCGTTACTCAATCGCACGCTGCAATTGAAGGCGAACCCGCATGTGTTCTTTGCGGGCCAGATATCGGGTGTCGAGGGATATGTCGAGTCGATCGCGACCGGTTTGATGGCCGGTCAGTTTGCGGCTTTAGTGGCCCGCGGAGAGCCGCCTTGCGCGATGCCTCGGGAGACAGCGTTGGGGAGCTTGGCGCACTACATCGCGCATGCGGACCCGGACCATTATCAACCGGCGAATATTACGTTCGATTTGTTGCCGCAGTTGGATGAGGCGGCGCGGCATCGCTTACGGCACGACAAGCCGGCAAGGCATGCGGAAGTTTGCCGGCGGGCCCTAGCTCGATTGCCAGCTCCACTGGCGGGGCTAGCGTTGATAGACTAATCAACACGATGATGTGGCAAGCAAAGAAAACTGAACCCGTAGCCAAGTCCGCGCCCGCCAAGGTAGTGGCCCCCGTTAAGGCCGTCGACGGAGCCAAAGCGCCCGGCGGGCCCGAAGCGAAGGCGATCGCCGCGATTGAAAAATCGGGTGGCAGCGTCCGGCCAGTAGCGCAGGAAGATCCGCGCCTGGATGTCAGCTTCTATCTGCAGGGAGCGGCGATCAAAGACGAGCAGGTCGCCCCGGTGGCGCAACTGAAGAACGTCATCTCGGTACACCTGGGGCGCACGTCGGTCACCGATGCCGGTTTGGCCTATTTGAAGGGCCTGACGGAGCTGACGATGCTGCATCTGGAAGGCACCAAGATTACTGACAAGGGTCTCATTCACCTGAAGGATTTGAAAAAGCTTACTTACCTGAACATCTACGGCACGGCGGTGACGGACGCGGGACTCGAGCATTTGAAGGGGCTCGCGGCGCTGAAAAGCCTTTACGTGTGGCAAACAAAGGTAACTGACGAGGGCATCAAGTCCCTGAAGACTGCCCTGCCGCAAGTGGACATCGTCAAGGGCTGGTAAGCCGTCGTTAAAGACCCAAGCTCCGCCGGCCGATGATTCCTTTAGGAATGCCGGAGGATTTAGCTAGCTCATACGCCGTTCTTGACTTGGTGCACGGGGCACCAGCCGAGGAGATCAAGACCGCTTACGTGGATTTGGTGAAGGTTTGGCATCCAGACCGTTTTCACCAGGAATGCGACCGTTTGCGCTTGCGGGCCGAGCGGCAATTGAAGCGGATCAATGAAGCCTACGGCCTTTTGCGGCTGAACGGCGCGATCCCGGAAGGCAAACCGCTCTTCTTAACGCCGGTGGATTTCGGTGGCAATTGGGGCTATGTGGACGAGGCCGGCGCGCCGGTGATTTACCCCAGCTTTGCGGCGGCGCGGCCCTTTGCGGAGGGGTTAGCGGCAGCCAAGCTGGTGGAAAAATGGGGCTTCATCAACGTCGAAGGCGACTTTGCCATGAACCCGGTTTACGACGAATGCGGCGACTTCAGCGAAGGGGTGGCGTGCGTCAAATGGTATGGCCGGTGGGGCTATATTGACCGTCAAGGTAAGTTCGCGGTGCAGCCACGCTATCAGGCGGCGCGGCCCTTCAAGGGCGGTTGGGCCGAGGTGCAATTGGGGTTACGCTGGGGCCGCGTCAGCTTGGCGGGCGAGGCTATTTTTACTGAGCAGGGCACGGGCCGGCAACTAAGTCCGGAAGGTTAAAGTAGAATATCCGCATGATCTCCAGATGGGTACTCGCGTTGCCGTTGCTTGTGCTGGGCGCTGACGATCCGTGGACCAAGGTGCGGGAAGTGAAGGGCGGCACCGAGTTACGCATCTACAAAAAGGGTTTCAAGATTCCCATCATGGCCAAGATGGATGAAGCCACCGAAACGCGCCTGATGATTGTGATCGGTGAGAGCCAGGTGGCCATTCCGAAAGGCGAAATCGACCGGATTGAGCAGCGGCCGCTGCTGGCCGGCAGCCGGGTGACGCGCGAGAACAAGAACAACAATGGCGTTTACGAGTCGAGCGCCGGCGAGCACGGCCAACCCATCGTACAAGGCCGGACTCCATCGCCGGCGAGAAGCGCCTCTTCGAGTTCGGTATCGATCGGCAGCAAGCCGCCGTTTGAGCCGCTGTACCGGCGGCCGCTGACTAATCCCAAGTCAGAATGATTTTGCCCTGGGCGCGGCCTGCGATGGAGTAGTCGAAAGCGGCGCGGTAGTCGCTCGCCGGCAAGGCTCGGTCGATGACGGTGACCAGTTCGCCGGTCGCCACGCGCCGGGCGATTTCGGTGAGCGTGCCGGAGTCCGGCGAGACGGCGACCATTGACCCATGCACGCCGAGAGCCTCGAGCACGGCGGCATCGGGCGGATGAACGGTAGACACGATGTATCCACCGGGCTTCAAGACGCCATAGGATTTCGTTTGCACTTCGCCGCCCATCGTGTCAAACACCACGTTGACCCCGCGCACGACACTCTCGAATGAAGTGGTGCGGTAATCGATGATTTGGTCCGCACCCAGGGACCGGACAAAATCGTGCTTGGGAGCCGAGGCGGTGGCGATGACGTAGGCACCGGCTTGTTTGGCGAACTGCACGGCGAGAAGGCCAACGGCACCGGCCGCGGCGTGAATCAGGACGGCGTGGCCGGCTTGTAGCTGGGCCGTGTTGAAGAGCGATTGCCAGGCGGTGAGTCCGGCGACGGGCAGGCAAGCGCCTTGGGCGAACGTGAGCGCGTCTGGCAAGGGCACCACTTCGTCTTGGGTGAACAACTGCGCGGTGGCGTGCGCCCCCGCCTTGATGAATTGGGGTAAGCCGAAGACGCGGTCACCGGCCTTGACGATGGTGATACCGGAGCCGACGGCTTGCACCACACCGGCGCTGTCCCAGCCGAGCGTGATGGGCAGGGTCCAAGGGGGCTGAATGTGGCCGAGCGCGACTTTCCAGTCCACCGGATTGACGCCGGTGGCATGATTGCGGACGAGGATTTCTCCGGGTCCCGCCTCGAAATCAGGGATGCTGTCGAGGCGAATGTGATCGAGGCTACCGTATTCGTGGAGTCGCAGGGCTTGCATGCGCTTTGGATGCGCGAGTCACGAATTTGGCTCCGCTTTTACAGAGCCGTTTGCCTGAGTTTCCAGTTGACGGGTTTGATGTCCTCAATGACGAAAACAAACGAGGCCGCGCCCAGAACGACGACGATGGCCACGGTGACAAAGGCTAAATAGAATGAGCCGGTGCGCTCGACGATCACTCCGGTGGCCCAGGGCGCGATGACGCCGGCCAGGTTGCCGAAGGCGTTTTGCATGCCGGTCCACTTGCCGGCGGCCATGGGGCCGGCCATAGTTTGGGTAACCGCCCAGTGATTGGCGGTGGTGAGGCCCAGGGCAAAACAGGCCGCAAAAAACAGCCCCAAGGAAAGCGTGTCACTCTCGGCCATGCTGGCGGGCAGCATCAAGGTATTGAGTAACAGGCCGCCGGCGATAAAGGTCTTGCGGACCTTGGTGGGGCTGCCGCCTTGCCGAATCAAACGGTCAGACCACCACCCGGCTAAGACCGCCGCAATGCCGATCATCAGAAACGGAATCGACCCCAGCACGGCCATGCGTTCGGTGGAAAAGTGCCGGGCCTTGATCAGGTAAGACGGGAACCAGGTGATCATGAAATACCAAGTGTAGTTAATGGCAAAGAGCCCGAAAAACGAACCCCACACGGAGCGCACTTGCAGCAACTGCCACATGCTGGGCATAAATATGTCCACGTTCACCAGGGCGTTGGGGTTCGTGTGAACTCTGCTTTTCCGCGGTGCCCAGATCATCCAAAACGGTAACCAGAGTAGCGCGCCAAATCCAAGGATGAGGAACAGCGATCGCCAGCCATACCTGGCCACGATCAGTCCGCCGACCAGGGTGCCGAGCGCCGGACCCAACTTCGAGCCCGCGTCAATCAAAGCGTTGGCCATGCCGCGCTGGCTCTCTTCATAGTCGCTGGCGATGATTTTAGAGAAGGCCGGGTAAGCGACTGACTCCCCGAAGCCGAGGATCAGGCGAAAGCCCATCAAGCTATAGAAGCCGCCGACAAAGCCCGTCGCCGCCGTCGCCAAGGACCAGATCAGGAAGCCGACGCCAAAGACCAGGTGCACCTCAAAACGGTCAATCAGCCAACCGGAGAGCAATTGGCAGGCGGCATAGGTGTAGAAGAAGCCGGACAGCAGCATGCCCATCTGGGAGGGTGAAAGGGAGAGTTCCTGAGAGATCTGCTCGGCGGAGACGGAGAGGTTCGACCGGTCAATGTAGTTGATGAAGACAGCGGCCACCAGCAAAGCGAGCAGTCGCCATTGGGCCAGGGAGGACGTGGGAGTTAAGTTTTTGATCTTTTCCATTCCGGTTTATCCTTTCACACTTCCCAGGCGTTGCTGAACCGGCGAGGTGGTGTGGTAGGGCTGACGGTGACATATGAGCCGCTCACTGGCGGGCGCGGCTGGGCGATTCGCGGGCGCGGTAATTCGCACCGCGACCGCGTGAAAAGATCCTCGATTGGGCGATGGGTCGAGTCTGCGAGAATCGTTTGTAAGACAAAAGTTAACACTAGCGGCGGCGGGCGGCTAGCTCTGATACACCCAGACCTGAGAAAGCGAACTCTTCGCTGTGGGAGTCCGGTGCGGCCGAGATTAACTTGTCTTCGAAAGCGAAATCCGCCTTTGGCCGCTTGTGGTTGCGTAGATACCAGCGATAGGTTTCGAGGAGCCCTTTGGAAAAATCGGTCGGCTTCCAACCCAGCGTCCGCTGCGCCTTCGCCACCACCTCGGTGATCGCCGGGATATCGTAGTAAAAGCCAAAATAGTGCAGGGGACCCATGGGATGCCCGCCTTGCTGGAAGATCAACCGCCGAGGCAACCGCACCATCTTCACTTTCTTCTTGGCCGCCGTAGCGAAGGCCGTCAATAGCTCTTCCTGAGTCACCGGCCGCGGATTGGCAATGTTAAAGGCCTGTCCTACCGCTGTCGGCTCGTCCATCACTTTCAACATCGCCGCCACCAGGTCCTTGATGTAGACAAACTGCATCAGCCGGCGGCCGTCGCCGGGCAGGATGATGCCGCGGTTGAGGCGCAAGCGGTCCCAGAAAAACTGCTCGCGATAGAAGGGATTTTCGGGCCCGTAAATAAAGGGCGGCCGCAACGTTACGACAGGCGTTTTATTGCGATGGTAAAGCCGGAACAGCATGCGCTCCGTCATGGCTTTGTTGCGGACGTAAGCGTCCGGATGGTCATCCGGTGCCAGGGCGTCGGCCTCATGATGATTCAAGCCATCGCCATAAGCGGCGACGCTGGACATGAAAATATAGCGGAGCAGCCGGTCGCCTACCGCCCGTACGGCCGCCTCCACGTGGTTCGCGGACGTGCCTCGCTCCCAGTCGTAAACGTTGTCGAATACGACTTCAAATCGATGGGGCGCAATGGCCTTGCTGACGGCATCCGAGTCGTTGCGGTCACACACGATATTGGCAACTTTTTTGCCAAGCGTATGTGTACGCTTCCGGTGCATGATCGTTACGTCGTGCCCGGCTTTCACCAGGGCTTGCACCAACGGCTTACCGATGAACTGAGTCCCACCGATGACGAGAACTTTCATCGCTCTTAGATTCGATCGCTTTCTATCCGCGCGCTCTCGGTCGTCTTGCGCCGATGTCGCCTACACTACCTGAATCGATGCTTTGCGGCATCGATTCGCCGTACTCAAACCTGCATGGCTTGAAGAAATATTTGCCCTCGCCCCTTCCATCAATATCGCGAAGCGATTGATTGCGAGGGGGTTACCCACCAGATTCAGCCCTGGTGCTGGCTCCCCAATCGCAATCTGCCCCGGCGTGGGAGCAAATTTTCTACTTGTGGCGGCTGGATGCTGGGACAAATCACAAACTCTTCTCGCGCGGCCCTTTTCTCGCGTCACGCCGCGAAGGGCTAAACGTTATACTAACAAACGGATGTCGGTTCGCGCGACCTCTACTATTTCCGTACTCCTCGCCGACGACGAACAGCTCGCTCGGGAGGAGCTCGCATTCCTACTCAAAGATTTCCCTGACTTTGAAGTGCTCACCATGGCTTCGAATGGTTTGGAAGCGGTCGCGCTGGTGGAACGCCTCGAACCCGATGTCGTATTTCTCGACGTCAACATGCCGGGTTTGGGCGGTCTCGGCGTCATCCGCCGCCTGCAGGAACGAGGAGTTCCCTTACCTTTCTTCGTGATGGCGACCGCTCACGAGAATTACGCACTCGAAGCGTTTCGCCTCGAGGCAATGGATTACCTCCTTAAACCGATCGACCGGGACCGCCTGATCGAAACCCTGGAGCGCATCCGCCGGGTGGTCTTTGAGCGGCACCGTTCCGCCGAACGTTCGGCCGAACAGGCGGCGGCGGTGGTGCCCGAACCCAGCGAGCGCCGCAGCAAGTTGGTCGTGAAAAACGGCAACCGTCATCTGATCATTGACATCGGCGACCTGATCTACGCGACCATCGATGAAGGCCTCATCACGGTCATCACCCCACAGTTCGAAGGCGAAAGCTTTTACCGCACGCTCGAAGAATTGCAGTCGAACCTCGACCCGGAGCTGTTCTGGCGTGTCCACCGCTCGTATCTCGTGAACGTCAACCGCATCCGCGAGGTGATCCCGTGGTTCAAGTCCAGCTTCCAGATCCGCATGGACGACAAGAAAGGCACGGAGATCCCCGTCAGCCGGGTGCAAACGAGACGCCTCCGCAGCATGTTCCGCTTGTAGCGGCTCAAGCCGTTTGTGATAGGCTGGCGGATCGAGGGCGATTTGTGAACACTAAATGGATTCTGGCGGCGGTGGTTCTGACTTTTCTGGGAAAGGCGCAACAAAACGTTCCCCGGCCGCCGGGCCAAAATCCCAATGGCATGCGGATTTATATTTGGGCGGGCCTCAAGTCGCATCAGCCCGGTCAACATGATTATCCGCAGTTTCTGGCCGACTGGAGTAAGTTACTCACCGAGCGTGGCGCGGTGGTCAATGGTGCCTTACATCCCCCCCGCAGTGCCGACCTTGACCAGACCGATGTCGTTGTGATGTACAAAGGCGACGCCGCGTACATGAGCGGCCTCGACCAATCCGTAATGAATGCCTATGTGAAACGGGGCGGCGGACTGGTGAGTTTGCATGACTCGTTGTGCGGCCCGGACCCCACTTACTTTGCCTCCCTCGTGGGCGGCGCCAAGAAACACGGCGAGGTGAATTATACCCTCGATGCGCCAATTCACTACACGGTAGAAGATAAGTCGAATCCGATTGTCCAGGACTTATCCGATGTGACTCTTTTCGACGAAGCTTTCTATGGGCTTACCTGGGCCAAAGACCCTGGTATCCACGTCCTGGCGAGCGCCGCCATGCCGCCTACCCGCAGTGCCGGCGAACACAAGGGCGAAGTAGTTCCACAGATTTGGACTTACGAACACACCATTCCCGGCGGCCAGCCCGCCCGGGCTTTCGTCTGGATGCAAGGCCACACTTATGCCAATTTCGCCAATTACCAAATCCAGCGGACGCTGCTGCGCGGCATCGCCTGGGCAGCGAAGAAGCCGGTGGATGAGTTAGTCACTTACGTGGCTCCGCCGCGGCCCGATCCGGCTAAGCCACGGTTGTAAGTGGGTTCGATGTGTTCCGGCACGACATAGCATCATGAAGGCCACCCTCATCGGCGCACTCCTCGCTGGCATCCTGGACCTCGCCGATGCCCTGATTTTCTTCGGCAACCGGGGCGCACGGCCCATTCGGATTTTGCAGTCCATCGCCAGCGGCGTGCAAGGAGTAGAGGCCTACAAAGGCGGCATTCCCAGCGCCACCGCCGGCTTCGTTCTGCATTTCGTCATCGCGCTTTTGGCCGCCGCCGGTTACTACCTCGTCCGCCAAAATATTCCGTGGTTCAGGAAAAACTGGGCGATCGGCGGCATGCTTTACGGGCTCGCCTTCTACTTGCTCATGAATCTGGTGGTGGTTCCGGCTTCGGCCTTCCCGAACCCGGTATGGCCGCCGGTGGTGACGTCCGTCTTCATCAACGGCATTCTCGCCCATCTTTTTCTCGTCGGCTTGCCGATCGCCTGGGCACAAAGAAATTCTAGCGGCCCGACGACCCGAAGCCGCCCGCGCCGCGCAGGCTGTCACTAAGGCCGGCTTCCACCCATTCGACGGGCGTGTATTGCGCGATCACCATCTGCGCGATCCGGTCGCCGGCCGTAATTGAATAAGCCGTCTTGCCGAGGTTCAGCAAAATCACTTTGATCTCGCCGCGATAGCCGGGGTCAATCGTGGCCGGTGAGTTGGGAATGGTGAGCGCGTGCTTCAACGCCAGCCCACTGCGCGGCCGAATCTGCGCTTCGTAGCCGGGCGGCAGCTCAATGGCGAGCCCGGTGGGCACGAGCTGTGGCTGCCCAGGCGCGAGCAAAACGTTCTCGGTGGCGCAGAGGTCCATGCCGGCGTCTTCGCCGGGCCCATGGGCGTACTTTGGCAGGACGGCGGCCGGGTGCAGCCGCGTCATTTTCATTTGGATTGGCATCGACAGTTAGAATAACGTGAGTGTCCCAGCAAAGAGTAATCGCTATCGGCCCGATGCCGCCCGAAAAGTCCGCGTATGCGTTGGCGCGCTATAGCCGGTCGGCCGATTCTATCCGGCAATCGATGGAGTGGGTCCGCACCCACGATTCGGCCAAGTTCCTGGATAACTTCTACTTTCAATACGGCCATGCCTCCATCGCCGACTTGGGGCATTTGGCCCTTTGCTTCGAAGGCATCTCCGAGCTCGCCGCGACGGACATCGAGGACGAGCAACTGTGGGATGGCCAAGCCAAATCGTCCCGCTATCAGGATTTTTCGCTCTTGGGCGTCATCACGCCGCCCGAGTTTACTCCCGACGAGGCCGCCCGCTACCATGCCGCCGCTGCTGCGCTGATCGAGACTTACGGGCAAGTTCGCGAACACGCCTTCGCCGAACTCACCGGGCGCCTGCCCCGGCCCGCTGCGATGCCGCCCGCTGCTTATGAGCGGAACCTCGCCGCGCGCGCCTTCGACGTCGCCCGCTACCTGTTGCCCTTCGGCGTGCCGACGAACATCGGCCAAGTCACCAGCATCCGGACGCTCGAACGGCAGATCCGCCGCATGAAGGCCAGTGAATACGGCGAATTGCGGCAACTGGGCGATGAGACCGCTGTGGCGTGTGCCGCCAAGCCCGAATGCGTGTGGGACACCGCTTCCAGCGAAGCCATTGCGCCCACCCTGGCCAAGTACGTGAACGCCGACGAGCACCTGGCGCAATCGCGGCAGGATTTGAAATTGTGGGCGCAACAGAACCTGCCTATTTTGCCTGAGGCCACCGAAGACATTCACCTGATGCGGCCCCAACAACTGGCCGCCGATATTGTCGCCACGCTGCTCTATCCAGTGACGCACGCGCCCTATCGCAGCCTGTACGAGCTCGCTGCCGGATGGTCTCAAAAGCAGCGGGCCGAAGTGATCGACGTAGCCTTAAGGTCGCGCGGCAAGCACGATGACCTGCTGACGAATTTTCGCGGCGGCTTGTATGTCTACGACATGATGATGGACGTGGGCGCTTATCGTGACTTGCACCGTCACCGCCGGTGCCAGCAGTTCCGCCAAGCCTACGATGGCCGTCTAGGCTGGGCCACGCCCGACGGCGCACCGGCTTTCTATGCGGCGGCCATGGAGTCCGCCTGGTCCGTCATGCGCTCGCTTCCTGAGCCTGGCTCGCACTACTTGCTGCCGTTTGCCGCGCGCGGACGGTTCCTCTTTAAGATGGATTTCGCGGAAGCCCAATACATCGCCCGGCTGCGCAGCGGCGTCAAGGGCCATTTCAGCTACCGCCGCGTCGCCTGGGCGATGAAGGAGTGCATGGAGCAATTGGAACCGGAGCTCGCCCATCTGATGGCCGGCACGCCGCCGTGGGAAGAGGACCCCCTCACGCGCTGACCCGTTTCTGCCGATCCTGTGGTGTGCAGAAAAAGCAGCAACCCATTTCCATCGTCCTGTTGCGGGTGGGTGCTGTGTACCTGCTTTGCTCAGCCCTCTTGACGGCGCTCTATTTTCCGCGTGAAATCGACGACCTTAAGGACACGTCGGACGCGCTGCTGGCCTCAGAGAAGTACTACGATGCCGCCTATCAAGCCGGCAATGGCGAACCGCAGTATGTCAAAGTGGCTCACGACGAGGCCGGCCGCGATGTGTTGCCGGCCATGCAAAACATGGCGGCCAACCTGGGTCTATCCGGTAAACGAGTGCTCGAAGTCGGGGCGGGTTCCGGCACGCTGCAGGACATCGTCCCCAATTACACGGCGCTCGACATCTCGGCCAGCGCGCGCCGTTATTTTCACAAGCCCTTCGTGCTGGCATCGGCGACCAGGATGCCCTTTAGCGAAGGCGAGTTCGACGCCCTTTGGAGCGTCTGGACGTTGGAGCATATTCCGAACCCGGAGCTCGCCTTGCGCGAAATGCGCCGGGTGGTGAAAGATGGCGGTTATCTGATTTTGGCACCCGCCTGGGACTGTGGCGAATACGCCGCCAACGGCTATAGTGTGCGGCCGTTCTCCGACTTTGGTCTGGCAGGCAAAGCCACCAAGGTTTACTCGATGGTGCGCAAGATCGGCTTTTTCGAAATGCTGCACCGCATCCCTTCGCGCCTCATTCGCGACGCCCAGGTCGCGACGGCCGGCGAGCCCTCGCGCCTGCATTTCAAGCGTCTGCAGCCGAACTTCAAACAGTACTGGGAGCCCGACGCCGACGCTTTCGTTTCGCTCGACAAGTACGAAATGTCGCTCTGGTTCAAGAGCCGTGGCGACACTTGCGTCAATTGTGAAACGGGCTGGGCGCGTTTTGATTTACCCAACACGCCATTGGTGATTCAGGTACACAAGCCGGCGGCCGCTAACGGCCAGCAAAAAGCCCAACGCTAGCGTGAAACAATAGCAGCCATGCGAGTTCTCCTAGGAATGGTGACGATGATGGCGGCAATAGCGGCGGAGCGAACGGTCTATGTGGGCACTTACACCCGGGAGGGTAAAAGCAAAGGCATTGAGCGGTTGCGATTTGACGAGCGAACGGGCGCGCTGAAACAGGCGGAGCTGGCAGTGGAATCGGAGAACTCGTCCTTTCTGGCACTGCATCCCACGCGGCCGCTGCTTTATGCCGTCAATGTGAATACGACGGCCACCGAAGAAGGGCATTTGAGCGCTTTTGCCGTGTTAGCCGACGGCAAGCTGAAGTTACTCAACAAGGTGAAGTCGAAGGGCATCAATCCGGCTTACGTGCAGATCGACCGGACGGGCCATTGGCTGGCGGCCGTGAACTTCACCAGCGGCAGTTGCGCGACTTTTCGCATTGAGGACGACGGCCAATTGAGCGCGGCAGTGGATTCGCGGCAGCACGCGGGCCACGGGCCGCATCCCACACGCCAGGCGGGTCCGCATGCGCATTCGGCTTACTTCAGCGCTAATAATAAGACGCTCTACGTTGCCGATCTGGGGCTCGACGAAGTGAAGAGATATGGCTTCGATGCGCTCACCGGCCATTTGACTGACGGCCCCAGTCTGAAGGCCATACCCGGCGGCGGGCCGCGTCATCTGGCGCTCGGCCAGAAGGAACGGGTGTATGTGCTGAATGAGATTGCTTCGAGCGTCAGTGTCTACGATGGCGATAAGTTACTGGAGACCGTCAGTGCGCTACCGCCCGGCTTTACCGGATCGAGTTCGTCCGCCGAAATCATCCTGCATCCAAACGGTAAGTTTCTTTACGCGTCAAACCGGGGGGCGGATACCATCGCCGTGTTTAGGGTGGGTAAGACGTTGACGCAGATCGCGCAGACGCCGGCGGGTGGCAAAGTGCCACGGGGATTTGTCCTCTCGCCGGACGGCAAATTCATGTTGGTGGCGTCGCAGAATTCGGATGTCGTGAACGTCTTTCGTGTTTCAGGTTCGACAGGTTTGCTGACGCCGGTGGGGCAGCCGGTGAAGGCCGGTAGCCCGGTGTGTCTGCGTTTTGCCCGTTAGTGGGGAGTGCTGAAGATGCGAATTTTATGCTCGATCTTACTCGCCGTGGCGGCCCGTGGCCAGCAGTATGACTTAGTGATCGCGAATGGCCGCGTGATGGACCCGGAGAGCGGGCTGGATGGCATGCGGCATGTCGGCATCCGGGCTGGACGCATTGAGGCGATCAGTGTGCGGCCATTGGCCGGCAAGAGCGTCATTGACGCGAAGGGCAAGGTGGTGGCGCCCGGCTTTATCGACTTACACGCGCATGGGCAGACGAACGAGGCCAACGAGTATCAGATGCACGATGGCGTGACGACGGCGCTGGAGCTTGAAGTGGGCGTGGCCAGTGTCGAGGCGTATCTGAACTCGCGCGAAAAGCGGTCGCTGATCAACTACGGGGCGACCGCTTCGCACGGAATTACGCGGACCACGGTGATGCCGAAGTTTGCTTCGTTAGCCGTGCAGGCGCGGCACACTGCGCTGGGCTGGAATGAGTTGATGAGTCCAGGGCGCTATGAGGCGCTGCGCGATCCCGAGGAATATACGCGCTTGGCGGCGGGGCTGGAACGCGGTTTGCGCGAAGGCGGTTTGGGAATCGGCATGGCGCATCAGTATTATCCGGGGGCGTCTCGCGAAGAGATTTACCGCGTGTTTGAGATGGCCGCGCGCTGGCATGCGCCGATCTTTACGCATGTGCGTTCGATGGAAGTGGACGCCATGCAAGAGGTGATCGCCAACGCGGCGGCCACCGGCGCATCGTTACATATTGTGCATGTGAACAGTATGAGCCTGGGCGCGTTGCCCCTGGTGCTGGAAATGATTGGCGCGGCTCGCAAACGGGGCCTCGACATTACGACCGAAGCCTATCCTTACACGGCCGCCTCCACCCATCTGGAGTCGACGATCTTCGACGATGGCTGGCAGAAGCGGCTGGGAATTTCTTACGGCGACGTGCAGTGGGAAAAGACCGGTGAGCGTTTGACGGCGGAGACATTCGCGCCTTACCGCCAGCAAGGCGGCGTGGTGATTATGCATTTGATGAAGCCCGAATGGATCGCGCGGGCGATGGCCACACCGTTTGTGATGGTGGCCTCCGACGGCATGCCATTCGCCCCGGGCGCGCATCCGCGCAGTGCAGGGACGTTCTCGCGCGTGCTTGGCCGTTACGTGCGCGAGCAGAAGGTACTCACATTGATGGAAGGGCTGCGGAAGATGACGATCGATCCGGCGAGGAGGCTGGAGGCAATCGCGCCAGGGATGAAACGCAAGGGAAGGCTGAAGGTGGGTTCCGACGCGGACATTACCGTGTTCGATGCGGCCGAAGTGCTCGACATGGCCACCTTTGAAAAGTTGAGTTTCTCAAAAGGAATCGAGCATGTTTTAGTGAACGGCGTGGCTGTAGTCAAGGATGGCCAGACA
Source organism: Bryobacteraceae bacterium (assembly GCA_031367405.1). Classification (GTDB taxonomy): domain Bacteria; phylum Acidobacteriota; class Terriglobia; order Bryobacterales; family Bryobacteraceae; genus JALHNI01. The sequence continues at coordinate 17,378 of JANLPT010000286.1, forward strand.
GTGGCGGGTGCCATGCCTGGCCAAGCCGTATTGGGGAACTACGGACAGCGGCGGTGACCCAAACTCTACGGCTTTGTTAACCGTTGAGCATCGTGGATAACTCTAGGGCGCTATACCCGAAACAGATCGGCCCGCCAGACCTGGATGGCTTGCTTGATCGCCTTCGGAGTGAGCTTTTCGTTGATCGCCCGTTCCGCCAATAGCCCCACCTCGCCGTCACTGGCAAAGCGCAGGGCGACTAACTGTCCTTCGGTCAACTCGTTCCAGCGCGCTTTGGCCGCAGCCGGCAGCATCGGCACGATTCGCAGGCGCTCCTCGAGGCGGATGAGGCGGTCCTGCACTTTGAGGGCGTACAGACGGGTGGTCAGAAGCCACAAAATGAAAGCGCCGCCCAGCACGACTGACCAGACAGAGTAGATATGCGGCGCTTGCACCAGCCGCCAGATGGCCCAGACGAAGTTGCCGACCAGAATGGGGGCGAGGACAAAGTGAAACTTCGGGTCGAAGCGAAGGTGGTTCGAAAGGTTTTGTTCGGGCATGCGATGAGCATAATGGAGACTGATGGCTAAGGCAACACTCGAAATTACGGGGATGACGTGTGCCGGGTGCCAGTCCACGGTGGAGCGGGCGCTGGCGGGCGCGCCGGGCGTGACGGCGGCGCGCGTCAATCTCCTGCAGCATCAGGCCGTCATTCAATATGACGAAGGGCGCACTTCACCGGGGGCCTTGATCGCGCAGGTGACCGCCACCGGATACGGCGCCGCGCTGCCGGAGCAGGGCACGGCGGCGCAAGCCCAGGAGGCGCTCGAAGTCCGTCGCGAGCGCGAGTATCAGGAAGTGAAACAGAAGGCCATGATCACGTCGGCGATTGCCGTAGTCGCCATGACGGTGGGCATGGCCACCATGCATAACCCGCGCTGGCATTGGCTGTGGCTGCTGGCGGCGGCCTATACGATGGCCTTTCCGGGCCGCCAATTCTATACGCGCGCCTGGTCAGTCGTGCGCCATGGCGGCACGAATATGGATGTGCTGGTGGCCTTGGGCACCGCCGCGGCTTTCGTATATTCCGTAGTCGAAACCATCCGCGGCGGCCACGACATCTATTTCGAAGCGGCGATCACCATCATTGCCCTGGTGCTGGTGGGCCGCGCGCTGGAGGCCCGCGCCACGCGGCAAACTTCGCAGGCCTTGCGTCAACTGGCCAATTTGCAGCCTCCGGTCGCCACGGTGGTGAGGATGTTCGTGGAACAGCAGGTGCCTGCGGCCGAGGTCCGGCTGGGCGAGATGGTGGTGGTGAAGCCGGGCGAACGCGTGCCCATCGACGGCGTGGTGCTATCGGGCGCAAGCGCGATCGATGAATCCATGCTGACCGGTGAGCCGATGCCCGTCAGCAAGAAGGCGGGCGACACGGTGAGTGCGGGCACCATCAATTCGCTGGGTGCTCTGCGTCTAAAGGCGACGCGGGTGGGCAGTGACACCACGCTCGAGCATGTGCTGCGCCTTTTGCGGGAAGCCCAAACATCGCGCGCCCCGCTTGAGCAGCTGGCTGACCGCGTGAGCGCCGTATTCGTTCCCGCCGTGGTCCTCGTCGCCATCGTCACTTTCGGGGGGTGGCTCATCCTTGGTGCCTCGCTCGGCATCGCACTCACTCGCGCCATCGCCGTGCTGATCATCTCCTGCCCTTGCGCCATGGGGCTGGCGGTGCCGGCGGCGGTGATGGTCGCCACGGGCCGCGGCGCGGCGCTGGGTATTCTGATTCGTGGCGGCGACGCGCTCGAACGACTGGCCCGCGTGCGGCGCATCGCCTTCGATAAGACCGGGACGCTCACCTTGGGCCGGCCGGTGGTGCAATCGATGGTGACCGATGAGGTGCTGCGCTGGGCCGCCGCCGTGGAACGCTATTCGGAGCATCCGTTGGCCAAGGGAATTTTAGAGGAGGCGCGTCAGCGCGGCATGCAGATCGGCACGGCGGTTGAGTTTGTGGCCGTGCCTGGCGAAGGAGTCAGCGGAGTGGTGGATGGCCATCGAGTGTCCGTCGGCAGCAATGAACGGGCGCGTGTTTCGGTGACGGTGGATGGACAAATTCTGGGGACGATCGATTTTACTGACGCGGTGCGTCCTGAGGCGGCGGCAGCCGTGGCGTCGCTGAAGGAACTGGGGCTGAGGCCGTCGCTGTTGAGCGGAGACCGGTCCGCTGCCGTGGAGGAAGTTGCGCGCGCGGTGGGCATCACTGACTTCGCCGGTGGCTTGCTACCGGCCGGCAAGCTCGCGCGAATTCGTGCCTGGCAGCAGGCGGGAGAGGTGGTGGCCATGGTGGGCGACGGCATCAACGATGCCCCGGCGCTGGCGCAAGCCGATGCCGGCATCGCCATGGGTACGGGCACCGACATTGCCCGTGAGGCGGCGCATGTCACGCTGTTGAGCGGCCACCTGGAGCGCGTCGAACGCGCCGTACGCTTGGGGCGCGCTGCGGTGCGGGTGATGAAGCAGAACCTGTTTTGGGCGATGGTCTACAATGCGATCGCCATCCCCGCGGCGGCTTTGGGGATGATGAGCCCGGTAGCGGCGAGCGCCGCGATGGCGCTTAGCTCTTTTAGCGTCGTATTGAATAGCTTGCGTCTGCGGCGCGCCGCTAGTTAGTGCGCGGCTGGACGAAGGCGAGACGGCGGCGGGATACTAACGCGCCTAAGTCATCGAATAAAGAGTAAGCCACCGGCGTGACAATTAGAGTTAGTAACAAGGATAGCGATTGGCCACCGATGACGATGATGGCAATCGACCGCCGCTCCTCCGCCCCCGGACCATTGCCTAATGCCAGCGGCAGCATACCCGCCACCAACGTCACGGTGGTCATCAGAATGGGCCGAAGCCGGTCCCGGTTGGCTTGAAGAATCGCTTGCAAACGAGGCATTCCTTCCCGGCGCAGGTTATTCGTATGGTCAATCTGTAAGATCGAGTTTTTCTTTACGACGCCGAATAATACCAGAATGCCGAGCGCCGAATAAAGGTTCAATGTCTCGTGGAACAGCCACAGCGAGAAGAAGCCGAAGGGCACGGCGAGCGGCAGGCTGAGGAGGATAGTTACCGGGTGCATCAGGCTCTCGAACTGGCTCGCCAGAATCATATACATGAAGACCACTGAGAGGGCGAAGGCCAGCAGGAATTCGTTGAGGGTGCGCTCAAATTCGCGGCCCCGGCCGATGACCAAAGTGGAGTAAGCCGGGGGCATGTTGAGCTCTTCGGCGGCTTTGAACATTTCGGGCAGCCGGTCGCCCAGGCCATAGCCGGGCAGGATGTTAGCGCGGATGCCGACTTGCCGTTGCCGGTCGAGCCCTTCGATGCGGTAAGCCGACATTGACTCTTTCAGGCGCACGACATTGTCGAGCCGCATGAGACCGGTTTTGGACGAAGGCACATATAGCTTCGAGATATTCGCGAGCGAGTTACGATCGCCGCCTTTCAGGCGCACCTCGACGTCATACTCTTCGGCTATTTTCTCGTCGCGGAAACGCGACACTTCGTCGTCGCCGCCCACCATCAGGCGCAACGAGGTAGCAATGTCAGAGGCGTCGACACCCAGGTCGGCGGCGCGGTCACGGTCGATGGTGACGCGGAGTTCGGGCTTGTTGAGCCGCAGCGTGGTGTCGACATCGGTGAGGCCGGGCGTCTTTAAGGCGCGAGTGCGCATGGCTTCGCTATAGCGATTGAGCTCAAGCAGTTCGGGCCCGCGAATGGCAAAGTCAATGTCATAGGGCGCGGAGCCCGTGTTCATGGTTTGTAAGTTGCCGACGCGGACGCGTAAGTCGGGAATCAGTTTGAGTTTCGCGCGCACAGCCGCCATCACATCGCGTTGCGAGTAGAGACCGTGAAAGGCCGACATTGGTTCACCCGCGAGCGTCTTCTGCCAAAGCCGCGGCAGCGATAACACGCGGTCCTCGACGTCTTCCAGGCGAATGTAAATCCGCCCGCTATTTACCTGCTGCAGATAGCCGGTGCCAATGATCGACACGATGTGTTTCACGCCGGGCAAGCCGCGGATGTTGTCTTCAATGCGGGTGAGCGCCTGCTTCATCGAATCGAGGCTCGCACCCTCCGGCGCGTTGACGCTCATCTCAAACTCGCCTTCGTCGACGTTGGTGGGTAGGTATTCTTGCCGCAGTAAGTGGAACAACGGGAAGGTACATAGGATGGTGGCGACACCCAGACCGGCGATCACCAGCCGGTGGCGCATCGCCCAGCCGAGTAACTGCATGTAAGTCCGCTCAATCCAGCCGTAGAAGCCGTCCCGCGAATCGTGCTCCAGCGTGAGGCCGCTGATCATGCGCGAACACATCATCGGAGTAAGACTGAAACTGACAATCAGCGAGACCAGAATCGCCACAGTGGCGGTGACGCCGAAGGAGAAAAGAAAGCGCCCTGAGATCGACGACATAAACGAAACCGGCAGAAAGACGACGACTAAGCTGAACGTGGTAGCCGTGACGGCCATGCCAATATCTTTAGTGGCTTCGATCGCCGCTTGCCGCGCCGACATACGCTTTTCTTCGATGAAGCGGAAGATATTCTCGAGCACGACGATCGCGTCATCGATCACCACGCCGACCATCAGCACCAGGGCGAGCATCGTAATGTTATTCAGGGTGAAATTGAATAAGCGCATGGCGCCGAAGGTCGAAATGATCGAGGCGGGAATCGCGACGGCGGCGATGACGGTGGCGCGCCAGTTCCGCATGAAAAGAAGCACCACCAGCGAGGCCAGGATGGAGCCGAGGATGAGGTGCATTTGCACTTCGTGGAAGGCGGCGTCAATGTAACGCGCCTGGTCCTGCACGATCTCCAATTTCATGCCCGGCGGAAGTAACTGCTGGACGCGGGTTAACTTCGCTTTGACGGCGTTAATCACATCGATAGTGTTGGCACCCGATTGCCGGCGGACCTCAATGGCAATCGCTTCCTGGCCGTCGTAACGGGCATAGGATCGCTGCTCCTTGTGTCCATCTTCGGCGTAACCGATGTCACCAATGCGGATCGGAGTATTGCGAATATTGGCGACCACTAAGTCATTAAACTGCTTGGGATCGGGGAAGCGGCCGAGCGTGCGCAGCACTAACTCGCGGCGTCCTTCGTCGACGCGGCCGCCGGGGATATCGGCGTTCTGCCGCGCGATCGCGTTACGCACGCTCAAGATGGGAATCTTGTAAGCGGCTAAACGGTCAGCGTCGAGCCAGATATTGATGGCGCGTTTCTGCCCGCCTACGGCCAGCACTTGCCCCACTCCGCCGACACTTTCAATGGCGTCTTTCACTTGGCGATCCGCAATTTCGTATAACTCGCGGCCGGTGCGTTGGCCGGTAAGTACCATCGTCAAAATCGGTGACGCGTCGGTGTCGAGCTTCTTAATCAGCGGCGGTTTCGCGTCGCGCGGCAGCTGCGAGATCACGCTGGCGACGGCGTCGCGCACATCCTGCGCGGCCACATCGATGTTACGGTTCAAGTTGAAATTAATCGTGACAATCGACATCGACTCAGTAGACGTGGAGCGGATATTATCGATGCCTTCCACCGTGGCTACCGAATCCTCAATAAAGCGAGTGACGGTGCTCTCGATCTCCTCGGGCGATGCGCCGGGCAAGGCGGTGCGCACGTTGATGATCGGCATGTCGACATCCGGGAAGCGATCCACCCCGAGTTTCGAGTAACTTACCGCGCCAACGACGACGAGGGCTAAGATCAGCATGACGGCAAATACTGGCCGCGCGACACAGATTTGGGCGAGTTTCTGCATTATGGTTTCACCCGGACCTTCTGGCCCTTGGTCATTTTTTCATTGGCCGTGGCGACGACTAAGTCACCGTCCTTTAAGCCGTCGGTTACTTCCACCCTTTCGCCGATCCGGCGGCCGGTTTTGACAATGCGATCGTCGAGTGCGTTGTCCTTGACGAGATACACGCGCTCAACGCCGGCAAAACTGACGAGGGCGGAGTTGGGCATCAGGATACCCATAGCTTGCGAGTCGACGGTGATGGAGCCTTCGACAAAGCTGCCGGGCCGCAGCACGCCATCCTGATTCGGAATCTCGCCTTCCACGGTGAGCGACCGGTTCTGGGTTTCAATCGACGGGCTGAGGCGCATCACGCGGCCGGTGCGTTTGAGGCTGGACGCTTCGAGCCGCACGTCGATGGCTTGGCCGCGGTGGATCTGGCCGGCGAACCGTTCGGGCACTTCGAGGCGAACACGCAGCGGATGCTGCCTAACCAGCGTCACCACCGGCGCGTTGCTGGCGAGATACTCGCCGATGGAGGCGGCACGCTTGGTGATGGCACCGTCGAAGGGCGCGCGGATGACGGTGTCGGTGAGCTGCTGGCGGGCAAAGTCCAGCTGCGCGCGCCGCTCGGAGAGTTGCGAACCCATCTGTAGCACTTCGCTCAACGCCGATTGCAGGCGCGCTTCGAGGCCCTGTTTACGGGCGCGGGCGCGTTCAAACTCGATGCGCGAGACGACGCCTTCTTTCGCTAAACGGTCAGTGGTCTCGTAGACGATGCGCGATTCTTCAAGGGCGGCGCGGGCCTCCTTCACCATGGCGGTGCGCTCGGGGTCAACCAAGTCGTCCTTCTGATTGGCGAGGGCCAGCCGCGCTCTGATTTGCTCCACCTGCGCTTCGGCTTGGCGAAGGCGGTATTGATAATCGTCTTTCTCCAGCTCGGCCAGCACGTCGCCGGTCTTCACCAGGCTGCCCAAATCGACGGTGAGCTTGGTGACGCGTCCGGGGACTTTAGTGCTGATGTTGGCGAGTTCTTCGGCGAATAGTTCGCCATTGGCGTTGACGACGGCGGGCAGAGAAATGGGCGTGGCGCGGACCGTATCGACGGTCAGCGGCACTGCTTCGGCCTTAGCGGCGGCCTTTCGCTCGGAGTATGGACCGCTGCAGGCGGCGAGGAGTATGAGCGCGATGATGAGGAAAAAAGGCATACAGGGCTTCGGTGAGAATTCTCTCACAATGGTTACCCGTTGGATTTGGTTGGACGAAACGAACGGGCCCCCCTGGGCGGCTATTGTGCAGCCTGAGGAGCTTAAGTGATTGGGGCAAATCGGGTTAGAGGCGTGGTGATCGCTGCTGGATGAGATAAGCTGGTTTGCGCCATGACTCTTTCCCCCGGCGACCGACTCGGGCCCTATCAGCTCACCTCCCTCGCCGGCGAGGGAGGTATGGGGACGGTATGGAAGGCGCGCGATCCGCGGCTCGACCGGACGGTGGCGCTGAAGGTGTCGAAGGCGGCGTTTACTGAACGCTTCGAACGGGAGGCCCGGGCCGTGGCGGCGCTCAACCATCCGCATATCTGCCAGCTTTACGACATCGGCCCCAACTATCTAGTGATGGAGTTTGTGGATGGGGTGCCGTTGAAGGGTCCGCTGCCGGTGGAGAAGGCGGTGGAATATGCGGGGCAGATTCTGGATGCGTTGGATGCGGCGCACAAAAAGGGCATCACCCACCGCGATCTGAAGCCGGCCAATATCCTGGTGACCAAGCAGGGCATCAAGCTACTGGATTTTGGGCTCGCCAAGCAGACCGCATCCGTCGGGCCGCTGGATGCGACGCAAACCGCGATCACGGAGAAAGGGCAGATCGTCGGCACGCTGCTCTATATGTCGCCGGAGCAATTGCAGGGTAAAGAGGTAGATGCACGGAGCGACCTGTTCTCCTTCGGCTGCGTGTTGTACGAGATGCTGTCGGGAAAGCGGCCGTTTACGGGGGACAGTGCCGCGAGTATCATTGCGGCGAGTATGGAGCGGGAGCCGGTGCGGCTGGAGTTGGGTCCGCCGCTGGAACGGGTTTTGCGGACTTGTCTGGCGAAGGATCCGGAGCAGCGCTTTCAGACGGCCATCGATCTAAAACGCGACTTACTCTGGGCGGTGGACGAGCGTCCGCAAACAGCCGTCGCTTCATCCCGGGTGCCTGCGTGGGCGATGGGGCTCTTGCTGCTGTTGGCCGGGGGACTGGCCTGGAGCCTTTGGCGGACGCCGGCAAGAACCGCCGGGCCACCCAGCGCGATTACTCGATTGACGCGCGA
>JANLPT010000010.1:0-2306 GCA_031367405.1 Bryobacteraceae bacterium
ACGCCGCCAGTCCTGTTGGATCCGCTCCCGAAAGCGTTTCAAAGCCGCCATATTGCCAGGAATCGCGTGGTATTGGTAGTAGCCGTTCAACACTTGCCCCAACCAACGGCCCGTCACCTCCACGGCTGCGTGCATCCGCCGACGGAGGTTCTGCTTCAATTCCTGAAGCTTGGCCTCCATTCGCTTCCGCACGGTGGTCCGTTGGAGCGCAAAGTAACCGCCGGTCCGGGTGACGCCACATTGGTGCGTAAACCCGAGGAACGTAAATGTCTCGGGTTCTCCCTTGCCTCGCTCTTTCCGTTGCTTTCCGGCATACTTGCCGAATTCGATCAAACGCGTTTTCTCCCGGTGGACTGTAAGTCCAAACTTCGCCAGGCGTTTCCGAAAGTCTTTCAGAAATCGCTCGGCGTCGGCCTGATACTCAAGAGCCCATGACCCTCGAAGACGACGCTCTTGACGCTTCCCTTCCGTGCCGCTTTCGTGATGAAGCTCATGTTACTCTCAGTCGAGCACCACCAGTTTCCAATTGCCATCCTTCAAAGCGAACTGCGCGCGTGGGGTGACGGGCGAACGGACAGTCTGGCTGGCGATATAGCCTTCCTGGCCGGCCGCCGTCTTGATCTTTACCCAATCGAAAACGCCGGTGGAAGGGGGGCCTATCCGCTGGACGACTTCGAAAGCGACGGTCGCGACCACCGCCGCGTCGCGCGATGCCGTCTGGCGCACCGGAACCACATCGCGAATCACGACCAGGTAGCGGCGGGGATCCAGCTCCCGGGGAAACTTCCAGGCGTAGTAGGGCGAGACGAAAATCCGGGGATGCATCTGCTCGAAGCCGATATCGAGGATTTCGGTGAGGACGGTCCACACGGCACCGTCGCTCGATTCCGGATGCCAGCGCCGGGTGAAGACCGCCCAGCCCTCATCTTTGTCGGCGGGTCCAGCGATTACATCCTTGTCGACGAGCTTGTGGAGTTCTTTCGCATCCCGTTTCGTCACCGCGCGTTCCAACTTGACGCTATAGCGGCGGAAGCTGTCCGAACGATGGCGATCGTCGATCGGGTACAGCCGGACCGGGCCGTCCACGGCCATGATCCACACGAGTATCGCCGCAACCAGCATGCCCGGAAGTCTAGCAGACGAAGCTGCTACACTGGGGAAGTACCTACAGCCGAGGGGTGGTGAGTTTTAATTGGCAGAAGTTAATCTGCAAGATGGCGAAACTTTAGAGAGCGCATTGCGCCGCTTTAAGCGCAAAGTACAGCAAGAAGACATTATCAAGGAGATCAAGAAGCACTCCTATTACCTGAAGCCCGGCGAAAAAAAGCGGGTGAAGCAGGCTCTTGCTCGAAAGCGTAACCGTAAAAAGAATCGTCAGAAGGACGCCGAATAGGCCCCTTCGATGCGATCCAACCAAGAGGCGTCCCTAACCCCGGGACGCCTTTTTCTTTTCGGTATGGTGATAACGCTTCCAGGCCAGGAAGCCAATCAGCGTCTTACCGTCATTCATCTTGCCGCTCGCAATCAAGCCGTCGATCTCTACCCAGGGGAACCAGCGGGTCTCGATCCGCTCGTCGTCCATCCACTCGCTTTCGCCCTGCGTGAGCCCCGTGGCAACGTAAAGGTTCATTTTCTCTTCGAGAAATCCCGGGCTCGGCCAATACGAAGCCAGGAGTTGCCATTTCCTGGCTCGCAAGCCGGTCTCTTCGCGCAGTTCGCGTTTCGCGGCTCTCATGGGCGTCTCGCCCGCATCGATCTTGCCCGCCGGCAACTCCCACAATTTGCGTTTGGCCGGCAAGCGGTATTGACTGACCAGTAGGATTCGCTCTTCGTCGTCCACCGGCATCACGACGGCGGACCCGTTGTGCCGCACGACATTGCGCCGGATCTCAAAGCCATCCGAGTCCTCCGCCACATCTTCGGTCACCCGGAACAGCCCGTTCTCTAACTTCACCACCGAGGAAATGATCTTCATCGATCCCATTGTCTCAAGCCGGACGGCTGATCAGAGTGGGCCCCACCGGCGGCGCGATCGCGAAACTGGCTGGGGTCCATGGGCCGCTGCAATCCAGCAATAGTTTCCGCGGAAAGCACTCGCTGGAGAGCTTTCCCGCTTCATGCAAGAACTTCAGACGCTGTTCCCGCTTCACGAGCAGGGACCACGAAGCCACGCGACGGCGCGGGTTCCATGCCGCGACGCGCCGCTGCATGAAGCCGTCGGCCCACTGGCAGAGGCGGCCGCGCATTTCGCTGACGCCCTCCAGGTTCGCGCGCCGCCCATCGCGCTCAATGTCCACCCAATACTC
>JANLPT010000011.1:0-13260 GCA_031367405.1 Bryobacteraceae bacterium
ACCTTTGGTAGGTCCCTACTGAAGAGAACGACGATGGGGGGAAAAGACTCTCACGAGAGGCGGGCTTTTTTGCGGCTTGCCGGGGTCAAGGTTAGAGCTAACTAACGAGCCCTGACCGTCATATTCACGCGGTCGCCGCTCGTGCTTTGACCGCTTGGTTTATAACTTTTGGCTAACTAGCAGGCTGCTGAAAAACCTCCTTCAGCTGATAAGAGACAGGCCCGGAGGCCTGTCCTACTACGCTGACTCATTGACTTGCCGTTCCGGTAGGACCGGTTTCCTGACCGGTCCAGGTGTTTTTCAGCAGCCTCCTAGCAGACTGATTTAGCTGTGGGGGCGCGAACGGCCTCGGAATGTGCCCCACGGCTTACGCTGCGGGCTAGTTAGCGGGGGGCGATTGTACGGGGAGGAAGAGCGTTTGGCGAATGGGGTTGCCGTCAACTTCCACCTCTACCTGATGGTCGCCGCGGGTCAACCTCGCGGGGATGACGACGTTGAGTTGATACAGGCCTACCGAGCCTTGCACCAGTCCGGCAAAGGTGACGACGGCGTCGATGCCGCCGATCTTGATCTTCACGGGGACGGCAACCTTGGCGGAGGCGGTGACCACCTGGCCGGCGACGGGGGTGGTGGCGGAATCCACCTGGCCGAAGCCGATGCCGTAGAAGAGCAGGGTTTCGCCGGGGATCGCCTCAGAGACGGGAATGCCCGGTACCGAGCCATTGTTCACCAGTGCGCCCGTGGCGGGACGCACGGGCACCACAAACTGCTGCTCGCGCGATTTGAAGCCGGGAGGCGCATAAAGGCCGGGGGCTAACGCCTGGATGTCGAGCATCGTGGGCGGGCTCGCCAGGCCCTTCACCGTCACGACCACGGGAAGTGGGCCGCCGGTGGGGACATTGGGCACTTGCACGTTGAGTTGACCGGAACTGACGAAGCGTACGAAAGCCGGTTGGCCGCCGATAGTGACGCTGGTGTCTTCGAGCGACGTGGGCGCGCGGCCATCGATGAAGTCGTCGCCGGCCCATTCGCGCGAATTTGGCGAGAAATTGACACCGTAGATCTCGATATAGGAGCCGGGCGCGGCCGACGCGAAACCGCCAAAGTTGCTGAGAGTAACGGCACCGCCGTCATTGATGGTGGGGACGAAAGTGGCCGCTTCGAGAATGCTGATCGACGTCACCACCAAGTAATTCGTGGCGGTTGGCTGCTGACCGGCACGGTAGTTCTGCAAGGGGATGGAGTCGAAGGCCCCGCCCAAATTGTAAAGGGGGACGCCGGCGATGCGATCCATGATGCCGAGACCGGCCGCATTGACGACCCGGCCAAAGACGGTGAAGCCGCCATTCTGGTTGTTGAGGTTAGCGGAATTGTTGGCGAGGTTGAAGAACCATTGGTTGGTGGCGCTGTTGGCACTGGTGCCCAGCTTGGCCATCGCGACGGTACCGCGCAAGTTCGATACGCTATACTCATTGCGGACGCTGGAGCCTTCGTTGATCTTGCCGAGCGACGTATTGAAGCCGCCGCCCTGGACAATAAACCCGGGGACGGAGCGGTGAAAGACGGTGTTGTTATAATCGCCGCGCGTCACGTAGCCCAGAAAATTGGTAACGGTGAAGGGGGCGGACGCACGCAGCATCAGCACGTCAATGTCACCCAGATTAGTTTTAAAACGGACGGTGGTGTCCTGCGAGAAAGCGCTGAGCGCGAGAAACCCTAAACCAGCAATCAGACGCATAAGCATATTTCTTTCCTCAATGTACCCCAGCCGGCGTTACTTTTGGCGGATTAGCAGGGCCAATTCACGAGCTTTTACAAATCGGGCTTCCAGATCGCCGCGCTCCAGTTCCGCGCGGACCTGATCGAGGGTGGCGGCAAACTCGGCTAGCGCGTCAGCAATCAGGGGCCGGTTGGTGGCCAGAATGTCCCGCCACAAGTGGTGCGAACTAAGCGCCAAACGGGTCATGCTCTCTAAACCCGGCCCGGCGGTGGAAGTTGTCACCCGGCCGGCCAGCATGCTGGCTAGCGCCGTCGACAGCAGTTGCGGAAGGTGCGAGCTGAGCGCCACTTGCGCGTCGTGTTCCTCGGGCGACAGCCGCACGACGCGCGCGCCGATGCGTTCCAGCCACTGGACGAATTCGGGGCCGGGGTCGCTGGTGAGAATCCAGGGCCGCCCGGCGAAGAGCTGGGCATCGGCCGATTCGACGCCTTGGCTCTCTTTGCCCGCCATCGGATGGCCGCCGGCGAAGCGGGGCAGATGCGCGGCTCGCTCGACGATCAGTTTTTTGGTGCTGCCGGCGTCGGTGACGAGGGCACCAGCTTTGAGGAGAGGCGGCAGTTGATCGATCGTTTCGAGGATCGCGCCGATGGGCTGCGCAAGGAAGACGAGGTCGGATTGGAGGACGATCTCGGCGAGCGTGCCGCCCTGGTCGATGATGCCCATTTGTATGGCTTTGGCCAAGGTGGGCGGGCGGCTGACGCCCAGGATGCGCCCTTCGAAGCCGGCGGCGCGAAGGGCGAGGGCGAAGGAACCGCCGATGAGTCCGACGCCGATGATGGCGACGGTGGGCGGGGCGGGCCCGGTCATGACAGCGTGGTCTTACTAGCCCACAGCGATAGCTGTGGGGTGCGAACCGATGTGGAATGCACCCCACAGCTATCGCTGCGGGCTAGCAGGAAATCAGGAAGCACTAGATGCTCCGGCCGACGGCTGTGGCGATGAGCTTTAGCTTTTGCATCATGTCGTTGAATTGTTCCGGCTTTAAGGTTTGTGCGCCGTCACTGGCCGCGCGATCAGGATCATGGTGGACCTCGACGAGGATACCGTCCGCGCCGGCCGCCACGGAGGCCAGAGCCATCGGCAGTACCAGGCTGCGTTTGCCCACGCCGTGCGAAGGATCGGCCACCACCGGCAGGTGCGACAGACTCTTGAGCACCGGGATGGCGGAGATGTCCATGGTGTTGCGCGTGAAAGTTTCGAAGGTGCGAATGCCGCGTTCGCAAAGAATCACTTCGAGGTTGCCCCCCGACATGACGTATTCGGCCGAGAGCAGCACCTCTTCAATCGTCGCCGCGATGCCGCGCTTTAATAAAACGGGTTTATGAATGCGGCCCAGATCCTTCAATAAGTTGAAGTTCTGCATATTCCGGGCGCCGATTTGCAGAATGTCTACGTACTGGAGCATGAGCGGAATCTGCGACGAGTCCATCACTTCGCTGATCACGATGAGGCCGTACTTGTCGGCGGCGGCCCGCATGATCTGCAAGCCTTCTTCGCCCATGCCCTGGAAGCTATAGGGCGAGCTGCGAGGCTTAAATGCGCCGCCACGGAGCACCTTGCCGCCAGCGTCGGCGACGATGGCCGCCGCGCGCTCAATCTGATCTTTGTTTTCGACGCTGCAAGGGCCGCCCATCGCGATCACCTCGCTGCCGCCAATAGCCACCTTGCCCACCGTAATGATGGTGCCTTCGGGCCGGAAAGCTTTGGCGGCGAGCTTATAGGGCGAGACGATGAGATGACACTCCTTTACGCCGGGCATCGCTTCAAAGTCTGCGGGCTCAAGATTGTCGGCTGGGCCCACGCCGGCGAGCACCGTGTGGATGACGCCATCCACCCGATTCACCTTAAACTTGAGGTCTTCCAGCTTCTTAATGACATCGCTCACCTGGGCATCGGTCGCCCCCTGGTTCATCACCACTAACATTTAGCTCTCGTTTCCTTTCGCGGTCTGCGCCGCCCGAATTTCCTGGATGCGGCGCATCTCCAGCATGATGGCGCGATAAATGGCCGCCACCGATAAATCAGCCAAGGGGCCGGCATTGCCGGCGACCATTTTGTCCACCACGGCGGACTCCCGCGAGAGTTCCACCACCGGCAATCCAGCCGCGCGCTTCACGTCGCCAATCTCCTCAGCGACGCGGGCACGGCGGTTTAGCAAAGCCAGAATCTGGCCGTCCAACTCATCGATCTGCTGCCGGTACTTGCCCAGTTCGGCCCGGGCTTCGGTCTCCGTCATCCCCATTTCCTTCCTGCGATTGGCCTTCCTACGAATCGGCCTTCCTACGATAGGCCTTCCTTCAATTTCCGCACCAACGCTTCCAGGCGTTCTTCGAGCGCACCGCCCTCATACTGGCTGGTTTCTTCGATTTGGCGCACCAGCGCACTGCCGACGACCACGGCATCGGCCAAACGGGCGGCTTCACCCGCTTGTGACGGGGTCGAAATACCAAATCCCAGGGCGAGCGGCAAGCTGGTTAGCCGGCGCATGCGTTCCACCAAGGGCGCGGCGGATCCGGAGAGCGTATCGCGCTCGCCCGTCACACCGGCACGCGACACCAAGTATACGAAGCCGGTGGAGTATTTCGCTACTAGCTCCAGCCGCCGGTCAGAAGAAGTGGGTGCCGCCAGGAAGACGGTATCCAGATTATGCTCGCGCAAAGGCTCCAGATGACGGTCAGCTTCCTCGACACTTAAGTCGGTCAAGAGCACTCCGTCGATGCCGCTGGCCTTGGCGTCACGTGCCAGCGCCGGCAGCCCATATTTGAGCACCGGATTCAGATAAGTAAACAGCACCAGCGGCACATCGGAATGGGTACGAATGTTCGAAGCCATTTCGAGCACCTTGCGCATGGTGGTGCCGGCGGCGAGGGCCCGTTCGGTGCCGCGCTGAATGGTGGGGCCATCGGCGATCGGGTCAGAAAACGGGACGCCGAGCTCGATGATGTCGGCACCGCCGCGCTCAAGCGCGAGCACCAGCGAGACCGTGCGATCAGGATGCGGATCGCCGGCCGTGATGTAGGCGACCAGACCTTTGCGTTTCTGTTGGCGCAGGTCGTTAAGCCGGGCGGTAATTGAGGTCATGGGTCACCGTGTCGCGATCGAGTTCAGGTAAATTTTCGCGGTAAATGTCGATGTCCTTGTCGCCGCGGCCGGACAAGTTAATCAGAAATATCTGGCCCGCTGCACTCGGGGCGCGCGTTAAGGCCTCGGCCACGGCATGCGCGCTTTCGAGCGCCGGAATAAGCCCTTCGGTGCGCGAGATCTCGACGGCGGCCGCCAGGGCCCGGGCATCGGTACAGCTGACATACTCGGCCCGGCCTTGGTCATGGAGAAAAGCATGCTCCGGCCCGATCATGGCATAGTCGAGGCCCGCCGATACCGAATGCGTCAACGAGACTTGCCCATCGTCATTCTGCAGTAGCACGCTGTAGCAGCCGTGCAGCACACCCGGCGAGCCGCCCGTCTGGTAACGCGCCGCATGTTCACCTTGCCCATCGCCGGTGCCGCCCGCTTCCACGCCCACCAGCTTCACTGCTGCGTCATGCAGGAACGCGTGAAATACGCCGATCGCGTTGGAGCCGCCACCGACGCACGCAAAAATCGAATCCGGCAAGCGGCCGGCGGCGGCCAACATCTGCTCGCGCGCTTCCACGCCAATCACGCGGTGGAAGTCGCGCACCATCATCGGATAGGGATGCGCGCCTAAAGCGGAACCTAAGATGTAGAAGGTGTCGTCGATGTTGGTTACCCAATCGCGCATGGCTTCGCTAATGGCGTCCTTCAAGGTCCGGCTGCCATTGGTGACGCCGATGACTTTGGCACCCAGCAGGCGCATGCGGAAGACGTTGAGACGCTGCCGCCGCATGTCCTCTTCACCCATGTAGACCACGCAATCGAGCCCGAGCAATGCACAGGCGGTGGCGGTTGCCACGCCATGCTGCCCCGCCCCGGTCTCGGCGACGATCCGTTTCTTGCGCATGCGCTGGGCGAGCAGCGCCTGGCCCAGCGCGTTGTTGATCTTGTGCGCGCCCGTATGCAGCAGGTCCTCACGTTTAAAATAGATCTGCGCCCCGCCGAACTTTTCGGATAAACGGCGGGCGTGATAGAGGGGCGTGGGCCGGCCGGCGTAATCTTCGAGCAAACGATCGAGCTCGGCTTGAAAGACCGGATCCTGCCGCGCGGCCAGATAAGCCTTCTCTAAATCTTCGAGCGGCGACATCAAAATTTCGGGCACAAAGCGGCCGCCATAGGGGCCGAAGTGTCCGGATGAGTCGGGCTGCTGCGCGAGGGTATCTCGTTCCAGTTCGGGCGTCATGCGCGAAACTCCTTTTGGGCGGCGCGGATAAACGCGGCCATCCGATCATGGTCCTTCAATCCGGGTTTACTTTCAAGGCGGCTGCAGGCGTCCACTCCCCACGGCCGCGCGGTGCGGATCGCCTCGGCGACGTTGGTCTCGTCCAACCCACCGGCCAAAATAATGCGCCCCGGTAGGCGATGGGCGCGCGTCCAATCGTAGGTTTTCCCGGTGCCTCCCGGCAGCCCAGATAAAGGGGGCGCGTCGACGAGCACGGCTTCCGCCTGATTATCAGCAATAGACGCGGCATCTTCAATGGACAACGCCGGCCAAGTGCGAAAGTCCGCTGGCCCGGCTCCCCCGTGGACTTGCACCACGTCCAGCATCAAGCTGGCGGCGATGTCTCGCACCACGTCCGGATGCTGATCGACGAAGACCCCCACTTTGATAAAGCTTCCATTGAAATCAGCAATCCAAGCTCGTTCATTTACTTCAATATAACGTGGACTCTTAAAGTAAAAGTTGAAGCCGAGCGCGTTCGCCCCCGCGTCCACGGCCGCCTGCGCATCGCGCAAATTGGTGATGCCGCAAACCTTAACCAATGCCTCAGGTAACTGCTTCATCCCCTCAACGCCTTCAGGGCCTCAGCCGGGTCACCCGACTTCATCAGCGCCTCGCCCACCAGGAACGCCTGATAGCCCGCATCGCCCAAACGCCGCACATCGGCCGCCGTAAAGATACCGCTTTCCGCTACCCGAGTGACGTCCGAAGGAATCGATTCCGCCAGGTCGAGCGCCAATTCCAAACGCACCTTGAAGGTATGCAAATCCCGATTGTTGACGCCGATGAGGCGGGCCCCGGAATCGATAGCGGCCTGCAACTCATCCGCAGTATGAACCTCCACCAACGCGGCCAACCCCAGGCTCGCAGCGAGTTCGCGGAAAGTGCGCATTTCGGCGGAATCCAGAATGGCGGCGATCAGCAGGATGGCATCCGCCCCATGGGCCGCCGCCTCGACGATTTGGAGCGGGTGAATGGTAAAGTCCTTGCGCAAGATGGGCAAATGGCAAGCGGCTCGCGCGGCTTCCAGGTCACTCAGCGAACCCTGGAAGAACTCTTCATCGGTGAGAACGGAGATTGCCGCAGCCCCGCCCAACTCGTACTGCTTGGCCAGGCGCACCGGAGAAAAATCGTGCGCCAACAATCCTCGCGAAGGAGACGCCTTCTTCATTTCGGCGATAATGGCGGGCGTCGTCTGGAGGGCCGAAGCAAAGTCCCGGTGAGCGGATATGTTGTCTGCCGCCAACCGTTCCAACGCGGACGCTCTCTGCTGCAAAAGGGGCAGAGCGAGCTGCTTCACCGACACAATTTGGGCCAGGATGCCGGGTACACGAGCAATAGGATGCGGGGAAGTCACGGGTAAGCTTTGATTTTATCAGTCTGGAGCGCCCATAATATGGGAATGCGCGTTCTCGCCTTTCTTTTGGTCGCCATGGACGTTGTCGCCGCTTCCCGAGGCAAGCTGGATCCGCCGAAGCGCGCGGAAAAGAACGGCTGGATCGTCGTCCGGCTTTCGGGCAGTCCCGAACAGATCGGCCGCCAGCATGGGCAACTTCTGGCGGCGGAGATCGCCGATAGTTACCGCGTGGTGAGAGCGATGCTGGAACACGACAGCGGCCAGCCCTGGACGTTCTTCCGCAAGGCGGCCGAGGATGTCCTTTGGCCTCGGGTCGATACCGAGTACCGCCAGGAGTTGCAAGGACTGCTGGCAAGCCTGCGGAACAGCGGTATGAAAATCGACCTCTGGGACTTGGTCGCCTACAACGCCTGGCTCGAACTGACGCCTTACTACGTCAGCTATTACAACGAGCACAATAAAGTAGCGGGCGCGATGAAGCCTCGATCCGCCCCGGAGCATTGCAGTGCCTTCGTCGCCACCGGTTCCTATACGAAAGACGGCCGCCCCGTCATCGCCCACAACGCCTGGATTGATTACTCGATCGGCGCGCGCTGGAACGTGATCTTCGACGTGACGCCCAGCGCCGGCCACCGCTTCATCATGGACGGCTTGCCCGGCCTGATTCACTCTGCAGACGACTTCGGCATTAACTCGGCGGGCCTCTCCATCACGGAAACGACGATCTCGCAGTTCTCGGGCGGCTTCGATCCGCAGGGCATTCCTGAATTTATCCGCGCCCGGCGCGCACTGCAATATGCCGGCACCATTGACGAGTTTGCGCAAATCATGAAAGAGGGCAACAACGGCGGCTACGCGAACAACTGGCTCGTCGCCGATCGGAACTCGGGTGAAATCGCTTCCCTGGAGCTGGGCTTCAAACATGTCACGCTGCAGCGCACGAAGGATGGCTACTTCACGGGCTCAAACCTGCCGGTGGACCCCAAGCTGTTGAGCGAAGAGACTTCTTTCGATGCGAAGGACACCGGTGGCAGTCCGCTGGCGCGCCGGACCCGCTGGGATCAGCTGATGGTCGAGAATAAGGGACGCATCGATGTCAACTTGGCGCGACGCTTTTTAGGCGACTCTTACGACGCGGTCGACCGCAAGACTCAGCCCAGCGAACGCACCATCTGCGGCCGCAACGACCTATCCACGCGCGGCATGAAGCCTTGGCAAATGGAGTTCGGACCGGCCGGGGCTGTCCAAAACAAAGCCGCTGACGCCACGCTCATGGAGCAAATGTCGTTATGGGGCGCCATCGGCCCCCAATGCGGCCCCAATTTTTCCGCCGCCCAACATCTCAAAAAGAACCCTGGCTTCGCCTGGCAAAAAGAGATTTTGAAGGACCTTCCCAAGCACCCATGGACCCTGTTTCACTCCACATCCGCGTCCTCCCCGGTTCCTACGCCGTAGCCCGCCCCGAGGTTTGGCCGGATTGGCTGCCGAGCGAGGGATTGTTTTCCGTCACCCGCACCGGCCACGAAATTTCCGTGGTCTGCGAAGAGCTATTGGTTCCGCCGGGCGTTCGCGTAGAAAAAGGCTTCCGCGCTTTAGAGTTCGAGGGGCCGTTTCCCTTCGGCCTGACGGGCATCCTGGATTCCGTGTTGCACCCCTTAGCCGAAGCCAGGATCGGCATCTTCGCCCTGTCGACTTACGATACGGACTACGTGCTTGTGAAAGTGGACGATATCGCCAAGGTCGTCACGACCCTAACGCAGCGCGGCCATCGTTTAACCGGACGATAGTTCATCCCAGGAGTGGTATGGTCCGTTGGAGTGCGAGGTCTGGGCGAGTTACGATTCAGCTGCCCGCCAGTAAGATAGGGCCGCCAGCCACACCACCACCCACACGCACTGGCTGATGAGCAGATGGACGATCTGCATCCAAGGGGGTGCGGCCAGCGCGACATTCAACAATCCCAATGAGACTTGAGTCGCAATGAGGGCCAGGCCCAGTTGCGCCAAGGGTCCGGCACCACGCAGCATCAGCCGCAGAAACAAAATGGCCATGCCCATAGCGGTCAAAGCCGCGACCACCGGGTGAATGAGGCGCAAGCGCACCAGGAAATGCTGGCTCGCCGAAAGGCCTTCACGAACGCGCGCCCACAAATGGCCATCCAGCGCCGGCTGGACGGGGAAAAGCGTATCGCCCAGAGCCGTCACTGCGCCCGACATGTTGGTGAGGACGAAAGCGGCAATGGCCACGAACCAAACGAAGCCAGCGATTCGAGCCACCGATGCGCGGCGTCTGCCGCCGGCGAACCAAGCTACGGTCGCCGTGCTCGCTGTTAACAGCATAGTGTTGGCGAGGTGCAGAGCCACCACTAAAGCGCGCGAGGCCGAAGCATCGTTAGCCACCAGTTCCTTCTTCACCAGGACCGCGCCGATGAAGGCCTCCAGCAAGAGGAAGACCATGGAGGCCAAGGCGGAACGAAACAGCCATCGGTGTGTTTCGCGACGCCGCCAACTCCAGGCCAACAGAATGATCCCGAGGATGCCGGAGAGTCCGCTGGTGAGGCGGTGGGTGAACTCGATGACGGTCTTCACATTGGGCGCTTGCGGAATGATCTCCCCATTGCAAACCGGCCAATGATTGCCGCAGCCATTGCCCGAGCCCGAGATGCGCACCCAAGCGCCAAACAGGATCACGGCGAAGAGGTAGCCGAGATACACCCAGGCGAATCGTTCCAGGTGGCTTCGTTTGGTGGTGAGCATCTATTCCAAGATTAGCCTTGACTCTGGGCGAAGACAAGGCGAAGATACTCTCATGCTTCGTGGAATTGCCAAATTTGCCGCCGAAGCGCCGGTGCTGGAAGCCAAGGCGCGCGTGGATTACTTCGAACTGGCGACGCGCAGTTTGTTAAACCGTTGCTCGAACTCGAACATGCCATTCCAATGGACGATCAACCCTTACCGGGGCTGCGAGTTTGCCTGCCGGTATTGCTACGCCCGGGCTACGCACGAGTTTTTGGAGTTGCACGATCCGCGCGATTTTGAGACGAAGATTTATGCCAAAGACTTTCAGGCGGGGGCTTTCGCGCAGGAGTTGGGCAAGGTAAGGGCTTGGGAGAGCATCGCGATTGGCACGGCGACTGACCCTTATCAGCCCGCCGAGCGGCGCTACGGCCTGACGCGCCGCATCCTGAAGGTCTTCGCCCGGCGCACGGGCTATCACCTCTCGATTACGACCAAGAGCGATCTGGTGACGCGCGATCTGGATGTGCTGCTCGAGATCCGGCAGCGCAACTCTTTGAGCATCAACATGACGATAACCACGCTGGACACGGCACTGGCGAGAGCGTTAGAACCGATGGCCCCGCGCCCCGATCTGCGCATGGCGGCGGTGGAAAAGCTGGCCAGCCACGGCATTCATGTGGGGGTGTTTGTCAGTCCGCTGATGCCGCGGATTAACGATGGGCGGGAGGCGATCGAGCGGATAGCGCGCGCAGCCCAGGATGCGGGGGCAGAACGCTTCGGAGGACGCGTTTTGTACCTGGATCCGGTGCCGCGCGAGGTCTTCTTCAAGTACCTGCGCGCGGAGCGGGCGGAATTACTGCGCTTCTACCAGGACCAGTTCGCGTTTCGCACGGGTTTGCGTCATGAGGAGAGCGAGCGGTTGAAGGGCGTGATCGAGGAGGTACGCGATCGCTTCCATTTCCCCGCCGGCGCGGCTCTGCCGGTGGAGCCGCCACCGCAATTGGCGTTATTTGCGATCAGGTAGCTTCCAACTTGCTCCGGCAGGGATAGCGGCCAGGTTTGGCCCGTGAATCGCCAACTTCCGGGGGCACCGTGATCCGGGTAAAAACTGCTTTTTGATTCGGTAAGTTTCGAGCTACCGGAAGTTCTCAACCAAAACCAGGTCGCTCTCCAATCGCACGCGATGCTGCACGAACACTTCCCGCGTCGCAAGCGATACGGCAATCGCCGAAACGGCATAGTAAGGGTCCAAGTTGAAAGGAAACCGGTAGGCAATACGCGACTGCCCGCTCGACGGCTCGTACTCAGCCACTGACAAGCCTGTACCCTCGGTCCGAAAATAATAGACGCGATCTCCAGCCAACGTGAACCAATTCGACCTGACGTCGTCAAGAATTTTCGCTTCCGTGCCTCCTGCCGGCGGAACTCGCCAGAGCCCTCCGGCCCGAGTGTAATACACCCATTTTCCGTCAGCCGAAGGTAAGGCGTTATTTCCTCCACCGCGGGTAACTTGAGATTGTGTTCCGCCATCCCATGGCTGTCTCCAGATATCGCTTTGTCCGCTGGCTTGCGAAGCAAAATAGATCCATTTGCCATCCGGCGAGACTGACGGCCTGCTCTCGGCTAAGGCCGTTGACGTAAGTTGCTTCGGGTTGCCACCGTCGGCAGATACAGCGTAGATGTGGGAGGCCCCCTCCCGACCACCATCGAAGACGCCCCATTTGCCATCCGGCGACCATCGCGGGGAGCCAACCGGTCCATGCTCAGAAGAGGCCAGGAGGATCTGGTTGGTCCCGTCCCGCTCGGCCCGCCAAATACCCGATCGTCCATTCCGGGTGGAGACAAAAATGAGCCGTTTCCCATCGGGAGAGAGATCCAGGGCGAAATCCAAATGGGTGGACGCGATTACC
The DNA here is from genome assembly GCA_031367405.1 of Bryobacteraceae bacterium. Classification (GTDB taxonomy): domain Bacteria; phylum Acidobacteriota; class Terriglobia; order Bryobacterales; family Bryobacteraceae; genus JALHNI01. Next base: position 12,140 of record JANLPT010000011.1, read on the forward strand.
GGGGTGGGCGCGTCATTCGGTTTGTCTAAAGAAGCACGTAGAATATCCAGATCCAGCCATTGCCTCTGATAAACCAGACGGCGGCTCTTGGCGTTGTAGCTGGGATACGAAACGGCAATGCTTTCGACAGGAACCACTTGCGGTGCTCCCCCGTCCAGCGGCACTCTCAGCATCTCGAGCAAGCTGCCCGGAAAGCCTCTCGATGTCAGCACGCTTCCGCGCTCCGCCAGCCACGCAATGCCTTGAAACGAATTGGACTCGTCCGTGATGCGGGTGGGGCTAGCGCTGGAATTCCCGTGGCGATCCAGCTTCTGGATCCAGACCTGACGGGCGACTATGTCCGGGCCTCGCGTGAATGCCAGAGCGCTGCCATCCGGCGCATAGGACGGCATCCGGTCAGTAAAACCCGCAGGCAACTGCGCCGTCAGGGGATGCACTTCGCGGCTCTCCAGGTCCAACCGTACAATTCTCGACCCATCTGGCGCGGCGATGAATCTCCCGTCGGGTGACCAGGAAATGGTGCTGGTGGACACCTTGCCCGGCTTGTACTGCAAGGTCGCTACTGCGCGCTCGCCGCCGCCGAGCGACGAAGCAACCATCAGCGCGGACCCTTGCGAGCGTTCACGGAGGAACGCGATTCGGCTGCCGTCCGGCGACCAACAGGGTGCATAATCGACGGCTCCGTCCTGGGTAATGCGCAATGGCGGCCCATCATTTCCGATCTGCTTGACGTAGATATCGTAGTTATCTTGCCGTTCACCATTCCAGCCGAAGGCAACCTGGCTGCCGTCTGGCGAAATTGCCGGCATTTCCTCGATACCGGCATAGGCCGTGAGCGGCCTGACGCTCCAAGTAGGCAGATCCGGAATTCCGGCTCGCCCCCAAATCCAAACGCCCGCAGCCAGACTCGCGATGATGGCGCCACCAACCAGAGCCTCCTTCCACGCGAAACGGCCGGACCGTCGTGCGGTGATTGGCGCCGGTTCCGTGCGGAGCCAGTTCAGCTCTCGCTGGAGATCCCGTGCCGATTGCCAGCGTGCCTCGGGATCCTTTGCCAGGCATACCTTGAGCACATTACTCAGCCTGGCCGGAACCGCCGGTTGCAACTCCACCAGCGGGCG
>JANLPT010000057.1:0-11076 GCA_031367405.1 Bryobacteraceae bacterium
GCCAATCCGTTCCGCCCTCTTTACTAATGGGGATCGCCGTACCTTGCTTCTCGAAGTAAATGGTCTGGTTCAGACACTCGACATTGGAGGCGGTGATCGCATGTAACGCGACGCCGCCAATCCCGGTATGGAGCGCCGGCAATCCGCGCGGAAATGTGATCTTGATCCAGACCCGCTCCGTCGCAAACAGTGCTCCGGATTCCCGCCCAAACATCCGCGCCAGCGCCGGTTCCAGGGCCCGCGGCTGCTTGCACAAAAGTCTTCGCGAAGGAGGGAAGGCCGGCAACACGTAGGCCTTGCCCGCGTAAAAGCCAGGTGGCAAGGGAGCTACGTCATCGGGCACCGCATCTTCTGATGCCGCAGTCCTCTGGTTCGGCATCAACCAATCGAGCTTACTCAACCCCGCATTGCCCACTTTCGGACGCAGAATGCCCGCCGCCGCAAAGTCACCGGCCGGCCCCGCCAGGCACCACGTTTCCCGCGTCAAAGCCTTCTGAATCTCGGCCGCATCGGGTGAGAAATCAAAGTAAAAGCCATGCCCGCCTAAGTGACCTTCCGCCGGCGGCTCAATGGCCAAAAACAGCGCTGGATTCGGCCCGAGATTCGTCTTCACCGCCTCCAGCGACGGCCGCGCATTCTGGAAACGCTCGTCCATCTCGACGCCCGCCAGCAGACGGAAAGCGCCTTCTTCGTAAGTCGCCGCAAAACAAATCCGCGCACTCGACACCGTCACGGGCGCGTCTGTCAGAAATGTCAACTTGGCCCCCGTCGTCGACTCCCCAGTCAGCGCCGTCCCGCCCTCTACCAAGCGCGTACGATCCGTGTCAAAGAACCGCACCACGGTCTGCACCGGCCGCGCCATTCGCTTTTGTAAACCCAAGCCCGAAATCAGTTCGTCCAGTAGCGCCAGCCGAATTCGCCCGGTGTCCGAATAGAGCACCTCGAGTTGCTGCGCGAACGTCCGGAAAAGCACCGCCAACAAAGGGTCAGTGGTCTCCGCACTGACTCCGTATTCTTTCAAACGGCGACGGAAATCCTCCCGCAGTTTGCGGTCAATCTCGACGGCCGTGGCACTCGCGTAAGGCATCGTTAAGCGGACTTTCCTCCTACACCCATCGAATACTTCACTCCCGGATCCGCCGTATCCACAATCGTCAACGAGTAAGTATCGACATCGGCATTCTCCGGCGAATCTTTCGTAATCGCGCTCAACCGGAAGTTCGTAACTCCCAAGTCAGTCAACGTCGCATTAATACTCTCGGTGACATATGACAACCGTTCCGGACGCAAACGCATCCCTTCGAATAAGTCCCGCACGCCGAACGTGCGGCACCCCGGCCACGAACCAGAGGGCGTCCGCGCCATCAAACCGATCAACTGCAAAACTGCCTCCGGCTCGCCGGTACGTTTTAAAAACGCACCTTCGAGCCGGAGGGGAAAGGCCAGGAAATTCACGGTTCGCTTAGTTACTGATCGCGATTTCCGAGAAATTCGCCTGGTTGAGGACTGGTTCCAAATCCATCACCATGATGTGGTTGATGCCCGGCGTGCCTTCTTCAGCCGGCGGCGGATTGGACGTCTCGAAGTTCGAAATCCAGCCCTTGAACTTGTAAGTACACAAGGCGTCTTCGTGCTTGTCGTCCTTCCAGAACTCGATTTTGATGTCCTTCAGCTTGCTGCGGTCAACGACATTCGCCAACTCGAAGAACTTCTTCACTGCCGAGTGAGGCAGGTTCTTGTCGTCGTGGAAGTCGGCCCACACCCGGATCCGCGTCTTCAGCGAGCCCATTTCAGGCATGCCAGCGCGATCCTTGGCGGTGGTGAAGACCACCTGCGAACTCACTGCGTCAAATTTCGTGCCGTCAATCGTGACGGTGCTGCGATAAGGGTTAGCCATGGTATTTTCCTCCTGATTCCTTTTTCTCTTAGTTACTCATCTTGATTTCTTTGAAGTTTTCCTGGTTGATGGCGGGCTCAAGATCCAGCACCATCACGTGATTGAGCGTTTGGAAAGCGCTGGTGGGATCGTTGATGAACTCACCGGTTTCCCCGCCCGCGCCCACCGGATGCGGATTCGACGTTTCGAAACGCGAAACCCAACCCTTGAAGGAGTAACTGCACAGGGCGTCCTGATGGGAATCGTCCTTCCAGAACTCGATCTTGACGGCCTTGATCTTGTCGCGCGTTACGACGTTGGCCAGGTCGAAGAACTTCTTGATGGCCGAATACGGCACATTCTTGTCATCGTGGAAGTCGGCGATCACGCGAATTTGCGTGGTCAGGCTGCCCATCTGCGGCATACCAGCGCGATCCTTCTCACTCTTGAAACGAACGGTGGTGGATACGGCATCGAATTTGGTGCCGTCCAGGGTAACGGTGCAACGATAGGGACTAGCCATGGTCTTGGTTCTCCTTCAAGAAACCTTCAAAATTCATTCACTGAACAGGTTGCGGAGACGGCCGACAAGCTTGGCGGCCCAATTGGCCGGTTCCGCCGTCTCTGCTCCGGGATTACTGGTGGCCGCAATCGTTACGGCAGGGGTGGGCTCAGGCGCGGGAGCGGCGGGAGTAACCGTAGTCACCAACTCGCCCGCCACCGTAAGCTTGCCTTCCGCAATCAACTGCGCTTTCAAATGCGCGGGGAGGTAATCGGCCGCCGTCCGTTGGCTGAAGTCTGGTTCCGGCTCTGCCGCCGCTACCATCCTCGCGCCTCGTACCAGCGGCAGACTCATGGAATCGGTTCCGCGATATCGCGGCCTCGCCTCCACGCCGTGAGCTTCTTGAGCTGCCGTCTCTGCAGCTAGGGCCGCGCTTCCAGCCGCTGGCAGATTGCTCTGCCCGGCCTTCACGTTGCCCCCGGTCGCTTCATGCTCCCGAGCCGCCGAACCGGTGATGTTTGCTCTTTCGTCGCTCACCGCATCCTCTTCACCCTCATTAACGGGATCAGCTACTCTTTTTTCTCGCCGCCCTTAGAAAATTCCGGCGTATCGATTTTCAGCACGAAAGTTTCCGCCGGTCCGGTCGGCATCACGTTGATCGAAATGTCGCAAATCCCCTGCATCCGCTTGTTCGAGTCTTTATCGACAAACAGGTCGTAGCCCAGAATGGTGCCCTGTGCGACCTGCTCATCGAGCAGCCGCTTGAGCGGGTTCTCGATTGATTCGTCCATAAAGTCGCGCGTCAGCACTTGCCCGGCCACTTGCAGGAGATAATGCCGGCAGCAGCGCTCGAGATAGCGCAGAATGCGATACGAAGTGAAAAACTTCAACACGCCGTTCGGATCGTCGGCCTGGGTCCGGCAGCCGAAGAAGCACAAATGATTGTCCGCATCGCGAATGATCGGCACCAACTGCCGCTCCATCGACAAATGCTCCATCTCCCCAATCAACGGCTCAAAGCGCACCTTATCGACGCCTGAAATCTGCCCGAAGCGGCTGCCCACCGGGCCCTGGGCAATCCCCTGGCCGTCGTCGGCTCGCGCAATCGCGCCGGCGAAGATGAGCGAAGGCGGTGCCCAGAGGTCATCGCCACCATCCACCGACTTCTCAAACCAATGCGCCGCCCGCATCTGCAAGTAGCCCGCGCAAACCACGTCGGCCGCGGCCCGGTCCTCCGGACGCTTCATAAACTCGTACTTGCCGCCCGGCAGGAAGTTCCGCTCCAGGTTCTTGAAGTTCTTCTCGTCATCCACGTCGGTCAACAGCAGCATGCCCCACATGTTGGCCACGTCTTCGAACTTCTCGCGGACGGTTTGCGGAATCTGGCCGGGGACGATCAGGTTGCAGATGTCGTCGCGAAAGTTGAAGTTGTCGTTGCGTTTGCGGCAGAAGTTTTCCACCGCCGCCACGTTCATGGAGAACACGTCCTTCATCGCCTTGGCATCGGCGTTCAATACGTAAAGCTCCACCGGCTTGCGGACCTTCCCGTCCATCACCTTCGAATTCTCGAAGAACAGTTGCACCTGCTTGTAACTGCGCTCCAGCGGCCGCAGCGTAGTGAACAATTGCGCGAGTAACTGGTCGCGCATGGCCTCGGCGCTATTGATCTGCGCCTGTAGCTTTTGCACCGTCGATTCGTAACTATCGTCAACCGTGAATAAGTTTTGCAGATCGGTGAGTTGTTTCAGAAATTCGCCGGCCGCTTGGGCCGTGAAAATTGAATCCACCGTCCGCGATTCGTCTAAGAATCCCGGATGCAGGTCCGCAAAGATGTCCTGCAGTAACTCGCGAGCCGGGCTATCGCCCAATATCTCTGAGGTCGTGCGCGTTTGTACCAATTCAGCCATGGAGTTACTTGCCTCCCTTTCCGGAGAGCTTCGTCAAATCTTCTTTCAAACGGCCCAGGGCTTCGATGATCTCGGCCCGCTGAGTTTCGCTATTCCAGGCGCGACGGACGGTAGGTAACTTCCACCGGTCCTTCAGGCGGTAAAGTAAATCGATATTCGTCTTCAAGTCGGCGATGTCGTTACGAGCATAAGTGACATTGCCTTCCTCATCGCGAATCTCTTGCCGCTTTTGCAGATTCTCGGGATCGAAGTCCTTGATCGACTTAAACTTGAACTCGGCCTTAAACTCGGTCTCTTCGGGGCCGGCGCTGCCCTTGAAGTTCAGCTCAGGCTTGAACTTGGCGAAGGCATCGTTGACGTCCTCCACCCGGGAAAGGTCCTCGTTTTCTGAGGCGGCCTCCTTGCCGATCTTGTTAAGCGTCATCGGCAGCATCACCGCCGCCGTCGATGTCGGAACTTTGCGTACCGAGGGGGTAACACCCTTGCGGATTACTTTAACTAAGGGCACTGAATTCTCCTCCTAAAATTGACTTACTTACCGGGGGGCTTCACTTCGCGATTGGCTAACCGCGTCGCCCCAAAATCATTGAGGGCCGCTTGGTTAACGACCGTCGAATCGCCCACACCCCGCGGCGCCATATTCACGCCCGCCGGACCACTCTGGAAGCCGGGCGGCGCCGGTCTTCCTTGAATTACACCATTTTGCACCCGCGTCTGCGAAGCCCACTTACTCCCCGCCAGATTCGGCATCGCCCCAATAAACTGCTCTGGCCAAATCAGCCGCGGCACCCAGAACCAAAGCACGATCAGCAGCAATCCCAGACCGCAAAATACCCCCACCGGCCGGATGATCGACGTCCAACCGGCACTCGCCGGCTGCGCCACCATCACGGCTTTTAGTTCGTCGGCCGAACATTTGCCCGCATACACCGGCACGCCCATTTGGGGTGCGGTCCACAAAAACTCTTCGCTCTTCACGATGCTACCGTCGGGTAGCCGCAGCTCAGCCACGATGGGCAGGTTCTGCCCCGCCAGCGAAGCGCGATCTGGAAATGGCGAAGCAAATGCCGCCGTCAACCGATTGTTCAAGAACGTCCGTGTAAAAGCCAGAATGCGCTGCAAACCATCGAAATCGGAAGCCAGATAGTACTTGGTGCTGATCCGTTTGAGCGCCACTTCATCCAAACCGCCGGTATCCGAAAATCCAATCGCCACCACCGGAATGCCGCTCTTGCGCACCGCCTCGGCCGCTTGATCCTGCCCGGAAGGGCCAGCCAGTAATCCCAGATCATCGCCCTTTAGCACTTCGTTGTTGCCATCGGTGAGCAAGATCACCATCGTCTCCAGCTGATCTTCGCCCGCCTTCTGCATCCTTGGCAAAGCCGCTTGCAAAGTCTCGATCCCAAACACCGCTGCGGAATAGAGTGCCGTATTGTTATTCATCAGGGGCAGCGGCAAGGCTCGCACCTGGCTCACCGCATCGGCCTTGGTGCGGGCAAACTGCGCGCTGGCAATGCGCGGCTGGACCAGATGGCTTTCAAACGGCACGATCGCCACGCGATCGGCCCCCTCCTCGAATTTGTCGAGAAAGACCGACACCGCCTGCTGCGCCGCATCGAAACGCGTCTGCCCCGTCGATAATTTGCGCAGCATGCTGCCTGAACTATCGACGATCACCAGCACCGCCCGCCCACGCACCTTTTGCAGGCTCTCCCCCGCCGCCGAAGCCCAGAAGGGCTTCACTTCCTGGCCGCCCACATTCACCTTCATGGCCCCGGCCAGTTCCGCCGCCGAAGGTAACTGCACGTTGCGCGGCGCGCCAGCCGCATCCACCAGATTCAGCTTCATCCGAAAACAAGGCACCGTCGACGCCGGTTCACAGCTCAGCATCTTCACCGGCTCGGCGAACTGCATCTTATTCGTCTGAGCCATCAGCAGGCTGGCGCACCAAATGGCGGGCACCACGAGACGCAGCAGCATGCCAGCCTCACCCAACAGAACCCCGACCGTCAGGGAGGGGATGACGTGGAGAACCCGCCTAATCATTGCGCCCTCTTACTAATAAACTTGATCGCCGTCCGCCCCATCAAAATATCGTCGCCATCGCGCAGTTCCTGCGACGTAGTCACCGTCTTGCCCCGCACCCGCAGCACAAATCGCGCCAGCCCTGCCTGATTGTTCACATCGCGGTGACGCGCCACATAGAAGCGCCCCTCCTGCCCAAAGACAATCGCATGTAGGGGCGCGATCGCCGCATCGGGAATGAACACCTGCACCCCAACCGAGAAAGTAGTCTTGCTCAAGTCCCGGCTCTCGGAGCCCATCTGATAGCTATCGCCCTGCTGAATCTCCCACTCCTTGCCGGAGCGGCCAAACTTCGCCTGCGCCCGCGCATCGCCGCTCGACACAAACTTCAGAATGCCGTCTCGTAGCAAGATCGGGGCCAACGTGACGCCGAAGCAGATTCCCACGCCGATCACCACAAAGCCCAGCGCCTGGGTAAAATCCGGCACCCGGCTGCCGAGCACATGAAAGAGCGCTCCGCCAATCGCACCACCGATGAGGCCGCCGATACACGCATGCACCACCCGCATCTTATTCGCCATCACCCAACGCAGGCCCAGCCCCAAACCAATCAAGCCCCCGGCCAGCATCCACGACAGCAATCGAGTCAAAAACGGCTGCGTCTCGCCCAAGGCCTTCGTCACCGGAATCATGGCGAGTCCACTCAGGATGCCTGCCACGAGCCCGATCCCCGCGCCGGCGAATACGTAGCGGGGCACGACGCGGCTCCCCGACCATTTATCAGAAAATGCCACGGTCAAAGCGCCAATCAAGAGCCCTAAAGTACTAGCCGCAACGAGGTCCGCGACCCAGTTCTCGCGCGTCGCCAGTACTGTTCCCGACAAAAGTGCAGTGATTCCCCACGAAAACAGCCCGGCCATTCCTCCAGCCAGGGCCATGTAGTACAGGGTTTGATACAAACTCATAGAACGAATAGTCCGATTCTTGTTTTGCTAGAATATCAGAGCGCCGGGCAATGCGGAAGTGAAATCTAATAAAGAACTTACGGGCCGCAAAAACTAGGGCGCTCCGGAAGCCATCGCCACCAGCACTTGGTTGATATTGGCGACGTATTTCTTGGCCTTATCGGCCTCTTGGGCCTCCGGGTTGAGCCGGACGACCGTTTCAAAATGCGTCTTCGCCGCCGCCAGCAGTCCGGCGCTTTTCTGCGCGTTGAATTTTTCGGCGTACGTCACACCCAGGGCGTAATGCGCGAACAAATCGCCATTGTCGAGCGACAAGGCTTGCTGGCACGAGCGGATCGCCACATCGTACTCCTTTGACATGCGCGCGCAGTCGCACAGGCCAAAGTGGGCCATAAAGCGCAGTTCCCGCCAGATATCGGTTTGCGCGGCGCGCTTCTTCTTGCCGATGCCCGCCAAGTACCCCAGCACGTAGTAGTTCAGCTTCCCCGCCAACTTCGAGTCGAAATCGCTCAAGCGCAGATACTCGCCATACTCGCGACGGCTCTCAGGACACTGCTTGCTGAAACGCAGACCTTCCGCCAGCCAAAAGTGCGCCTCCGCATGGCCCGCATTCAACCGGATGCTCTCCCGCGCAAAGCGTTCCCCTTCCGGTAGCGCCCCCTTGCGAATGAAAGCCTGCGCCAGCAAGGAGTTGGTCAGCGAACTGCCCGGCTCCTTCACCACACTCGCATTTAACTGCCGGATACTCTCGTCCAAATCGCCCAGATCGAGCAGCATCCCCCCATAGCTCGACCGAGCCTCGGCATAGTCCGGGTCAATCTCAATCGCCCTTTTGAAAGCCGCTTTGGCCTTCTCGCCATCGTAAAGGGCATTGTATGTCCGGCCCAAATACAAAGCCGCCTGGCTGTATTTCGCATCGATCGCTAGAGCCTTCTCAAAAGCCACTGCCGCCGCGCGGTAGTTTTTCTCGAAACCCTTCTGATACAGTTCCAACCCGTCATCGAAGGCTTCGAGCGCCGCCTTGGTCCGCCGGCGCGCGATGGTGATCCGGATGCTGACCGTCGTCTCCTGGCCCGGATAGACAGTCTCTTCACGCGGACCATCGGGCTCGTATCCCAAATGAACGGCCTTCACCGTATGCACCCCGGGCAGCAAGCCCGGCAGCCGCAACGGCTTGTCCTTGTTGATGGTGCCCGCCGACTTGCCATCGACAAACACCTCAACGCCGTCCATGTTGCTCTCAATCACGAGCCCACCGAACTTCGGCGCTTGCGTCGGCGCGGATGGCGTCCGGCTCGGGTTGTAAGCCAGAATCATTTGCGGGTCGAAGCTACCGCGTTCGGCCGTCGGGTTCTGCTTCGCCGACGTCTCGCGGCGCACATTGACGCGCACATACTCGGCGAGCTCATCGGCGGTTACGACTCCATCCCGATTATCATCGGCCTCGCCCTCAATGGCCTTCATCACATAGTAAGTGAAGACGCCGTGCCCGCCGCCCCAAATGTCGCTTTCAAAGCTCTGTTCACGGTCCCGGCTCGCTGTCAGCGAAAATAGACTCTGGTCAATCCGCACCAGGCTCGAATTGATTTGCGAAGCGTCAGCCTCGGGTGTAATTGCCCCGGAATGACAAGCGTCCGTCAGTAAGATCTTCCACTTAGCCTTGATCTTGCCGCCCACCACTTGCCCCAGGGCTTTCATCGGATAACTCGACCCCGGAATATTCGTCAAATCGATATCATAGGGTGCCAGGTAAGCTTGGCCAGCGGAAACGAAGCCATGTCCCGCAAAGTAGATCACCACGCGGTCCCCGTCCTTGCTGACACTCGGCAACCACTCTTCGAGTTCTTTGCGTAAGTTCGTCAGGGTGGCTTGCTTGCCGATTAACCGGTGAACATTCTCCGGCGGAAACTGGCCGCCCTCCGGACTAATCAGCGACGCATACACTGCGGCCGCATCACGCGCCGGAAACTTTAACTGTCCACGCGGCGGAAGCTTGGCATATTCCGAAATGCCGACCACCAGCGCGTAACTGCGAGGAATGCCCACCGTGCCCGTGATAGGCGGCTGCTTCACGAACTTCAAGTCGCGCTCAGTCAGCTGCCCGAAGGCGTTGATGGCCAGAAGAGCCAGAATGTATCTCATAGAATCCTACTTATGCGCCAATCGGAACGTGTAAATCAATGGCTCATTTACATCCTTGGGCACCAACACCGATGTGGCCTTGCCATTCTTCGTCATCGTCAGTTCGCGCGGATTGGCACCGATCAGCCCGGTCAGGCTCTCCGGCACGTCCGCACGGCTCTTCACCGGCTGCGGACCCGCCGTCACATCCACGCAATCGCCGCGCGCTTGAAAGATCGAGTCATCGCAACGCGGTGTCATGCTGCTCACGGCGGGCGGCGGCATTTCCTCACCCGCCAGCGGACCCAGCCGTCCACCTAGCTTCAGCGGGCTCACCACCCAGTAAGTCACCTCATGACCCGCCGGGCCCTCCATCTTAAACCAGCCGCTCTCCGTCATCGGCATTAAATACTCGCGATCCTTATCGATCCGGTTATCGAGCCCCGTCTCCTCTTTCGGAAACAATAAGACATCGCGGCCAGAAGTCGAATGATTCAGCACATAAAGATAACCAGGAAAATTAGCCTGAAAGCGAAACCGCACCATTTCGCCCGTCGCAAAAACATGTGCCGGATCCATGCGCTCCACCTTATCGCCGGTCTTGCGTTCCACGGTGACCGAAATCTTCCGCACCACGGAGGAGCGCTTCAGTTCCGGGTTTTTCGTCGTCGAAAGCGGCTGCGAAGCCAACAGCAGGCCGCCCCATAGCCAGAAAATGAGTATCTTCATGGATGTATCCTCGACTACTGATGATTCAGCGCCAAGTCGACCATGACGCGATTCTTCGCACCGGGGCCAGCACTGGGCTTCACCACATACACGGCGGTCTCTGGCGAAGCCGCTTCTTTGTCGACCTTGGTAAACACCAAGTCGCGCGTCTGCATCTCACCGCGCAAGCGATCGATCACCGAATCGTTCAGCCGGTTATCGGCCTTCAGCACGGCAGGCATCGCGGGCGAAGTCGCGGGCGGATTCGCGGGCGGCGACGAGATCGACGAAATCAGCGTGTCCAGATCTTCCACCGGCTGCTGCGCCAACAAGATGAAGATCTGCTCCTTGCCGGACCGTTCGTCAAACGTAAAGAATTCGCGGTCGCCGCCCGGCACCTGATACTTGCGCCCTGCCACAATTTCATTCGACTTCTGCGAGCTCTCCGGATGCGGAAACAGCGGCGTCCAAATGCCGCTCGACCCGCGCGAGATCACATAAAGGTAGCCCTTCTGATTGCTCATCACGCTCAGCCGGATGGCGTCCCCCGCCTTGAACACGGTATCGGGAGTTACTTCAGCGAGTGACCCGCCGGTTTGCTTCAGGATGCTGTAGCGCAGGCCGAGGGGCCGCGACTCGTTGCTTACCTGAAGGAAATGGTTCTCGGGATCTTTCGGCACCACCACCGCCATCACGTGCTGCGCCGCCGGTGATTGAGGTCCGGGCTTCTTCACGGACACGGTACTCGATGCCGGTTTCTTCGGGGGCATCTTCTGAGGCAGCTCTGTGGCCGCTGGGCGCCGCGCAGGGCCCATCATGTCCGCCGCGGAGTAGAACACGTCCCGGGCATTGATCTCGGGTTCTTGCGCGCCGGCGAACTGTCGAGCGACGAGTCCAGCCAATAACCCTACGCGCAGCCAACGCAACTGACTATGGTTTTGCATCCTTAACGCATCGGATACCGAGCAATGG
>JANLPT010000070.1:0-1961 GCA_031367405.1 Bryobacteraceae bacterium
GGCGAGGTATGTTCGGAGCCGGTCGTGACCACGGACTACTATCCGACGTTACTCGCCTTCGCGGGCGTGAAGCCTGCCGCTGGCCACCACTTGGATGGAGTTTCTCTGGCTAACTTGTTCCGCAAGCCCAAGAGTAAGTTCCCCGAGCGAGACATCTGCTGGTATTACCCGCTGGAGAAAGACCATTTTCTGGGCGGTAAGTCCGGCATGGCCATCCGCAACTCCCGCTGGAAACTGATCGAGTCGCTCAAGGACCAGGAGAAACAGTTGTTCGATCTCCGGGCTGACCCGGCCGAGAGCCAGAATCTCGCCACGGCCAAACCGGAAGTCCTAAACGCCTTATCCAGTCGCTTGCACGCTTGGCGCAAGCGCACGGTGAAAGCAGGAATGTAATTAGGGGTCGAGATCGGGGAAACCTCGCCACCGCCGGCCGGGGTGGTCCGGTTGTGCCGAGCACCAGCGTCAAGGGCCGTGCCGTCGTTACACCATCGTCGACCACCAGGAAGCGCTGGCCGCCGGCGGAGACGTCGTAGGTGAGATAGCGGGTGGTCACGATGCCTTCGAACAGCTTCTCCACCTTGCCCACTTCCACCGCGCCCTGGCGAATCGACACGGCGGCGGCCATCAGATTTCCGTTGCGCGTGACGTAGAAGATCTCCTTGCCGTCGCGACGCCAGCGCGGAAACCACCCATCGTCTGCGTTGAGTGAGCCCAGGGAAATCTGCCGCTTGCCACCAGCCCCGGAAAATGGCGCGACATACACCTTCCGGCTCAACGTTCCGGCGGCCGACGAATCGTCGGACGAAAATAGGAAAAAATGACTGGCACGGGAAATCCCTTTTGGATTCGGCGGTTGAGCCCACTAAGGCCGGCAGTAGTAGCCCTTGCGCGATCGCACCCGCACGTCCTTCCCTGCACTCACCTCAAGCCCATGGAAATCTCCATCGCACGGGACGTTCTGTGGAGAAAAGCCGATCAGGTACAGCCCGCGCAGTTCCTGCTCGATTTGGGCAAAGATCTTTTCCGGCGAGCGCTTGTCAAGAAACGCCGCGCCGCCCGTGTCGTCCGCCAATGACTTCAGGTCATCCCGGTTCAAGCTCGTTCGCGAAATGCGCATCGGCCCCGCGAGCCCGATGCTCGCCTGCTCGCCCTTCACGCCAATCGAATAGACCGCCGTCTCGGCTTCTTGAGCGGCTTGAATGGCATCGTCCAGCCGTTGATCGCTTCCCGAGTCCACTCCGTCGGTGAGCACGAGCAAGGCCTTGCGGCCCGGGACGTCCTGCAGCTTCTTCGCGGCGGCGTGGACGGCGCTCCAAATGATGCTGCCGCCACAGGTGCGGCGCGCGCGGCCACCGGCCATCAGACCCCGGGGGAGGCAAGCCGGGCCCAGCGGCTGGCCCCGGTCCTTCAGCCGGTACTCGACATCGTCGGCCAGCAGGCCAGCCTGATCGGTAAAGTCGCGCAATAGGCGGACGTTCGTGGCCACCGTCACCAGAAATGCCCGGTCACCGGGCCGCAGCACCTGCTTCAGAAATTGCCGGATGGTGGCGCGATGGTTGGCCAGATTCCGCATCTGCGAACCGGAAATATCCACGACCAGGCCGACGGTGAGCGGCAGGTCATTCTCGCTCCAAAAGTAGCGAACGTCTTGCGGCACGCCCCGATCGCGCAGTTGAAAGTCCTTTTGAGTCAGGCCGGTAACCACTTGTCCCTTGCCGCGGATCACCGTGCAGGCCACCCGCACCAGCCGCACGTTCACCGATATCACCGGCGTCTCCTGACCGCTGGAGAGCAGGGTAGCGGCGGCGGCGAGAGAGAAGAATCGCTTCACTTGCGGTACCTATACGATAATCGAAAGGTAGCCAGCCGATGGACCTAAAGCAGACCGTTAACCTCCCAAAGACCGATTTCCCGATGAAAGCCGACCTGGCGCAGCGCGAACCGCTGATGCTGGCCCGCTG
>JANLPT010000073.1:0-5450 GCA_031367405.1 Bryobacteraceae bacterium
CCGGCGATGCCCCCGTTCGGCGGGGGGAGCGGCGCGGTTTCTGCTGCGGCAATACCCATCACGTCGTGACAAGGACAGCAGGAAGGCGTAGACTCGGAGATATATGGCATCAAATGGGAACAACGGTCGAAACGGTTCAGCTGACCTAAACGGTGTGACGTTTGCCAATGTGGACCTCGCCGACCGTGACTTGGTTGCCCGCATTCGGGAGCGAGATCTTCAGGCGGCAGAAGTGAGAATCAAGGAAGCCGTTAGCCGTCTTCAACGGATGGGCATCATTGATGCGGAAGGCCGGCGCCTGAACAAAGAACTCCCGCCTGACATGCGAGAGGATTCCCTTACGGACTTCGGCGGCTGATGCCACGCATGGTCGTGATTGCTGGCCCGCCTGGCGGAGGAAAATCGACCGCCTTCCCGGCTGGCAGTTTTGAAGTGGAATTCTTCAACGCCGATGACCGCGCCGCGATGCTGAATGCCGGTTCGTATCGAGCGATCACTCCAGCGGTCCGGGCGCAAGTCAATGCGCAGTTTGAGGCCTTCGTAAACGGGAACATCCGCGCAAAGAAGAGCTTCGCGTTCGAGACCACCTTGAGAACGGACATCACCCTACGCCAAGCCGCTGAGGCGCAACGAAGCGGGTTTACGGTGACGATGAAGTACCTTGCCATGGGTAGCCTGCAAGATCACCTGTCTCGGGTTGCCGCGCGGGCTGAAGGCGGCGGGCACGCGGCTTCCTCTACAACGCTTGGCAGGATATATGATGCGAGCCTGCGAAATCTCTCGCCCGCACTTCGCACCTTAGATGATGTCGAAGTCTTTGACAGCGCGGCGTTTGGTAAGCGGCCACACCTCTTGTTGGAAAGTCTCAGAGGGAGGCTGACCTATATTACGCCAGATATTCCCGAGTGGCTGACTACGGCGCTGAGGGGCACGAAGTTTGAGATTACGCCTCAGTTGCGGGCCGATGTTGAACGAGCCATTGACCGCGACTCCAGGTTTTGAGCGGTAGGACTAGCTAGCGCGCGGCCGCGGTTGCGGGACCTTTAACAGCGACCAGCGCATCCACGTGCCCCGCACCGGACTCTACACCTACGCAGACGGCGGCTTAGCCTGCGGCACAGGAATAGGTGTCAAAGCCGCTCACACCCAGGTTTAGATGCGACGCCTGGTAAAGTGTTAATTATAAGTAGGTTATGTGATAATGTGGCGATTTCGGAAGGGTGCCGTGCCGCCAACCTCCTCCTCCCGCCGTCTTTTTTGACAAATAAAAGCCTCGATAGCGGGTAGCCCCGTGCATCTCCTGATCCTTGCCTTCGCCTCCCGTTCTCGCGGGCATTGATGGGTGTACCAAGACGACTGAATCCCGCGCGGCAGCGCTGGGAGTGCTCGAAAGAGGAAGAGTCTCAATAGTGCGCCAGCGGCGCTCGTTCCAGGGCCGCCCGGATCAGCGTTACCGCGTGAGCATTGTCCACACTGGCGGGCGTAGCGAAGGTCATGCCATGCCTCCAGCTTTCGGGGGCCTCGGGATGCACACCCGTCAGGACGACGAAACCATTTCCAAAGGTTCCTTCGACGATGGCGGGCGTTCCATCGGGGTACTTGCCAATCGCGTCACCCCATCCGGTGAGTTGGGGGCCATCCTCCCAGTAGTGTTCAAGCATGCGGCCATCAGCCATGGCCACGGCCACCGGGGCCTTGCGGATGCCTTGATCAGCCGCAGAATAGAATTTGAACTGTACTCCGGACGTCAAGTTCAGGCTCATCGAGCCAGGCGGAAAGTGTCCAGCCAGAAAGGCGCCCGCGCAGATTCCGAGGTAGCTCACGCCACTCTTCACGGCGTTGCGAATGTTGGAAGTTGTGTGCGCGGTTAAGCTGTTTCCCATCCCGACAAAATTCCCACCCGGAACGATCAACAGCCGATAACGTTGGAGATCTGCCGCGTCCATGCGGTTTAGTTGCTCTGAATCGGCCGTTGCGTAGACCAGGTTATTGGCCTTCAAGAGCGTTTCAATCGCGACGACATCGCCGCTAGACGTTCCGGTGCCGGTGAAAAGCAGGATCGGCGCTTTGCCGACTGTCCCGCTTCGGTTGCTGCACCCGGCAAGTTCGATGAGAACGGCGAAGAGCGCCGTGATCAGAATTCGCCTTTTCGCGTTCATTGGATTTGCATAGCCCACTCCATTATTGACGGTACCGGGTTCCCTCCTCCGATCAAAAACTGCTCGACCGCATGGTTTGAGCGCACGCCAAAAAACATCGCGCAGGCAAGCCGCGTCCCGGAGGACTCGAATCAGCCAAAAGGCTGATCGATCGCCGGACTCTGCTTGGAAAAGAGGCGCGGGCCGTCCTCGGTGATGTAGAAACAGTCTTCGAGACGCACGCCGAATTCGCCGTAGATGGTGATCATGGGTTCGTCGCTGAAGCACATGCCGGCCGCGAGCGGGGTCTTGTTGCCACGCACTAAGTAAGTCCATTCGTGCATGTCGAGCCCGATGCCGTGGCCGGTGCGATGGGGCAGTCCGGGGACTTTGTAACCGGGGCCGAAGCCGGCATCGGTGATGACTTTGCGGGCGGCGAGATCGACGGCTTCGCACGGTGCGCCGGGCTTGGCGGCGGCCAGCGCGGCATCCTGCGCCTGGCGTTCCAAACTCCAGATCTGCTTCTGCCGGCTCGTCGGTTTGCCAAAGATCACGGTGCGGGTGATGTCGCTCTGGTAGCCTTCGACGCGGCAGCCATCGTCGATCTGCACGAAGTCACCCAAGGCCAGCTTCTGCGGCTGGATGCTGCCATGGGGGAAGGCGGTGTATTTGCCGAAGCTGACGGCCACCTCGCCTTGCACACCGAGCGCGCGATAAGCGGCCGTGATGTTACTCCGCAGCTCAAACTGCGTCATGCCTTCGCTTAAGGTGGCGAGGCTGGCGCGATAGGCGGCGATGGTGATGTCGTTGGCGCGTTGCATCAGCGCCAGTTCGGTGGCCGATTTGATCATGCGGCATCCGGCCGTCACCGGATCTGCACTGACGAATTGCAGGGCCGGCGCTTCCTTACGAATGCCGTCGAAGACCAAGAACCGCACGCGCTCTTCCATGCCCACGCGACCGGTGACGCCACGGTCTTTGAAGATCTGAGCGATGCGGGCGTAAGGGCTCTCGTCCTCTTCCCAGGTGCGAATATCTTTACCGAAGTGGATCACCTCGCGGGCGCGCGCTTCTTCAAAGGCGGGCACGACCCAGGCGAGGTCACCGCGGGCGGGCAGCACGACGCCGAAGGTCCGCTCGCTGCCGCCCCAGCGGGTGCCGGTGAAGTAATAAAGGCTGGATCCGCCTTCGAGGAAGATCGCGCTCAGGTTATTCTGGCGCATCAGAACGCGCGCCTTTTCAATCCGGGCGCGGCGTTCATCGCCGGTGATGGGCACGATGCCGGCGGTCATGGGCCGTAGATTGCGAATAGGCTCGGGCAGCGTTTGCGCCTCAACGGAAGGGCCGAGCAGAGGAGCGGCGGCAAGAGCCAGTAAATTGCGGCGGGGGATGTTCATGACAGGATGTTGGTTAGGATAGCGTGGTTCCGATGCCTTACTAAGGGGCCTAAGGTAAATCCCTGACTGTAGGCGAAGCGTCTTACGCCGATTAACTCAACATAGCCATGTTGAGACGAATCCCATTCCTGTTGACTACGCTCCTCCTGATTGCCTCGTGGGGTCAGGCGACACCGCTGCGGTTGGACTATACGAAATCCTGGAGTTCGAACGGAATCGTCTACTACACGTTCACGCTGGCGCTCGAGAACGGGGACAACTCGTGGGTGCCGGGACAAGGGTGGGGATGGCTGATTTTTGGCGATAGCCCGTCGCTGGGGGGCAGCCCTTTCAACGATTTTACGCTCGACGGAGGATTGTTGGGGGTAGGGCCGTGGAACACACTGACGACGTCGAGCGGGTCGCATAACGGGCCGACTTTGGGGCCGGTGACGGACTTTTGGATCCCGTCCAGCGTAGGCGAATTTCTCACCTGGCATGGATATTCTAGTAGCAATGTGGCGGATGGCTCGTTGTATTTCAGTACTTTCTTTACGCAAGACGGAGCGATCGCGGCCGATATGGTCGCCGCGAACAATCTGTTTCCCGACGCAAGTTTTCCGAATAGTCCGGCATTTGTGCCGGCGGCACCGGCGAGAAGTAGTTCGTCCAGCAGTAGTTCGTCCAGCAGCAGTTCTTCGAGCAGCAGTTCGTCCAGTAGCAGCTCCAGCTCCAGTTCTGGGGGTGACGAATTGTTTATCCAGACGTCGGCACTCGTCGCGACGCCTGAGCCAGGCACGTTGGGATTGGTCAGCTTGGCGCTGTTAGCCGTCGCCTGGCACCGGACGCGGCGAATTTAGCATCGGCTGACCGAAACGCTACCATGCGTGAGTGTCTCACCCCGCCCAGTTTTCCCTGCGGAATCGCCCGTCAAAAGAGACCATCTCGTACCGAACATTGACAGAGCGGTTCGTCTAGTGGGTATAAGTTCCTGGCAAGTTTACAGCGAAGCGGAGCCCGTATGTTGGCGTCTATTTGGCAATTTCAAAGGCCAACAGAACATTGCCGGGCATGCCGCCCCATTGTCCGTAGCCGGAGCCGACGTAGAGGCGGCCGGCGGCGATGACGGGTCCGCCGACGTCCATGGAGCCGCCGTGAGCGGCGACGCCATTGACGGTCGTGAAGGCTGGCGTGGTGTTATAGTCCCAAATGATTTTGCCGTTTGCGCTGGAATACGCTCGCAGGTGGCCATCAATGGAGCCCGAGAAGACGACGCCGGGGATGGCGGTGATGGCGGCGGACTGGGCGGGGCTGCAAGGCTGGGGAGTGCAAGGCGGCGCGGGGGTCTGCCAGACGCGCTCGCCATTGTCGAGGCGCAGGCCGTAGATGCCGCCACCGGCTTCGTGGCGGCGGGGGCCAAAGCCGAGATCAGATACGGCGGCGTAGGCGAGCCGGCCGTCGGTGCTGATGCCCCACTGAATGCCGCCTAGCACGCCGCCTTGGCCGACACGGGCATGCCACAGGACTTCGCCTTGCTTGTCCGGATCCACGGCGTGTACCTCACCGGACTTCTGCGCGAGGATCAGGGCGCGGCGCTTACCGGCTAGATTCACCAGCATCGCCGAAGCGCCCAGGTCATGGTCCGGCCCATCGGAATCGGGACAATTGAACTTCTCGGGATTGACGCAGGAAGAGTTGAAGGCGTCGTTGGCCAGCAACTGTTTCACCCATTGCACTTTGCCCGTGTCGAGCGACAAAGCCATCACCGCATCGGAGTTCGGCGTTGGAGGGTCGGAGTAATTGTCGCCGGTAGTGACATACATCACGCCACGAGTAGGATCGAGCGTAACTGCGCTCCAGACGCCTACGCCTGAGGGGCCCCGCGTCGGTTTGCCGCGCTTCGATACCGGTCCGGGCTTGGCCTCGGAATCAATGG
>JANLPT010000122.1:0-2629 GCA_031367405.1 Bryobacteraceae bacterium
GTGCGGGCGGCCGAGGAGTTCGCAGAGCAGGATGCCGAAGGAGAAGATGTCGGAACGCTGATCAAGGGGAAGGCCGGAGATCTGCTCGGGGGACATGTAGTCCGGCGTGCCGACGGTGGTGCCCAGTGCGGTGAGCGGGGCTTCCCTGGTTTGAGTGGCCGCCGAAGGGTCGGTTGGTTGGGTGGGTTCGACGCGTTTGGCGAGGCCGAAGTCCATTACTTTGACGTGGCCCTGCGTGAGCATGACGTTGGCCGGTTTGAGATCGCGGTGGACGAAGTGCTTGTGGTGCGCCTCTTCGAGGGCTTCGGCGATTTCGCCAGCGAGACGCAGTGCCTCGGTTTGGGCGAAGGGGCCGTTACGGAGATGCTGGTAGAGCGTGTCGCCGGAGATCAGCTCCATGACGAAGAACAGTTCGCCGTTGGCCTCGGCAATTTCGAAGACTTTACAGATGAAAGGGTGATCGAGTGCGGCGGCCGCGGCGGCTTCGCGGCGGAGACGTTCGCGAGCGGAGGCATCGGCCGAGAGCTGCCGCGGCAGAACCTTGATGGCGACCTGGCGGCCGAGGGTGGAGTCTTTGGCGCGATACACCTCGCCCATGCCGCCTTTGCCGATGGGCACCAGGATTTCGTACAGGCCGAGTTTTTCACCAGGGGAGAGCGGCATAAGATGCGTTTCATTCTAGTCTACTCGATTGGACCTGGATAGGGCCTGGAATGCGGCACCGGCGCGGCTAGACTCTAGAGGGCATAGCACCTCGTCCGAGATACTCATCCAACAAAACGAGCCCAGTTGGTGCCAGGCATGATCAGGGGAACGCCAAAGGGGCCCAGTTGGTGCCAGGGGCCCAGTTGGTGCAAAACATGCGCCACTCCACGGGTTTGACCCCGATCTCTCGTCGAGGTATTCTAGTGGCGACTCTGGAGAGTGATCCGCGCTTGATTAGGAGGAGTATGATTCTGCTCATTCTGCGACTTTGCCTGCTACTGATATCCGCCCCGGCGTTTGCGCAACGCGCCGAGGATCCGGTCACCGCACAATACGGACCCTGTGGGGCTCCCAACGGCGGCGGGGCAAACTCCACGAATTATTATGGCGGCCATGCCAATCCCTGCGCCTTCACGTACAGCGTACCCGCCGAACGCCTCAATCAGCTGTTAAACGAGGTGAACTATTGCACCATGTACAGCCGCACCCAGGTGAACTGCTCTCGCGAACTCACGCGCGACTATGGCCAGATACGGCTCGACCGGCGTGACGGGGCGGGCGCTGGCGGTGGAAAGAATCCTGGGTCGTCGCCAGGGTTGTCCGACTCCCCAGTACCGGCATCTTCACTGACGCCGGCGCAACGGGCTGAAGCAGAGCGCCTGTGGCAGCGCAGTGTAACGCTGATCGATCGCAACAATTACCGCGAGGCAATCCCATTGCTGTTGCAGGCGGGACGGTTGGGGCACGCCAAGGCGCAGTCGACGCTGGGGATCGCCTATCAGGATGGCAATGGGGCCCGTCGCGACGACGTGGCCGCCGCGCATTGGTTTGGCTTGGCGGCGGCGCAAGGCCATCGGGCGGCGCAATACTCAATGGCCGGCATGTACGAGGAAGGCGACGGCGGCTTAAAGAAGGATCGCGCCAAGGCCAGGGAACTGTACCTGCTGAGCGCCAACCAAGGTTTCGACAAAGCCCAGATGGAAGTCGGGATGGCCTACGAGGTGGGCGATGGCGTGCCCCGCAGCCGCGAGCGGGCGATTCAAATGCTTCGCGCCTCTGGCCTGGGCATTGGGATCGCGAGTGTACTGTCCTCCAAGCAGACCCCGGCGCGATTCGCCGACCTGCAGGCGCTGGGGGCCTACATCAAAAAGCTGGCCGACATTGAGAACGCGCGGTTGGCGGCGCGGATGCCACGGGCATACGGCAGTAACAGTCTAATCGACCCCATTCTCGCCGCCAGGGAGAACCTCAACTGGTCACGCAGGAATGAACCCGGTTACTGTGCCTACCCTCCTTGCAAGTAGTAGCCCCTTCCGCTTCGCTACGAAATCGAACGATCGCTCACCAGTCACAGAGTAGGGGCTCGGAGCTTACAGTTCCGCTGCGCCCCTACTTCCCGGATTGAGGCGATATGATCACCACGGCCGGTTCTTTCAACGTACCTTGGGGGATCGGCGTCGGGGATCGGCGTCATTCACCCTCATACACCTATCTCTTCCCAGGACAAGACGAACTTATTGACTTTACAACCACATACGCGGGAAACCGACACGTCAAAAAAGGGGGGGGACCCGCATCCCAAGGGCGCGAGGGGGATACCCTTCCGAATCGACGCACTATCGCCGTAACATCAAGTTGGTCTATAACCTTACCGGGAGCGACGGAGGAAACCCGTGTGCGAGCGGCTTTGACCCCGATTCTTCATGGTGCACTCCCACTGGAAGGGGCCCAGTTGGTGCCAGGGGGGCCCAGTTGGTGCCGGGGGCCCAGTTGGTGCCGGCCCAGTTGGCGGCCCAGTTGGTGCCAGGCATGACCAGGGGAACGGACAAGCCGCAATCAGCAAAAGCAAGCGGGGGCGAGGCGGCCGGGAGGCCGTCGAATCGGGCGCAGAAATGAGCTACGGGGTTACAGAGCGCTACAGTGC
>JANLPT010000179.1:0-31271 GCA_031367405.1 Bryobacteraceae bacterium
TTTCTTGACGTACCCGGTAAGTAAGACAGTCAAAACTTAAAGGAGTCGACTCATGAAAAAGCGGTTGGGGCACCTCACGGTGCCATTGTTCCTGTTCGGATCGACGCTGTACGCAGCGCCATGCGTTTCCGGAACACTACATTCCAGTAACGATGCTGACCCGCACGGGCGCGATTGAGGCTGCAACCTCCACGGCGGCCACCATCGGCGTGTGGGCGTCCACCTCTCGCGCGCGAGTCACCACCCGCCGCGCTCCGCTGCCGGCCGTTTCCGCCGGTAGCTGGAGCCAGATTCAGCGCATGGGCAACCCGCTCATCAACGAGTTACTGATCGGCACCGGATCGAAGGATCGCTTCAGCATGGATCAGCCCAAGAACGATAGCCAGTTTCAGGCCATGTTACTCGATCCGCTATTGGCGCGGCTCCTGAACGCGGCCACGGGTGGTGCGGTAGCCATCCCGACGCCTCCCCGGTTCGACTTACTCCCGCTAGTAACTTACGCTGCGCCGATTGCGGCCATGGGAACACCCGGCGGGCCCGTCGCTGACATGATCCGTCTGAACACCGGTGTCGCCCCGATCATTCCCGGTGCGGGGGGCACCTACTCACGCCTCGGGCTAATTGGCGGCGACGCCGCTGGCTATCCCAATGGCCGCCGCCTGCAAGACGATGTCACTGACATCTCCTTGCGAGTCGTCGCGGGCGTGTTGGCTGGCGCGCCCTTCAATGCCGCGCCGAATAGCTTGCTCGGCGATGGCGTCAATGTCAACGATACCGCCTATACCAGTACGTTCCCCTTTCTGGGTTACGCACCGAGCGGGCGTGATCGCCGGCACATTGACCCGAGTGAGGCTGGCTGTACAGCCGGCGCCGGTGCAGCCTGCGCGCCTTAGTGTAGGTGACGTACTAATTAGCGCCGCGGGCTCCGGTCCGCGGCGCGAAGGTGTTTATGAACTACTTCCTACTTCTGCTGGCCGCTTCTTGTCTGGCGGCGGAGCCATCTTCTTTCGACCAACGCAAGGCCAATATCCGTGCGCTTTTACAGCAATCGGATTACGTCGCCGCCCTGGCGGATGCCCGCCTGTTGAATCGCCAATGGCCGGATGACATCGAGACCTACCAGATGATGGTGACTGCTCACCTTGAACTCGGCAACTACCGGGAGGCGGACGAGGAGTTGCAGTGGATGCTGGATTTGCGCATCGGCAAGGCCGACGTCCAGGGTTATTGGCTGCTGGCCCGGTTCCGGGAGGTCACCGGTGATGCCGAAGGGGCCATCGAGGCCATGAATTCCGCATTTGCCCGATTGCAGAATGGCGAGAAAGCGGACCGTTCCCGCATGCTGGCTTACTTGGCGCACCTGCATATTGTCTCCGGGAAACTAAGTCTTGCGAATAAGATATTGCAAGACTCCGATGCCACAGACGCCGCGACGATGTTCGTTCGTTCCCAACTGCTCCAGGCGCAATCTAAGCCGGAAGAAGCGGCGCTCCTGCTGCGGCGCTTAGCCGCTCAACGGGACGATCCCCGAAATCTTTATGCCCTCGCCGAAGCGACCGGCGAAGCGGCAGATTACGAGGCATTTGAGAAGGCGGCCCGTCGTATCACCGGGTCGCTCGATAACGCCAACCGCGAGCTGGCGCTCTATCTGGCCGGGCCCGGTAAACAGCCTTCGGCAGCCGTGCGAATTGCCCGGGACGAGTCGAAACGGCGGCGCGATGTATTGACTCTCGATGCTCTTGCATTTGCACTCGCCGCCAACGGTGACCGCGAGGCCGCTCGCAAGATCATGACCGAAGTGCTAGCCACCGGCACCCAGGACCCCACTATTCTGGCCCACGCCATCCGGCTGGGGATGAAGCCGGAGTGATGATGCGTTACTACTTCTACTCGCTGCTACTTCCGGCCGCCCTATGGGCCCAACATCCCACGCCGAAGCAGTTATCCACTGATCAGCGGATCACCAGCCTCGCGACGCGGATAAAGTCAACTCCTGAGGACGCCGTTGTGCGCATTGAGTTAGCGGGGGCTTACCTCCAGAAAATGCGGGAGACCACTGACGGCGCTTATCTAGAGCGGGCGCGTCAATTAGTGGACGGCACCCTCCGGCAGCACCCGGATGACTATGACGCTCGCCGCCGGGCTCTCGAAATTGAGATGATGGTGCATCATTTTAAGCAGGTCGTGGCGGGTGGCAGTAAGTTGCTGGCCGAGCGCCCCCAAGACGCTGCGGTACTGGGATTAGTAGGCGATGCGCACATGGAGCGCGGCGACTACGATCGTGCGTCCGACGCCTATCAAAAGATGAGTGACTTGCGCCCGGGTTTGGCCAGTTACAACCGGATTGCCTTCTATCGTTTCGTGACGGGCGACCCAGTGGGCGCAATTGAAGCGATGCGTTTAGCCATTCGCGCCGGATCGCGGGAGCCCGAGAATCTCGCTTGGTGCCTCACCGACCTTGGCATGATGCTCTTCAAAACTGGCGCGATCAATGAGGCGGAGCGCGCGTTTCGCGAGGCGCTGAACCGGTTTCCCGGCTATCATCCCGCCTTGGGTGGCATCGGCCGCGTCGAGGCCGCGCGGGGCCATAACGAAGCCGCGATCCAATCCATCCTGGCCGCGCAAAGCCGCGTTCCCCTTCCGGAATACGCCGGACTTTTGGCCAAGCTCTACCGTAAAACCGGCCAAACCGAGGCGGCGAGCCGGCAACTGGCGCTGCTCGATGTGGCCGGTCAACTTGACAAAGCCGCAGGCGAATTGGCCAATCGCCACTTGGCGCTTGCTTATGCCGACCTCGAGTATCGTTTGCCCCGCGCCCTGGAACTTGCGCGCGCGGAACTCGCCGTACGCGAAGATGTCTATACCTACGACGCATTGGCTTGGATCCTTTTTCGCAACGGCCAAGCCGCTCCCGCCGCAGAGGCCATCGGTAAGGCACTGGCGCAAAATACGCCGGAGCCTGCCTTCCATGCCCACGCGGCCGCTATCTACGAGTCGTTGGGCCGTAAGGATGACGCAGCGGCGAGCCGTAAGCAGGCAGCCACTTTGAACCCCACTTACGACATTCGCTGAACTTAGCATCCTGAGCCTGTACGCCACGCCCAGCGGGAATGATAAACTGAGGACGTTTTGCTGAAGACTCTAACCCAAGCCTCGCTCCTGCTCTTGCCCCTCTTTGCTGTTGCCGCCGAACGCGCCAAAGTGAAGCTGCCCGCACCTTACGCCACGCCCTCCGCCTCCAACAGCTCCAAGCTGATTGAGCGCCCGGCCGGTGCGAAACTGACCGTGCCCCCGGGATTCAAAGCCGAGGAGTGGGGTTCCGGTTTCAAGAAGCCGCGCTTCATGGTGCAACTCGCCACCGGTACCGTGCTGGTGTCCGATAGCATTCCTGACGGCAGCGTTGTCGCAGTAACTGGTGCGGCCAAGAAAGCCCTGATCACCGGGCTTGACCGTCCTTCGGCCTTGGCTTTGTGGAAAGACTATCTCTACGTCGCTGAGGCGCAGGCCATCAAACGCTATAAGCTTGACGCTGGCGCACTAACCGTGGGCCCGGCCGAGGTGATTGTCCCTTTGAAGGATTACGGCAAGGGCCACTGGACGCGTTCGCTCGCCTTCGACAAGAAGGGTGAGCGTCTTTACGTCGGCGTCGGCTCCGGTAGCAACATCGACCTCGGCGATCCTGAAGACCGCGCCGCCATTAACACTTACAACCCGGACGGCTCCGGCCACCAGATCTTCGCCACGGGCCTTCGCAACCCCGTCACCATTCGCTTCAACCCTGCCAATCAGCAGCTCTGGGCCACCGTGCAGGAGCGCGACGGCCTCGGCGACGGGCTCGTCCCGGACTTCTTTACCAGCATCGGCCCAGGCAAGTTCTACGGCTGGCCCTACGCCTATATCGGTGCCAACGAAGAGCCGCGCCACAAGGGCCTCAAGCCGGAGTTAGTGGCGAAGTCAGTGGAGCCCGACGTCGTGCTTCCGGCGCATGCCGCCGTCATGGATTTCATCTTCTACACCGGTAAGCAATTTCCTGCCAAATATCGCCAAGGCGCTTTCCTTGTTTACCGCGGCTCGGCTAACCGTAGCGATCGCCTCGGCTATTCCATCAACTTCCTGCCCTTCAAGGGCGGTAAGCCGGTGGGCGATCCCGTAGAGTTTCTCGGTGGTTTCATGTTAAGCGAACAGCAGCGGGACGTTTGGGCGCGCCCCGTGGGCATTCTGCAAATGGCCGATGGCAGCTTACTGCTTTCTGAAGACGGCAATAATAAGATCTATCGCGTTTCTTACGCTAAGTAAGTGGACGAGTTACACGCGCAACGCGCCGTCAACCCCGTGAAAGAGGGGCTCGATCGCACCGGCCTCTATCACAGCATCCGGTTGCCGGATGGCCAAGTGCTCGAAGGTGCCATGCCGCTCGCGTATCAGGAGGACCGCTGGCGATGGTTTCAACTGCCCGGGGACCTGAGTGGTTTGAAAGCCCTCGACGTCGGACCGTGGGATGGTTACTTTACCTTTGAGCTGGAACGCCGGGGTGCCGAAGTCACCGCCATTGACTATGCCGATCTCGATACATTCCGCAAACTCCATCGTCTTTTCCAGTCCCGCGCGAAGTATCTAATCATCGACGTTTATGACGTCAGCCTTCACTTACTCGGGGAATTCGACATCGTGCTGTTACTGGGCGTCTTGTATCATCTGAAGCACCCCTTGCTGGCGCTGGAGCGAATTTGTTCGATTACGAAAGAAGTCTGTATCATTGACACTTACGTAGTCGATCCCGAGGCCTTTCAGCAGGGGACTTCATCGCCCATTCCGTATGCCGAATTCTATGAGCGCGGCGAACTGGGTGGCCAGCTCGACAATTGGTGCGGGCCGACGGTTAGCCAGGTGCAAGCATGGGTTCGCGCGGCGGGCTTTGCTCGCGCGGAAGTGCTGAAAGTCACCAGCACGACCGTTTGCATCCGGGCGAGCCGCCGTTGGGGCGAACTGCCGCCAGTTACCGAAGCGCCCGTATTGCTTCACGGTGTCAACTCCTCGGCGCACGGTGGACGTTGCTTCCGTTCCGATCGGGAAAGTTACCTCATCTTCTGGTGCCAATGGCCATCGGCGGCCGCCCCCGCCCTCGATACGGTCTTTCCCGAAGTGGATGGCTATGGACTCGCCCCCATCTTCACCAAGGTCTCGGAATCCGGTCTGATGGTCACCACCCGAGTGCCTCCGAGCCCTCGACCGGGCCGTCATGAGGCCCGGATTCGCATCGGCGGCTCGGGCTGGTCAAACGTGCAAGACTTTTTTGTCGACCTGGAGGCCTCTGCCGGACTCCTGGCGATCAGCGCCGTTCACGATGCCATCAGCCTCACCCCCAATGAAGTGGATTGGTCGCACGGCGGCTGGATTACGCTGTGGGTGGATGGACTCTCTGAGCTGGCTGACGTAGGCAACGTCACCGTCGAAGTCGATGGTATTCCCCACCGGCCTCACGCCATCGCCGCCTGCCAGATCAACCTGCAATTGAGGCCGTTGTTCGATGCCGGTGAGCGTCGCATCGTGGTGGAGCATCGCGGCTCGCGCAGTATGCTCACTATATTTATGCTCCGCGGCGAGTGCCCGGTCATTAAAGGGTTTCTGCCCCGGCCTTAAGCAATCGCCTTCTGAATGATCGACCCTTGGATCTCCGTCAGCCGCTCCTTGCGCCCTTGATGCAGGAAGCTGAGGGCATCCTGGTTCAGGCCCAGCTGATGCAGAATCGTCGTGTGGATATCGCGGAAATGATGGACCTCTTCCACCGCCTTCAACCCGATGGCGTCCGTATTGCCGATCGATTGGCCACCTTTGATGCCACCGCCCGCCATCCACATCGTGAAGCCGAGATTGTGGTGGTCACGGCCCTTGCCCGTCTGCGCCTCGGGTGACCGGCCAAATTCGCCGCCCCACAAAACGAGCGTATCCTCCAGCATGCCGCGTTGCTTGAGGTCCTTAATCAAAGCCGCAATCGGCTGGTCGGCTTGCGCCGCCATCCGCAGGTGATTTTCTTCGATGTCCGCATGCGCGTCCCATTGCAGATCTCCCGGCCCTCCGCCTGAAACCACGCAGACGAAGCGCACGCCCTTCTCCACCAATCGCCGGGCCAGCAGGCAGCGGCGGCCGTAGTCGTCCGTCACCTCTGTGCCGACGCCATACATGGCCAGCGTTTCCGGTGACTCTTTCATGACGTCAAAGACCTCGGGCGCTTCCGTTTGCATCTTGAAGGCCGTGTCATAGGCCGACATGCGCGCGGCGAACTCCGGATCCTCGCCATCGGGATTGGCTTCGTTCAGCCGCTTGATTAGATCGATGGTCTTTTTGCGGTTCTCGAATTTGACGTTCTGCGGCAAGTCCAGGTTGAGCACCGGCTTCGGCCCGGGGCGCAGCATTGAGGGCTGATAGACGGCGGGCAGAAAGCCGTTCATGTACATCGGCTGTCCCGCTTCGAGCGCTCCGTCAGGGTCAGGCAGCACGCAATAAGAGGGCAGGGAATTAGCCTCGGAGCCCAGGCCGTAAAGCATCCATGAGCCCATGCTGGGGAAGCCCGGCAGAATGCGCCCGGTCATCATTTGATACTGCGCCGCCGAGTGGACCACCATGTCGCCCGTCACTGACTTTAGAATACACAACTCGTCCACCACTTGCGCTTGATGCGGGAATAAGTCCGACACCCACAGTCCACTCTGCCCGTGCTGCTTAAACGTGCGCTGGGTGCCGAGTAACTTGGCGTCGTTCTGCACAAATTGATATTTAGCTTCGCCAAACTCCGCCGGACGCTTCTGGCCACTCAGTTTATTCAGCAATGGCTTGGGGTCGAAGGTTTCGAGGTGCGACGGACCCCCCGCCATAAAAACAAAGATGACGTTCTTGGCCTTGGCCGGATGATGGGGCGATTTCGGCGCCAACGGATTCACTGGTTTCGCCCCGTGCGCCCCGTAAGCCCCGTGAGCCACGGAGGACGAAGCCAACTGGGCAAATGCCAGCGATCCGAACCCGCAAAACGAGTCCGTCAGAAACTCGCGGCGATTGCGGGTATATCTTACGTGTTCGGGCTTTTCAGTTGACATAAATGAATGCATTCAGGTTCAGGATGGCGAGGGCGAATTCTTCCAGCGGCTGCGTCCGCAGAAACGCGAGGGCCGCTTGTTTCTCGGCCAGTGACGGCAGGCGGCTGGTGGCTAACCGGTAGGCTAAATCCACTTGCTTGGCCGCGCCGTTACCGGCCTCCGATTTGAGGCGGGCGGCGAAGGCTTTGGCTAACCGGTTCGACGTCTCGCCATTCAACATTTCGAGCGCTTGAGGCGCGTGGGTCGACGATTCGCGGCGCGCGCAACTACTGGTGCGGTCCGGTAAGTCAAATACCTCCATAAAGGGTAAACGAAGGTTCCGCTTTTGGATCAGATAGAGGCTGCGGCGATTGTATTCCGTCGTGTCCTTCGTGGCCACCCATTGATGTGGCTTGTAGAGTAAATTCACTAAGTCGGGTTGCACGGGCAATAAGACTGACGCCCCACCGATCTTGCTATTCAGCTCGCCGGAGACCGCCAGCATGCTGTCGCGTAACTGTTCGGCGTCTAATCGCTTACGGGGGAAGGCCCACAAGAGCGTTTTGTCCGGATCCTTTTGCGCGCCCAAGGCCGACGGATTGCCCACTGACTGCTGATACGTGTTTGACATCAGGATCTGGCGGTGCAGGGGCTTCAACTGCCAGCCCTGGGTCTGGTACTGGTTAGCCAGATAGTCGAGTAACTCGCGATGCGTGGGGCGCGCGCCCATCCGGCCAAAGTCATTGGGCGTGGCCACGATGCCGCGGCCGAAATGATAACTCCACACCCGATTGGCCATCACCCGGGCCGGCAGCGGGTTGTTCGAGTTAAACATCCACTCGGCTAGCTTGGTGCGGGGCTTGTCGGTTGTTAGCGGTAACTCCGGTAAGTCCTGGCCTGCCAGAATGCCGGGCGGCCGCATGCCGACGGTCGCACCCTTCATCGTATATTCGCCCCGCGCGAGTAAGTGAATCGGCGCGACCTTCTCCACATCGTTCTTCACGCTAAACAGAGCGGGCAGGGGCTCCGGCAATTCGGCTTCTTTGGCCTTGTACTGGCCTTGCATCCGTGCCAGGTCGTCGCCCTTCAGCATCTTTATTTGCGATTGCATGGTCTTGAGTGACGCTTCGACCGCGTCAAACTTTAGCTTCCAAGCTGCCTGGTCGGCCGTCGAGGTCAACGGCACATCGTTATCCACCGTAGAAGCGAAGTAGCCTTGCACGCGGTAGTAATCCGACTGCTTAATCGCATCGAACTTATGGTCATGGCAGCGCGCACAACCGAGCGTCATACCCAGAAATGCCGAACCCACAATATTCGTCATCTCGGTGAGTACCTCGTTACGCGACGAAGCCACTTCCTGATTGCCCGCATTACGCCGCACCGCGCCTAATCTCTGAAAACCCGCCGCGATACGCAACTGCTCGTGATTCGGGTTCATCTCGTCGCCCGCTAACTGCTCCTTCACGAATTCGGGGTAGGGCTTATCGTTGTTTAAGGCGTGGACCACGTAATCGCGATAGCGCCAAGCGTCGGACCGGTGGTTGTCGTACTCGAAGCCGTCGCTTTCGCCGAAACGCACCACGTCGAGCCAGTGCGCGGCCCAGCGCTCGCCATACGCGGGTGACGCGAGCAACCGGTCAATCACTTTGGCCCAAGCCTGCGGCGACTTATCCGCGACAAAAGCATCCACCTCGGCGGGCGTCGGCGGCAGGCCGGTAAGGTCAAACGTCGCGCGGCGCACTAATGTCACGCGATCAGCGGCAGGGGCTGGCCGTAAGCCTTCTTTCGACAGCCGCTCCAGGATGAAGGCGTCAACCGGGTTGCTCGTCCAGGCCCGGTCAACCGGCGTGCCGAAGGCTGGCACCGGCGCGACGGCAATCGGCTGGAACGACCAATGCCGTTTCTCGGCGGCCGTATAGCTGGGCATCGGAGCATGCGGGTAAGTAGGTGCGACCGGTGCCTCCGCTGCCAGCAAAATCGACGAAAATAGCGCAATCGGCAATCTCATAGTCAGCCATATTTTACATGGCTTTCGTCTTGAGGTAAAGGCCCCTTCATGTTACTCGAAGGTATACCGGTAGCTCCAACGTGTGCGTTTGCCTGGCAAAGTGTCGACGCGCACATAGGGCTCGGGGCAGACGGTGGTGCGGATTGACCAAAATACCAACTCCTCAATCGGCCGGTCGCCGCGAATGCGCACCTGTGCGCCGGTGTCGCGTCGGCCGACGCGAATGTCATAGTCCGCCGCTTTGGCTCCGAAACCCTCTAGCGTAAACAAGGTACTCTCGCCTTTGCGCAGTTCGCGCGGATAGGCGATCTCTCCGCCCTTCGCCACGGCTAAATCCGCCGAAGGCGTGCGCTTGGGTTTCAATTCAAAAGGGAACACCACTTGAGTCTCGGGCCCCGTCGGCATCGCGTCCATCATAAAGAATTGGTGATTATATTGCGTCAACGCCATCGCCTTGATGCCGGTATTGCGCAGTTCGTGGTGGATGATCATCTCCTGCCCCACCAGCCGGATGGTCTTCGTATATTGATAAGCGAATCCGGCGGCCCTTAGGGTGTGGATGAAGGCGATGCGATCCTTGCCGCGCTTCACTTGCCAATGGCCGGGGTCGATGATCTCGTAAGTGCGAAAGCGCTCATAAGGCTTGCTATCCGGCTTGCGAACCGCGCCCACCCCGACTCGCAAAAACACGCCGCCGGCCTTGGCCTCCTCGTAACCCAACACAGCGTATTCCTCCACCGGGCCTTGGATCGAGTCATGCAGCTTGGGGTCATATTTATCGAACCACTGGCCGAAATACTCGTGTTTCGCCGATTTAAGGCTGCCAATCTGCCCGGACCAATCGAAGCGCGTACCGCGATAGTAGCCGTCGCGGGCATCGGGTAAATAGAGCTTGGCCGTCAGCTTGCCATTCGAAATGGCAGCGGACGGAAAGCCGGCGTAAGGCTGGTCGCCGGCCCGGTCGCCGGCCAGGCAGATGAGGATCGGGATTAAGAGCATCGCGCTCTCTATTCTATAGATCAAAGAGCCGTACCGGAGTCTTGGTTACGCCGCCCATCAGGCTGGACCACACTGTACTCCACGCCTCGTGGGGTTTCTGGCCGACAATCACTTGCCGCCAGCGGTGGCGCGCTTTCTGGTTGCACGCGGTCTGGAGGGTGATGATGCGCAAGGCGGTGGGCACGGTGCCCCAGCGACGCCGGCCTTATCTCGACTGCGGTGGCAAAATGGGAGTTCCCATGAAGGTTGCCATTTGCATTCTCATCCTGACGGCGGCCCTCGCCGCCGAGACCACTCCCACCCGCGCGGAGATCCTGCGAGGCGAGTACGGACGTTATCGGGCGAACAACGACCTGCTCTCTTACCAGCTCGACATTCGCGTTGACCCGGAGAGGAAGTTCATCAGCGGCCACAATCTGATTCGCTTCAAAATGCTGAAGGACGATACACGGATCCAGCTGGAACTTTACGCCAACCTGGAAATCGGAAAGATTCTTGCCGGGCGGAAAACGCTTAAGTACCAACGCGAGGCGCATACGGTCTGGGTCGATTTTCCCCAGCCTTTGAAGGCTGGACGCACGTACGCCATCGACTTCCACTACTCCGGCTATCCGAAAGAAATCGGGCGCTTCGGCGGCATCACCTTTAAGCAGGACCAGGCGGGCAATCCCTGGATCAATACGGCCTGCGAAGACGACGGGTCCAGCGTTTGGTGGCCCAATAAGGATCAGTGGCGTGACGAGCCCAAAGAGATGCGCATCCGCGTCGCCGTTCCCAACGGCTTGATGGACATCTCGAATGGCAAGTTCGCCGGCAAAACCGACCTGGGCGACGGCTACACCCGTTGGGACTGGCAGGTGCACTATCCCATTAACTCTTACAACGTTTCGCTGAATATCGGTAACTACGTCCACTTCCATGACCAACTCGGCCCATTGCCACTCGATTTCTACGTACTGCCTGTCAATCTGGAAAAGGCGAAAAAGCAATTCGCGCAGGCGAAGCCGATGTTACAGGCTTTCGAGAGTTACTTCGGCGCATATCCATTTCGCAAGGACGGTTACAAGCTGATTGAAGCGCCTTACTCGGGCATGGAGCATCAGTCGGCCGTGACTTACGGCAATCGTTTCGCCAATGGCTATCTCGAGCGCGACTGGACCGGAGCCGGCATCAGCCTGAAATTCGACTTCATCATCATTCACGAAAGCGCCCACGAGTGGTTCGGCAATGCGGTCTCCGCCGCTGACGTCTCCGAAATGTGGATCCAGGAGGGCTGGGCTACCTACCTCGAAGGCTTGTATGTCGAGCATCAATTTGGCTACGCAGCGGCCTTGAAGTATCTGAACGGTTATCAGGCGAAGGTAAAAAATAAGGAGCCGATCATCACGCCCCAGGGTATCCATCGTTCACCGCCGCTGGACCAATACTTCAAAGGCGCACTGTTCTTGAATACGCTGCGTCATGTGGTGGATGATGAAAAACAGTGGCGCAAGATACTGTATTCGTTCTTCCAGCGCTTCAAATACCACAACATCATGACGGAAGATGTGGTCGAGTTCTTCAATCAAAAAACCGGCCTCAACTTGACGCCGGTTTTCAATCAATACCTGCGCCACGCTGACTTACCAACGCTGGAACTCGAGTTCCGCGAAGGCCGCGTAGCGTATCGTTGGAAAGCGGATGAACCCGGCTTTGCGATGCCGGTGCGCGTGGGGACGCGCGATCATTGGCAAACCATCCAGCCTACTCAAGAATGGCAGCAGCTCTCGACGGCGCTGACGAAGGAAACCCTGGCCGTGGCCACGGACCTTTATTACATTAAAGTCAGCTCGTACTAATTGTTAGTACTAACTGGATCCGCCGGTACTTATGGATTCAATTCCACCAGTTGTAAGTCGAAGTGGATTGACTGGACGCGTTCGACGAAGTGGTAGCGGGTATCGAAGAATTGTTCGATCGAATGCATAACGAGCGTCGAGCGGTCGGAGTTGGGCCAGGTATTGAGGATTTGATCGGGGGGGAAGAATTGCCGTAAAATGAAGCGCGGGGGGTGGCTCTGAAGATCAAGGAGCGCTTTCGCCTCGTCTTGTTTCGACATCATGCCGGGCTGCATGAAGGAATAGCGAATCGGGTTGCGTGTGTGCAGCGCAAAGCCCAACGATGGCAGATACGGATAAGTGAAAAGGGTCGCGCCTTGGGGGATACGGCTCTCCAGGCGTTCATAAGCGGTGGCCATGGCGATGGGCGCGCGTTGGGTGCCGGCCCGGGTGGGAATATAAGAGTCGTCTGCCGAGACCCGCAAGGCCCCGCTGTAATTGATGACGGCCCACATCACAATCGCTGAAGTGACCAATGGTTGGGCGAGCTTGGGTAGACGGAAAGCGAGCAGGGCAATCAGAATGGCGAAAGGCGCCATGATAAATAGCATTTGATTCACATCCCAACGCGGATAGCAGGTAAAGAAGATGGCTGCTGCGCCGAGCACCAGTAACTGCCGTGGCGGATCCAATTGTTTGCGCCACGCGAGTAAGCCGTAAGTAACGAGCATCAACGGCACCGCCACCGGTGCCACCACGTAGCGCATAATACCGATGGCGGCCATGCTGCGTATGTAAAGCGACTGCGTCGTGTCTCCCCAGCGGTTGGCTTCCCATCCCGACGGGTTATACGCATAGGGGACTGAATTCGCCTTGCCGTAGCGCGAGGCCACCCAGCCTAGATTCTCGATCATCGGCAGCAGAGCGCCGTGCGCGGCCAGCCAAACGATGGAGGGCACACTCACCAACAGCACGCCTCCGCAGAAGGGCAGCAGGTGGCGGCGATCGGTGAAGGCGAGCCACAATAAATAGACTCCGATGCCCACCACGAATGAGGGCGTGGTCCATGCGGCAGCGGCGGCGGCGATACCGGCGAGCAACCACAACCATGCTGGACGAATCAATTTACCGGATGCCTCGAAGGCCGCCCAAAGTGCTAAGCAGGCAAATGCTGCCGAGACCCAACGATGGTTGGCGATGATCATGTAAGTGGAAGCAGAAATGTAACCCAGATAAACGAAAGCCGTGCCGAGGCCGTAGCCCCAATCGGTGAGGCGCGTGGTGATGGCGAAGGCCACCAGCGTCATCAGTGCGAGCGACGCGGTGGCGGAGAGGCGCAGCATGGGCATGTTGCGGCCGAAGGTGTGTTCGAGCCCCGCTTGCAGCCAATAAATCAGTGGTCCGGTGAAGGCGAAGAAGTCGCGATAAGGCACTTGGCCTTCCAGTAACCGTTCGCCGCCTTCGAGATAGATTCCTTCGTCGAGCGGAGCATGGAGACAGTCGCCGGCGAGGCTGGAAACGAAGAATAGCGTGGCCAGGAAGACGGCGGCACCGAGCAAACAGTGCAGGATCAGCGAACGATTCAAAGGGGACTCTCCAGCATCAGATAGCCCGTATTCGTGAAACCGAGGTCGCGATACGTAGCTTGGGCAGCGGCATTGTGGCCCTCGACGTAGAGCCGGAAGCCGCGCACATTTTTGGCGGCCCGGGCGCGGCGGCGAACGTCTTCGTGTAAGTGACGGAAGACTCCTTGACGGCGGTGCGCTTCCGTCACATACACCGACTGAATCCACCAGAAAACGCCATCGCGCCAGTCGGTCCATTCGTAAGTGATCATCAGGCAGCCGGCGGCTTCGCCATCCCGTTCGGCGATGACATAAAAACCATAGGCCGGTTGCGCGAGCAGGCTTTCGACACCGGCAGTGATGGTGCCCAACTCCAGCACCTTTTGCTCAGTCTCCTGGGCCATTTGACGATTGAATTGGGCCAGCAACGGCGCATCGCCGGGGCCCGCCAGGCGGACTTTAATCATTGAGCGCTATTCTCCCACATGGCGATTGCGGCGGCCAAGGCCTCCTGGGTGGACGGTGCCGCCTCGACGGTGACGTTGAGTCGATGAAGGCGAAGAGCGGCCGACGTTTCCGGGCCAATCGAGGCGAGCTTGGCGCACTCCCATTGCGCACGAGGCACTAAAGCCAGCAGGTTCTTGACGGTGGAGGCCGAAGTGAACGTAACCCAGTCAGGGCGTGCGGGAAACTCGCCGCTAGTAACTGGCAACGCGTTGCGATAAACCTCGACAATATCGACGATTGCTCCGCGTGCGCGCAACGCATTCGGTAGCACCTCTCGCGCTGCGGCCGCGCGGGGCAGCAGCATGCGGAGGCCGTTGAGGTCCTGGCCGGCGAAGGCAGCGATTAGACCCTCGGCGATGTGCTCCGGCGGCACTAAGTGCGCGGGCAAGCCCCGCTTTCGTAGCGCTTGCGCCGTGGCCGGCCCGACTGCCGCGATTTGGGCTTTTACCGGCACGGGTCCTCGGTGGCCGAAGAATGCGTCGACTGCGTTGGCCGAGGTGAAAAGCAGCCACTGATAAAGGTCGAACTGGGCGATGGCCTCGTCGACCGGGGCCCAATCGGCGGGTGGGGCGATGGCAATGACCGGAAAGTGCGCGACCCGGGCACCGAAGTCTTCCAGCAACTGGACAAAGCCTTGGCTCTGATGCAGAGCGCGAGTGACCACAATCAGCCGTCCCTCAAGCCCCGGCATCGTCCAGAATCTCTCGGGCACCGTTGGCGATCAGCCCTTCCGCCAGACGCGCGCCCACGTCGGCGGCCTGTGAGGCGAGGCCCTGCCCATCCTGGCGGATGATGACGGCTCCGTCGGCACTGGCCACGACGGCCCGCAGATGAAGGCTGCGCCCATTGATGGTGGCATGTGCGCCAATCGGCACTTGGCAGCCGCCGCCCAATGTCCGCAACAGCGACCGCTCGGCGGTGATGGCCGCGCGAGCTTGGGCGTCGTCCAGCAGATCCACCTGATGAAACTGGTCGGTCGTTTCGATGGCGAGCGCGCCTTGTCCGGCGGCCGGACACATCTCTTCCACCGACAGGTATTGCGAAATACGATCGCCCCAGCCGAGGCGTCGCAAGCCGGCCGCCGCCAGCATGATCGCGTCAAATTGGCCTTCGTCCAGCTTACGCAAACGGGTATCCACATTGCCGCGGATGGATTCGACCACCAAGTCCGGCCGCAGCCAGCGCAATTGCGCGTGACGTCGCAGCGACGACGTCCCGACGCGGGCACCGTTCGGCAGTTCATCGAGTGTTTTTCCGATCAGGGCGTCGCGCACATCTTCGCGCGCCGGGATCGCCGCCAGATGCAGACCTTCGGGCAACTCCGTGGGCATATCTTTGAGCGAATGCACCGCGAGGTGAATGCGGCCATCGAGCAGCGCTTCTTCCAGTTCCTTGGTGAAGAGGCCTTTGGTAGACGTCATCGGGCCGAGCTGCGACAACGGCACGCCGGTGATGCGATCGCCCGTGGTTTGGATAATTTCTATCCGCGACTCGAGGCCATGCTCCGCCAGACGTGCCTGAATATAATTCGCCTGCCATAAGGCCAATTGCGAACCGCGCGAACCGATCACCAGCATTACGATTTTCCACCCAGTTTAAAAATTCGCTTGATTTGTTCGAGCGCGGCGTCGTCTTCGGCGGCCGCGCTACGCCGCAGTTCCGCGATCACCCCGTGCGCGACTTTGTTCACCAAGCCGCGCGTGATGGCTTCGAGCGCCTCTTCCTGCTGTAGCGTCAGCACGCCCAGCTTCGCCCGTTGGCGCTCCACTTCAAAGGCCCGGTACTCTTCGAGCCGGCCTTGGAAAGCAACGATCCACGGCGCGGCACTGCGGCCCTTGAGCCGCAGATCGAGCTTCTCTACCTCTTCTTCGACGATGCGTTGCGCATCCTTGGCCGCGCTCTGCCGCGCCACCAGATTGCGATCCACCACTTGCTGCAAGTCGTCGATGTCGTACAGAAAAACGTTGTCGATGCCGTTGACGGAAGGCTCAATATTGCGTGGGACGGCGATATCGATCAGGAACATCGGCCGTTGCCGGCGCGCGGCGATCACTTGCCGCATGAGCGTTTCGCCGATGACAAAGTTGTTGGCTCCGGTGGAGGCAATGACAATGTCCATCGCCGGCAAGGACTTTTCCAAGCTCATCCAGTCGACCACCGAACCGCCAAACTCGCTGGCGAGCGCGAAAGCGCGGCCCGGCGTGCGGTTGGCGACATAGATTTCGGCGGTTCCCGAACGGCGCAGATGCTTGGCGGTGAGCGCCGACATCTTTCCCGCGCCCAGCAACAGAACTTTCTTGCCCTTCAAATCACCGAAGATTTCGCGCGCCAGTTCCACGGCCGCATAGGAGACGGAAACGGCACTTTCGCCGATGTCCGTTTCGCTGCGCACGCGTTTGGCGACGGAGAAGGCGCGTGTCAGGATCGGATCGAGGAACGGTCCTAAGGCGTTCAGTTCCTTGGCGCGTGAATAGGCATCCTTTAACTGGCCCAGAATCTGGGGCTCGCCGACGACGAGCGAGTCGAGCGACGAGGCCACGCGGAATAAGTGGCGAACCGCATCCGCGCCTTGGTGCGTGTAGAGATGAGAATGCAGGTCGCCGTGACGGCCATCGATGCCGAAAAGGCACGGCGTAATGTCGCTGGGGTCGCGCGAATCTTCGAGAGCCAGGGCCAGTTCCACGCGGTTGCAGGTGGAAAGAATGAGCCCCTCATGGACGCCGGGCATTTGGCGCAGCGCCCGCAGCCGTTCCGGCAAGGCGGCGTCAGAAACGGCGGCAAGTTCACGCACTTCCACCGGCGCCGTCTTGTGGTTGAGCCCGGTGATGGCGAATTTCATCGGGCAAACACCGTAGACCGGATGCCGATATGCGCCGCCCAGGTGACGGCGAATAGCGCCAACACCGAAAGCGTCACCAGGGCCGCGCGCCGGCCTCGCCAGCCCGCGACAGTACGCAGATAAATCAAAGCCAGATAAACCAGCCACGTGAGGATCGAGACCAGGATGGTCGGATCGCTGATCCAGCGCGTGCCAGTCTCCACGAATGCCCAAACCACAATCACAATCATCCCCAGCGTGGTGAAGACGAAGCCCAAATTCATCGTGCGGGCCAGCAACGCATCGAGCGTCATCAGCGCGGGTAGTGAGGGTGCGCCAAACGGCCCCCCCACCAGCTTTTTCGCTTTCAGTTGCCGCTCCTGCACCAGATAGAAGACCGATGCCCCTCCCGCAATTAGTAGCGAGGCGTAACCGGCGATCACCAACATCACATGCACCACTAGCCAGGCGTTGCGAACCCGTACGCTGGCCCACCCGCCAACGGGGGTACCCAGTGCGCCTACGAGCGCCATGCTGAACACGAGTGGGAATAGGAACAATCCCAACGAAGAGAAAGCGTAACGAAATTGCGCGAACACGAAAAGAACGCCCAGCAAAAAGCCGCAGAGCGAGATGGTTTCGAAGAAATTATCGGCAGGAAAGTGTCTCACGGCGAACGTACGGTCGACTAATGAAACGAAGTGGAAGAGCAGGCCGCAGGCGAAGGCCTTTAGGGCGGCGGGGAAAAACGACTGTTCGCGCCGCAGAATTGTCATGAGGCTCGACAGCAGGCCGGCCGAGTAGAAGACGACCGCAATGCGGAGCCAAAAGATGGACATCTCGAGCATGAACTGTTTTCAGTATAACGGCTTAGGGGGAATCGGAAGCATTGCTTGCCTTCGTCAAGGTTGGGTTCGTTTTGGGAAGGTGAGGAAAAGTCGGTCCCGTACGCTTTTGTTTTTGGGTCCACCGCCGATAGAGCAAGTGTGCTTAGGTTTGGGTCAAAGAATTCCGCGGTACTAAAGTCGGATGCTGCGTCCGACGAAGGAAGAAGGCGAGAGGTGACAGGACGAAAAATGATGGCGAACCTGCGAATGAACCAAGTCCTGGACCCGAATCGGACCGGTCGCGAGGCAGCGGACCTCGATCGCAACCTGCGGACGCTGATTGTTGGGCAAGATGAAGCGATCCAGCAGATCGTCAATATTTATCAAATGCACCTCACGGGGATGAGTGCCCCGGGCCGCCCGGTCGGCAATTTTCTTTTCTTAGGGCCTACCGGCTCCGGCAAGACGCGCATTGTGGAAGCGACGGCCGAGAGTTTGGTGAAAAACTCAAAGTCGGTCATCAAAATCGATTGCGCCGAATTTCAGCATAGTCATGAAATCGCCAAGCTGATCGGTTCGCCTCCGGGCTACCTGGGGCACCGGGAAACGCATCCGCTGCTGAGCCAAGAGGTGCTGAACCACCATCACACCGATACCATCAAGATCAGCTTTATTCTCTTCGATGAAATCGAAAAGGCTTCGGACGCCCTCTGGAACTTACTGCTAGGGATCCTCGACAAGGCGACGCTGACGTTAGGCGACAATCGCAAAGTGGATTTTTCCCGTGCCATGATTTTCATGACCTCCAATTTGGGCGTCACGGAGATGAACAACCTGGTGTCTCCCAAGCTGGGCTTTGCCCCGTTGGCGGCCAACGCCGCGAATGCCGCCACCAGCGGCGACGCCACCAAGCTGAATGAGAAAGTTGCCAAAACCGGGGTGGACGCGGCTCGCCGTAAATTTACGCCCGAGTTCATCAACCGCCTCGACAAGATCGTGGTCTTC
The DNA here is from genome assembly GCA_031367405.1 of Bryobacteraceae bacterium. Classification (GTDB taxonomy): domain Bacteria; phylum Acidobacteriota; class Terriglobia; order Bryobacterales; family Bryobacteraceae; genus JALHNI01. Next base: position 18,620 of record JANLPT010000179.1, read on the forward strand.
AAAGCGCTCGGCAGCGATCAACTGGAGCGCATTCTCGACATCGAACTGAGCTTCGTGCAACAGCGCGTGTTCCTCTCGAATCCCGACCGGGCCTTTGTGTTCGTGGCCACACAGTCGGCCAAGAACTTCCTGCTGGGCGACGGTACCGATCTGCGCTACGGCGCGCGCCACTTGAAGCGCTCCATCGAACGCAATCTCGTTCAACCGCTGTCGAATCTAATCGCCACCGAGCAAATCAGGGGTGGAGACTACATTCGCGTCGACTGTTCTGAAGCGGGCCCCGAACTCATTTTTTCGAAGGAAGCCGAAGGTCTACCCGTCCACGCGATGGTGGAATTGGTGGACCATCAAGTGCCGAACACCCTCTCGGCTCTGGCCAATGCGGTGGGCTTTGAAAGTAGCCGCACGGTGTCGGCCAGGTCCAACCGCCGCAGTTAGTTTTTCCGCTACTTTGCGGCACCCGGTGGTCACTTTGCCGACTTGGTGACGGCCTTGGGCACCAGCGCCACAACCTCAGCCGGTAGGGCGAACTCAGCATCCGGGATCGGGGTGTTGATGGTCCATTTGCTAAAAGTCATTTCCGCCATCTGCCCCCCAGCGGACACTCCCATTTTGAAGGGCCGCTTGAGGCCATGCACGTCGCGGTAATCCGACAGCGTGCTCTCCATCGGCATCGGACCCATCTGGGTCGGCATGGTGGCCGTCATCTTCAGCAGGAGGCCGGACTTCTTACTGAAGAAGCGTGTCTCCGGCTCGCCCGACTTGGGGCGCATGATCACTTTGTGACAGTCCTCTCCGGCGACCGTTTCGCTGCCTTCGAGTACGGCGGCCGGGAAGTATTTGCGCCATTGATTGTCCAGATCAATGGCGGCGTTACGCACGTAGACTTCGCGCTCATCGCCCGAGCGAACGCGCGCGCCGGTGATCTTGTTGTTCTCCCAAGCGACGCCGTTGCGGACGCCCTCTTCCAGCTTACCCACGCCTTCAATCTGAATGACGGTGTAGGTGTTGCCGGCCTTCTTCAGCACGCGTACGGTGCCGCTGACGCCCTGGGCACCCATGTTGACCATGCCTTCGGCGGCTTCGCTGGTGACCTTGGCGTAGGCGACGGGGCCGCCGGTGACGGCGATGAAGCGATCGACGATGGCCGGGCCAGTGGGTTCGAGGGCTTTGAGCCAGCCGGCGGCCAAGCTAGCGGCGGACAGTTGGAAGAATGCTCTTCTGCGCATGAATCCACTGTAGCGCAGCGTCCAAAACCGGGTCACCCGCAGCGAGCGTGGCAGGCGTTAAGTTTACAGTTTGGTCTGGTGTGACGCCCTCGCCTTCGAGGGTCTTACCGTTGCGGGAAATGTAATTCGCTACCGGGTATTGGAATAGGTCGCCGTTGGGAAGGCGTTCGATGACGGAGGGCAGGGCGGCGCCCATGCTGCGCGATCCGAAGATGCGGGCACGGCCGAGGTCCTGCAAGCCGCCGGCCATGATTTCGGCGGTGGAGGCGGTGCTGGAATCGATCAGAATGGCCAGGGGACCGGTATAGATTTCGGCGCGTGGGTTGACGGTGAATTTCAACTTCGAGTCGCGCCGGATCATGTTGCCGAGAAACTGGTCGGGTTGCGTCACAAAAAAGCCCGCCAAACCCATCGCCAGAATGCCGATGCCGCCGGGATTGCCGCGCAGATCGACGACAAAGCCGCGGCAAGTGGCTTTGCATCCCTTCACGGCGGACTCGAAGGCGGGGCTTAAACGCACTGGATCGAGAAAGAGGTTAAAGGCGATGAAGCCGACATCGCCCAAGCGTTTGGACTCGATCGAGATCGGCATGGGCGGCAGAAAGCCGAAGCGGGTGAGCTGTCCTTTGGGGGCCAACAGCCTGACGGTCGCGTTTTCCGGCGTGCCTGCCGGGGCATGAACGGTGATGTCGACGCTAGTGCCGGGGTCGCCGCTGAGTTTGGCCAGCACCAACGCCCGTTGGCGGGCCAGCAGCATGGCACCGGTACGGGTTTGGGCGAGGCGTTGCAACGGTCCGGCGAGTGACAACCCGTTTACCGCCAGAATCTCCCACCCGGCCTTGACGCCCGCGCTAGGCTCGGTGCGCCACATCCAGGCACGTCCATCGATGATGGCGATATCGAACGGCGGGCGTCCGTCGCCATAGCTTACGGCCTCTTCGGTGGCATCGCCGCCCGAAATGTGGAAATGCGAGAGCTTCAGCGCTTGAATCATTTCGCGCATGTAGCCGCGAGCTTCGGCTGGCGTTTTGGCCGCCTCCACTTTGGGACGGTACTCGGCGCGGAGCCTCGTCCAGCCCGTGCGTTCGAGCTCGGCGGGATCCCAGTGCTTGTCCTGAACGAGTTGCCAAATTTGGTCAAAGGTGGTGAGCCAGACGGGGTCGAGGGCGGCTAACGGCATCGCGAGCAGAAGTAAGGTGACCAAGCGGAGCATTCACTTCAGATTGTATCCTGTAGAAGAATGGCTGACCTTGAAATGAACGTTCTCGAAGTGAAGCGCAAGCTGGATGCTGGCGACCCGCTCGTCCTGCTCGACTGCCGTGAGTTGTCTGAGCACGATCTCTGCCGCATCGATGGGGCCGACCTGATTCCCATGAACTCCATTCCGCAGCGCTTCGCCGATGTCGAACGGCTATCCGACCGGGGGCAACTCGTCGTCTATTGTCATCACGGCATGCGGAGCCTGAACGTCGCGAATTGGTTGCGTCAACAGGGTGTGGAAAACGTGGTGAGCATGACAGGCGGCATTGATGCCTGGAGCCTGCAAGTGGACCGGTTAGTACCACGTTACTAACCTCTGTATATGCTGCTAACCCCATCGTTTACAAGTGTTTCCATTTGTTTACCCTATGGCGTGTCACAGTACTGAGTCAGCTTGACACATGTGTTTCCACTCTGTTAATATCTAGGGATTGATTGGTGGGAGACAATCCAGTTGGGAGCGTCCCAATTTCTCATAATTCGTCACTCGGTAGGAGAGACCGGGCGAAGGGATGAACGCGATGTGGCTGTCAGGCCACTCGGAGAACAGGCCCGACTCGGGCATTCTGGGAGTTTTTTTGCAGCAACCGTATTTCATTTTGGTGTTGGCACATTCGCTTCATGGGCGTCTGCGCCGAATCCACGTTCCACACACTGTCCTTTATGGCGTTTTCGGCTTGGCCCTGTTTGGCTTTGTTACGCTCGCTGGCATGGCTTCCAGCTACGCCCGGATGTGGTGGAAAGTGAGTAATTACAACGTGATGCGCTCGCAGCTCGAGTCGCTTCAAGGCCGCTATCAGTCGCTCCAGAAGGAGAAATCCGTACAGTCCCAACAAATGGCGACCCTTCAGCTCTTCGCCATGGAAGTTTCGAGTGCCTACGGCATTCAACGCCGGGCGACCGGGGTGAGCGGGGGGCTGGGCGGCGGTTCCAGTGTCATCAACGAAGGCCGGCTGGTTCCTACCATTGCCGAGTCAGTGGAGCAGTATAGCTACCTCAAGTCGATCAACTTCACTTCCCTGCGGCGATCGCGGCCGGGTGCTTCGAATTTCGCCAATCCCGATGCCGTGCCCGGTTTGTGGCCCGTCAACGGGCAGTTGGGAAGCTTTTTCGGTCTGCGTCGCGACCCTTTTTCCGGTTTAGGCGAGTTTCATCCCGGTGTTGACATTATCGTCAATCCGGGTACGCCGGTTCGGGCTACGGCCGACGGTCGGGTAACTTTAGCGGGATGGAACGGAGGCTACGGCTTAGCCGTGGTGGTGAGCCACGGGAATGGGCTGGAAACTCTGTATGGTCACCTGTCAAAATTAGGCTACCTGGTCGGGCAAGAAGTACGCCGGGGCGAGATCGTCGGTTACTCCGGTTCCACTGGGCGAGCTACGGGTCCGCACTTGCACTACGAAGTTCATGTCAGCGGTGCCCCGGTGAATCCGTACCGGTATTTGAAGGCCGTCGTGGCGCAGGCACAGCCGCGTAAGAACGACTTTCCTTTCTAATACCCTTTCACTGATCCGCCTCGACGCCCATCGCTCCAACCGACTCGCCAATTCGAGCCTTCCTCAATCATGACGGCTTGCACGTCTCCTTGCGAGCGTAGCTTTGGATTGAGCGTGTGGCCCATCTGTTGGAGCCGTTCGGCAACATCGAACACCAGCGCTGCGGGCTCAGCGTCAATGCGATTGGGCACGGCGTCGAAATGCACGCGGGGAAACTCCAGCGCATCGCGCAGCGACATCTTGAAGTCGATGATGTTGGTGACGATTTGAAAGAGGGTACTCGGGATGGTAGCGCCGCCTGGGGTGCCGAAAGCCACCCACGGCGTGCCGTCCGGGCGGGCGATGATGGTGGGGGCCATCGTGGACGCGTAACGCTTATTCGGCGCGACGCTATCGGCGCGGCCGGGTCGATTCGAGAACACGCTCATGTGATTATTGAGCAGCACTCCCGTCCCTTTGGCCATTACTTGCGAGCCGTAAAAGCCACTCAGCGTGTAAGTGTTCGTCACGACGTTGCCCGCCTCATCCACCACCGTGAAATGGGTGGTGTCGCTGGACTCGGTTCCGGTCTCGGTTTCGGCGATGCGGCCGCGTTGCTGCGGCGTCGCCCGATCCTCGTTCAGGTTCGCGCCGGCCTCGGTGGCATACTCCTTGCCGATGGCTTCTTCATAAGTCAGGCTGCCGTCGGTCATGATCTGCCGGCGCGCCGCAAAGCCCCGCCGGAGAGCTTCAATTTGTAAGTGCCGCGCCCGCGCGGAGCCTTCGCTGCCCAATGGTAACTGGTGCGATTCGAGGACATTTAACGCCACAACCAAGGCCACGCCGCCCGATGAGCTGGGTGGCGCGGTGAGCACCGGAAATCCGCGATAAGTGGTCTTCAACGGGGTGAGTAACTTGGCCTCATAGTTTTGTAAGTCGTCGTAAGTGATGAGGCCGCCATGGGCCGCCATATCGGTAGCGATGCGTTTGGCCGTCTCGCCGCGGTAAAACTCATGCCAACCTCCCTTGCGCAATCGCGCGATCGTCCGCGCCAGTTCCGGTTGCACTACCCGCTCGCCTTGCTTCAACGGCGTATCGCCGCCATGCAGGAATATTTTGGCTGACTCGGGATATTTCTTCATCACCGGAACTTGTAACTTCAAAATCAATTCCATGCGTAGCGAGGCGGGGAAGCCTTTCTGAGCCAATCGATAGGCTGGCTCCAGCGCCGCGCTCCAGGCTAGTTTGCCAAATTTCTCGTGCGCCAGGCCCAGGCCCGCAGGCGTCCCCGGTACGGCGACCGACTTATAGCCGATATTGGCCTCGGACGGCGTCGCGAACATTCCCGGCTTCGAGGCGGCGGGCGCGGTGCCGCCGTAGTCGATGACGCCGGTGCGTCCGTCGCGCATCGCCACCAGCAGATAGCCGCTGCCGCCCAGGTTGCCGGCCTCGGGATGGACGACGGCGAGCGCCATGCCGACGGCCACGGCCGCATCAATGGCGTTTCCGCCGCGTTTCAAGATCGCGAGGCCGGCCTCGGCCGCCAGCGGATTTACGCAAGCCACCATGGCTTTGGGAGCGCGTTCGGGTTGCGCCACCATCGGTCGGGCGGCGACCAGTTCGAGTCCGCTTTGGGAACGCTCCTGCGGATAGAGCAGCAGTGCGGAGAGGATAAGGTGAAGCACGCGGGTCATAGTCAAGAGTCTAGCAAGCACGGCTCAGACGCACTTCCGGGATGCTTCAGCGGCTGGGGGGCTCTGATGTAAAATGGCAGCTATGTCCAAGTTTCTGTTGCTCTGTTCGTCCGCGATGCTCTTTGCGCAACCGCCGTCGAACCCCATCGCCAAGGTCTATGACAGCGATCTCTCGACGATTGAATCCGAACTCGTGCCGCTCGTTGAAGCGATGCCCGAAGGAAAGTTCGGTTTCGCGCCCAAGGAGGGCGAGTTTAAAGGCGCGCGAACCTTCGCCCAGCAAGCCACGCACGTCGCGTCGGTCAACTACGCCTGTGCGGCGGCCATGCTCGGCGAGAAAAATCCGGTGGATATGGGCGTGGCGGAGAATGGTCCGGCGTCATTGAAGAGCAAGGCGGAGATCGTCAAATACCTGAAGGATTCTTTCGCTTACGCACACAAAGCGATGGCCAAATTGAGCGCGCAGGGGCTCACTGAACCAGTCACCAGCGCCTTCAACGCGAAGCAGACGGTGCCGCGCGCGTCGATGGCCTCGGTCCCCGTGTGGCACAGCTTCGATCATTACGGGCAAATGGTGATTTACGCGCGCATGAACGGCATCGTGCCGCCGGCCAGCCGCCGTTAGACCGGCATCTGACTGACCAAGTACCCACAAACTGATATTTCCTCTACCCCCACGCTCCCCCCATTCTCAGGTACCTGGGGTCGGTGGTGGTGCGACCCCAGTGTTGATATCGTTGATGTTACAGGCGATTGCGGGTAGTCGACCAGCGCTTGCTAAAAGCGCAGTAGTCTTTCCGCTTCTCGCATGACATCGTCCACTTGCGGCAGGATGGCGTCTTCGAGCGTCGGATGATAGGCGACCCAGGTGTCCATGGCCGCCACCCGGCCTACGGGCGCGTCGAGATCGGTGAAAAGTTCGTCAGCGATTCTGGCGACGATCTCTGCGCCGAAGCCCCAGCTCTTGGTGTCTTCGTGCGCCACCATCACGCGACTCGTCTTGCGGACACTCTCCGCAATCGCCGGCCAATCGTACGGCGACAGCGATCGCAGATCAAGCACCTCAATCGTCCAGCCAGGATGCTTCTCTTCGAGCCGTTGGGCCGCTACCAGACTTTTCTGTACCAACGCACCATACGTGACAATCGTGAGTGACTCACCTGGCTTGGCCACGCGGGCGCGACCGAAAGGAATCGTATAATCAGGCCCCGGATGCGGCGAGCGGTTGTAAGGTTCGCGATAGAGCTTCTTGTGCTCGAGGAACAAGACCGGATCGTCGGCGCGTATGGCCGTTCGCAGCAGTCCGCAAGCGTCAAGCGAATTGGAGGGCATTACGACGCGCAAGCCCGGAATGTGGGTAAAGATCGACTCGCCATTTTGGCTGTGATAAATGGCACCGCCGGTGAGGTAGCCGCCGGTGGCGACACGGATCACCACGGGGCAGCTAAAGCCACCGTTCGAGCGCCAACGAATGCTGGCTAACTCATCCCGAATCTGCATCATTGCTGGCCAAATATAATCGAAAAATTGAATCTCCGTAATTGGTTTAAATCCGCGCGTCGCCAGCCCAATCGCGCGGCCCATGATGCCGGCCTCGGCGAGCGTCGTATTGAAGCAACGGTCACTGCCGAAGACGCGCTGCAATCCGAGCGTCGCCTTGAAGACTCCGCCTTTCCCTTTGAGCGCCGGGAGGTTCTGTTCACGGCTGCAATCGGCGACATCCTCGCCGAACATCATCACGCGCTCATCGCGCCGCATCTCTTCGTGCAATGTGAGATTGATCTCGTCGACCATCGTGCGCGGCTCACCGGCGAAGACCGGCTCGACGTCAAAAGCGGCCCCCGCCGGATCGACCGTCTCGGAGTAGAGATGACGCATGATGCCGGCTGCGGTGGGCGGAGGCTCGGTCTGGGCATGTTGGCTGGTCGCGTCAATTTCGGCGAAGAGCTGGGCACTGATGAGGTCGAGTTCTTCGCGCGTGGCGATGCCTTCGGAGACCAGATAATCTGCCATGCGGGGCAGGGGATCGCGCGCCGATTCATCGGCCCGTTCTTCGGCACTCTTATAGAGGCGGTCATCGTCGGATAGCGAATGCGAGTAGGGCCGTGTCACCGAAGCATGCACCAGAGCCGGACCATTGCCTTGCCGCACCCACGCCGCCGCGGTCTGCATTGCCTCGTAACTGGCCACGAAGTCGCAGCCATCTACTTCCAGCCGCAAGAGATTGGGGAACCCTTCCAGCAGTTTGCTGATGCTACCACCGGGGGTTTGTCTTTCCACCGGCACGGAAATCGCCCAGCCGTTATCCTCCACCAAATAAAGCAGCGGCAGCTTGTCGAGTGTGGCGATATTGATCGATTCCCAGAACTCGCCTTCGCTCGTAGCGCCGTCGCCGGTACAGACGAGTGTCACTTCGTTTTTGCCGAGGAGCTTCGAAGCATGGGCGCAGCCAATGGCTTGGAGAAACTGGGTGCCGGTGGGCGACGAGCCGGTGACGATGTGCTTTTTAGGGTCAGACCAATGGGACGGCATCTGGCGGCCGGCGGAGGCGGTGTCGCGGGCTGCGCCGACCGCTTGCAGGAACATCTCTTCCGCTGTGACGCCCAGGGCGAGGCACAAGGTGCGGTCGCGATAGTAAGGATAGAACCAGTCGTGTCCGGCTTCGAGTGTCATGCCGGCGGCGGTTTGCACTGCTTCATGGCCGGCGGCGCTCACCTGAAAGTAAATGCGATTTTGCCGCTTCATCAGGATCTCGCGATCATCGATCAAGCGGGAGCTGAGCATGTGGCGGTAGGCCTGCTTCAGTTGCGTGCGGGTGAGGTTGCCGCTCCGGAGGTCACCCTCCGATTCTGCGGTGTGGTCCACGGTTTGGTCCGCGCTTTGGGTGGACGGGTCGGCCGCTTGACGAGTCAGCGCTGGTTGGGCGGCAATCGAGGAGGAATGCATTGGACGGGCTCTTCGTTTTTTATCTTAGCCCACGCCCGGCCTCTGGTTCTCGCCGGGTGGGCAAAATGATGCGGCGCGCCAGGTAACGGGCGTAGCGGCCAGCGCCTCGCGAACGTTATTATGAAGCGTGCAGCGACTCTTTTTCACCTATTTTGCCGGTTTCTTTGCTCTTTGTTTGGTGCCCGCGTTGGCTGCCAAAAAGCCCGTGACTCTGGCCGCCGTGGCGGATAGTACACCGCTGCCGATGGGCCGGGTTCTCTGGGCACCCGATGGATCGGCTTATACCAGTCAACCGCGCGGCAAGCTCACCCTTCACCGGCTCGATCCTAAGAGCGAAACAGTTTTAGCCGATCTGAAGGAGCTGGAGGGCAAGGCCACCACCATCAAGAAGAGCGGCCCCTTCGATTGGGAGAACCGGCGGGTGACGGAACAGCCGGTGCAATGGTCAGCCGATGGGCGCTCGATGCTGGTAATCGCGGGCGGAGACCTGTTCCTCATCGATGTCGCGCAGAAGCAGACGAAGCAACTCACCGCTACCGGCTTTGCCGAGCGTGACGCGAAGCTCTCGCCCGACTCGAAGCTGGTCTCTTACCGGCAGGATCACGACCTTTATACGCTAAACATCGCCTCGGGCAAAATCACTCGCCTGACGACGGACGGGTCCCCTACGCGCATGAACGCCAAACTCGATTGGGTGTATCCCGAGGAATTGGAAATCGGTACGGCCCATTGGTGGAGCCCCGATGGTAAGTGGATTGCTTATCTGCAATTCGAGGTGAGCAATGTGAACATCTATTCGCATGTCGACTATTCGAAAGTGGAGGGCCAAAGCGAGCCGGAGCGTTACCCGAAGGCGGGTACGAAGAACTCGGTAGTACGGTTCGGAATTGTCCCGGCCGGCGGCGGCAAAACGCGTTGGGTGAATTTAGGCAGCTCAGAAGAGTATTTGTTCGCGCGGGTGAATTGGACGCCTACCCACGTGCTGGTGACGCGGCTCAATCGGGTACAGAATCACCTCGACTTACTCAGCGTGGAGGCGCGTAGCGGCAAAGTGGAAACGATTCTCACCGAGGAGGATCCTTACTGGATCAACCTCTCCGATGACTTCCAGTTACTGGCTGACCATAAAACCTTTCTTTGGTCGAGCGAGAGTTCCGGTTTTCGCCACGTATCGCTTCGCTCGCTCAGCGGTGGGCCCGCCAAGCAACTTACTTCGGGTGATTGGGAGGTGAGCGATGTGGTGTGCGTCGATGAGAAAGCCCGGCAAGTATTTTTTGTTTCGACCGAAGCTTCACCGCTCGAACGCCAGCTCTATTCAATCAGCTTCGAGGGCGGCCCGCGCCGGCGGCTAACTTCGAGTGCGGGCACCCATACGATTTCCATGGCCCCAGGATGCGCCGTTTATTTCGATACTTACTCGAGCCTCACGTCACCGCCTCAGCGAACGCTCCATCGGGCCGATGGCACGCAACTGGAATTGATCCGCGCGGCCAATACCCAGGCGATGGACGAGTATGAGATCTTGCCGACCGAATTGCATGAAGTGAAGGGACCCGATGGCACGCTGTTTCATGCCCGCCTGATTAAGCCCGCTGGCTTTAATGCTACAAAGACTTACCCGGCCATCGTCATGGTATACGGCGGGCCGCATGCGCAAAAGGTCCGAAACCAATGGGCCGGACTTACTTGGGATCAGGCTCTCGCCCATCAGGGTTTCGTCATTTGGCAACTCGATAATCGTGGGTCGGCGGGCCGGGGCCATCTTTGGGAGAGCAAAGTATTCCGGCAATTCGGCAAACAGGAACTCGCCGATCAGCTTACCGGCTTGGACTATCTCACCAAACTGGGCTTTGTCGATGCGGCACGGGTGGGCATGTACGGCTGGTCCTTTGGGGGTTACATGACGCTTTACAGTCTGTTTAATGCGCCGGATCGATTTGCGGCCGGTATTTCCGGCGCTCCGGTGACAGATTGGCGACTGTACGATACCATTTACACCGAACGATACATGGGATTGCCGCAGCAAAATGAATTGGGTTACAAAGCAAGTTCGCCGGTCCACGCGGCGGCAAACCTGAAGGCGAAGCTACTGCTGGTGCATAACATCGGCGATGACAATGTCTTATTTCAGAACGGTATGATGATGATCAATGCGTTGCAGTTGGCTGGTAAGCCATTCGAGACGATGTTGTATCCGCAGAAGGCGCATGGCGTGACGGGTCCCGCGCACCGCCACTTACTCGAAACCACGACTAACTTTTTTGTGCGGACGCTTAAGCCTTGACGTAAAGTGGAGAGATAAGCGCGGGTACTTCAGGGCCTCTTGCTGCCATGTTGCATGCTGAGTGCTTCCCAACGTTGCTCGTCCGTTAGGCGGCCTTGCCTGACGAGAAACTCGCCCAGGCGAATGTCGGCTGGCTTCACTTGCAACGCGCGCCTTACCTGATCCCGGGTGACATATCCCAGGTCAGCCAGAATCTCCCCGAGCGGCCGATGGTGCCCCAGCAGCGCTTCCCGCGAGGGATAGGCATGGGCGGTCTTCACCCAGCGCAGCGGCTCACCCCGGCGTTTTGCGCGCAGAAATTGATGGATGGCGCGCAGGGTGGCAATCAGGTTGATGAGGTTGCCCCAAAGGACGCGGACGGGTGCGCCCATCGCGAAAAGCGGTCCGTAGATGCGCGCGGAGTAGCTCATGCGGATGACCATCCGGTAGCTTTGCAGGAAGATCCCGAGGGCGATGAGCTGTTGGCTGGCGAAGGGCATGTGAGCGATGGGCGCCTGCCAGCCCAGGAGGCCTGCGAAAAAGCAAATGTTGCAAAGTGCCGTTAGGAGATTACCGATGAGGCCCTTGCGATCCCGCCACCACCAGTAGCGCCGCATCCAATTGCCGTTCCAGCCATTCATGTCCCAACTTTGGAGAGTAATGCCGGTTACCCAGCGCGTGCGCTGTTTCACGGCGGGCCAGAATTCACGAGGAAAGTATTCACGCGTAGCCATCAAGCTGCCGCGTTCCCATCGCACGGGAAGCATGCGCTGACGTCCCCCCAACTCCTGCACGCGGCGTCCCAATTCGTAGTCCTCGGTGAGTGACCCCGGCTGGAATATTTGGTTACCGCCGGTTTCGGCGATCCGCTGGATGATGTGGCGGGTCAAGCCGGTTCCTACGCCGCAGGAGGGCAGAAAGCCACCCAGGTAGACGCGGGCCGGTAAGTCCTTGGCTTGCGATTCGGCGAACTCATCGCAATAGACGCCGTGGGTGAGGTTCAGGAAGGGGGTGGGCAAGGCGATTACGGGCACCTGCACCATTTCGGCGTCCTGCATTTCGGCCGCCAGCCAACGAAGTTCGCTGGGGTGGATCATGTCCTCGGCATCATGCACGACGACGATGTCGAAGCGGGTGCGGCGGCTGTTCTCGTGCAGCATGAGATGCTGCATGGTCCAGTTGAGGCAATCGGCCTTGTTGGTGGGTCCGTTGTGCGGACAGACGGCTAGATGAACGCGCGCCCGTTTGGCTTGTACGGCTTGCACGGCGAAGAGCGTGGCGGGGTCGTTGGGGTAGGCACCGACGAAAAAGTCGTAGCGAGCATAGTCGACGACCGAGAGGTTGTGCTCGAGCATTTGCGCGATGACATTCGATTCTTGCCAGCACGGGACGAGGATGGCGATGCGGGGCGGTGGATCGAGGCGCAGGAGAGCGGCGCGCGCGGAGTGGCGGGTCCGGCTGGTACACCAGCGATGGAAAGCGGCCAGATCGAGGAATAGGTCGTCGATGCCGCTTACGGCGATCCAGAGTCCGAGGAAGGCGAAGACCCATCCTGCGCATGTGTTAACGAAGTACACCCGCTAGTAAGTGGCTTGAGCGAGGGATTGTTCTCACAAATTTTTGATGGCTCGATGGGGGGATTCGGCAGCGGTCGCGTGATGGCAGGAGACCACTAAAGTATAGAAAGGATGATGGTTATCTATTCTAGGCAACGCTGGGGTCAGAGCACCACCGACCCCAGCTACCCTGAAAAGGGGGGAATGTGGGGGGAGCGGATTTATCTGT
>JANLPT010000229.1:0-3010 GCA_031367405.1 Bryobacteraceae bacterium
AAGCTCGATATTCTTCGCCGCGTTCGCCTTCGGTTCTGACTCGTCGCCGTTCAACTCGCCGTTTCAGCCTCATTTCCCGTTGGCACTAATCTTTCCTTTCAGGCTCACTTCTGGATTGGAAAATGCTGAATTAGCGCCTAGTGCGCGCAAGGGCTCTTGGTTTCCTTGGCGCAGTTGGGGGCGGTGCAGATCTCGACCACGGTGCAGCCGCTGGCGATGGAAATTCCTTCTTCCACCTGATTGGCCCGGCGGACGATGAGCTTGCCTAGGCGCACCGTCGAATCCTTACCCAAGGCAAGAGCGTATTCCTTGCGGGCACCGCTCGCTTTCACAAAATCGGCGTTGGTGAGGAGCTTTTCGTCCTGGCGCGGCATGCGCTCGGCGGCGATCACCCAACCCTTTTTGCCGGTCTTGGTGTAGTCGGCCACGAGAGAATCGCCAGAGTCGGTGATCCAATGCGACAGGTCTCGCCGGTAAAGCGCCAATTGAGGGGAGGGGAATTTGGTGGTGTCGTAGGCCGTCCAGCCGTCACCGGATTTTTTCTCCAGATGGACCTCGACCACATCGGTCTCGCCCAGCGTCACCTTCTTGCCTTGTTTCATCGCCCCGCCATCCCCTGGCATGTAGACGCGAATTTCCTTTTCGCCGCCCACAGCGGGGGCGGTGAGGCAACAGCCATAGATGGCCGTTAGTCGATCGATGGGGAAAACGCTGGATCGAAACAGCAGGCGCGCTGAGCCATCGGCGATGTACACCGGTTCGTCGCGCAACGCTTCCGCCGCCTTGGTTTCGTTGTCTTTGGTCTCGGTCTTCGATCCTCCGCAGGATCCCAATAAAAACGCCAAGCCGAGGACTGGCGTCCATTTTCTCCACTTTTGCATGAACTATGCGCCATTATAGTGAGATTTGCGGCCGGACGCTATGCAGAACACGAAGCATCAACTCGAACGGCGCATTATGAAAGATTCACTCAAGCCGTCGGAGTGGCGCGACCGGGAGATTGAGCGGATGATTCGGGCAATTCCGCGAGGGAAAGTGTCGTCCTATTCAGCGGTGGCCGCCGCAGCAGGCTATCCGCTTTACCATCGTCTGGTGGCGCGGCTGTTGAGGGGGTGCGGCGACCGGCTGCCCTGGCACCGCGTTTTGGGGGCCGACGGCAGCATCCGGTTGAGGCACGAAGCCGCCTATGAACAGCGATTGCGGCTGGAGATGGAGGGTGTGAAGTTTAAGGGGAATCGCGTCGATTTGGATGCTCACCTGCATCGATTTCGGCAGTGGGAGGAAGAGCGACAAGAAGCGTTAGACTGAGTTTATGGACATCACGCGCCGTGATCTGCTTGCTCTCGCTCCTTTGGCTTTGAATGCCGCGCCGGTGCGGTTGCCGAAAAGCCAGTTTGCGTTGCATCCTTTTTTGTTGGCGAACCCCAAGGCTGTTTTTATTCAGCGGACCCAAGTACCGCACAAAATGGACGAGCCGTCGAAGCGGCAAGCGGGCTTGCAGTTGGCGCGCGAAGTGCTGGTACCGGTGGAGCGCGGGGGAGTGCCGACATCGCACCGGATCGTGCTTAAACCAAACTTCACTTCGGTACGCAATAGCCGGGCGCACGAGGAGAATTGGGGCACCGGGACGGACGCGCAATTCTACGAGGGTCTCATCATGGGGATGAAGGAGATCGGGCTGAAGAAGTTCCACTGGGTGGAAGCCAATGGCTTCAATACGTGGAATTACCGCGGTTTCGTAGACATCAACGAACGCCATGGCGTGGAGATGAACGAGCCGGAGCGGCGGGCGCGCAATTTTCGCGATGGTTACGAGATGAACTGGCACCAGGTGCCGGAGGCCGTGGTGTACAAGCGCATTCCGCACTTTGCCCCAGTGGGCGAGCCGGATACGTGGCTGTTGAACATTGCCAAGTGGAAGTCGCACGGCATGTGCATGACCTTGTCGGTGAAGAATCTGCAAGGGCTGGTGGTGAAGCCGTTCGTGCGCTTCTGCCCCGGTTGGAGCGGCGTGACGGGCGTGCCGGCTTGGATGAAGCCCGATATTCATCAGAACGTGGAAAAAGTGGTGAATACGTTCTTCGATGAGCATAAGCGGAAGGGCTTTGCGCGTTATGATTCGGCGGCACCGCTGAGTCCGGTGCACCAGGAGATCTGGGCGCATAAGACTTGTGATCATTTTCAGACGGTGAAGCCGGGGCTGTCGATCATTGAAGGTATTTACGGTCGCGATGGCGATGGTTTTGGCGTGGGCGACGACCATCTGACGAATCTGGTGATGTTTGGCCAGGACCGCTTCCACTTGGACATGGTGGGGATGTATCTGGGTGGGCACGAGCCCGGCAACGTGAACCTATTCCGCATCGCAAAAGAGCGCGGATTAATTGATTCGATCAATCCTTGGGAAGTGGAAGTGTACGAGTGGGTGAAGGGCGCGCCGGTGAGGCGTAAGTTAGCGGACTTCACCCGCACGCCGCTGAAGACTTACTATCTGCAAAAAGCCAATGAGCCCAAGTATCATTTGGTGAACGAGCGGTTCGATTACGACAAGGTGAAAGTTTAGCCCATTTTATTTGACCGTAACATCCCCTGCCTTACGGTCAGGGTTGGTTGGTCTGATGATCGGGGCGCGGATGGGTTGGCCGGCGTGCGTGGTTTCTATGGGCTTGCCTTCGCGGACGGCGAGTTGTCCGTTAATCAATACGTAGCGGACTCCGGTGGAGAATTGGGCGGGCTTTTCGAAGGTGGATTGGTCGCGGATTTGGGCGGGGTCGAAGAGGGTGAGGTCGGCGTCGGCACCCAGTTTAATGCGGCCTTTGTTTCGCATCGACGGGACGCGGGCTTCGAGGCGTTGGGCGGGCATCAGGGTCATTTTGCGGATGGCGTCCATCAGGCTCAGTGACTTTTCTTCGCGGACATATTTGGCGAGGATGCGCGAGAAGGTGCCGGCCGAGCGGGGGTGGCCGCCTTGGCCGTCGAGGACATCGAAGCCGTCAGAGGCGATCATCGT